>JANXSK010000102.1 GCA_025352695.1 Ferruginibacter sp. | reverse complement strand
TTAAATATTGGCTTTTGGGCAGCTGCTACCAGGGCGCAAAAAGATAAAGTAGTTGACCATCTTAATGAAAGATATAAAAACGAATTAGGCCTTTTTGAAGAAGCAGATGAGCAAGTAGTGGAATGGGTAAACAGGTTTTGGAAAGAGATGATTGCAAATAAAACCATCGACCGTACAACGATGGAAGAAAAACACCGGCTGGTAAAAGTGAATACCATTAACCATAAAGAAGCCAAAGAGATAGGTACAGAATGGATATGTGCCAACACGTGGCATCAACTAAAACTTACTGAGCTATTTGAAAATATTGGCTGGAGTAAAGAAAAGGTGCAATTAGCCATGACACAAGTGATAAGCAGGGCAGTATATCCATTCTGTGCCTATCTCTCTGGCTTCTTTATGTTTTATGGTATTAACTTTTACCAGCCGGTGTTTTTCTTCCATCGTTTTACGGTCGATGGTTTTCTTTGCAATCATCTCTTTCCAAAACCTATTTACCCATTCCAGTACCTGCTCATCTGTTTCTTCAAAAAGGACTAATTCGTTTTTATATCTTTCATTAAGATGGTCAACTACTTTATCTTTTTGCGCCCTGGTAGCAGCTGCCCAAAAGCCAATATTTAAAAGCGTCTTATGACAAACCCTATCCAATTCGTTACGGTAACTTTCTACCAGCCGGAAGTAAGCAGCAATATCCCTGATGGCGGGATTATGTCTGAATGAAGCTTTTAAATACATTGACCACAAAGCTAAAAATAGCTGTTGGTCTACGAACACCCCCCTGTGTACTACAAACCATGCTAAAAAACAAAACCCTTTAGTAGCATAGGTTTCAGAATTTGAAAATCAAAATAATTATGAAAAATGATAAAAAATGATTGCTTAGGCTGCAATGTGGGTTAAATAGCACTCAGACACATCGGGCATGGTTCGCAGGACAAGTAAATTTCGCAGTGGTTTAGTTGAGAGGAGCCTATGTTTTTACAAGCATTTCTAATGGTTGTAAGTTTTGCATGAGCTGTAGGGTCGTTATTGCATAGCACTTTGTTATTGCCTCTGCCAATTATTTTATCATCCTTCACTATTACACATCCAAATGGGCCACCTTCATTGTTGTCCATACCAGTCTTAAATAAACGGCTAGCTGCAACATAAAAGTTTCTTCTCTTTTCATAACTCATTCATTTACCTGCAAAGTGTTGTAATAAAATTTTGGTGCTGTGGATACAATGCAGATAAAGCCGTTGCATTGGCCAGTTCAAAATCAACAAAATCAAAACCGGGCGCAACGGTGCAGCCAACAAAACAAAAGCTACTGCTGGGTGCAGGCATACTGGCAAACCAGCAGTTGGCAGGTACTACATATTGAAATACTTGTCCCTTTTCAATATTGTTTCCAAGATGAACAATATGTAATGTACCGTTCGGTTGAAGCACATAAACCAGTAAAGGATCTCCGGCGTAAAAATGCCAGCATTCATCACTTTTTATGCGGTGAAAAGCTGAGAAATTTCCCTGCGTTAATAAAAAATAAATGGCAGTAGAAAAAACTCTTTTACCACTAAATCTTTCTGGTAAAGCATCGGCTGAAATATGTTCAATGCTTTTGTACGATTCTTTGTACCAACCACCTTCAGGGTGTGGCTGTAAATTATACTGTTGAATCAGTTGCTGAACAGTCATCTGGAAAATTTTATTGCGATAAAAATTTATCAAGCAATGCGATTGTTTTATCAAGGTCGGCGTAAGTCAATGCATTGTTTAAAAACCAGCTTTCGTATGCAGAAGGAGGAAGGTAAACACCATTATCCAGCATGAAATGAAAGAGCTGGTTAAACTTTGCAATATCCGCTTTGGAAGCGGAATCAAAATCAGTAATATCATGATTGCTAAAATGCAAACTGATCATGCTTCCAAAACGGTTGATACGAAAGGCAACTTTATGCTGAGATAAAACTGTTGCCATACCATCGCCAAGGTATTTTGTTTTTGCATCCAGCTCATCATAAAAAGCTGGGTTATTTTTTAACGCATTCAGTAATGTAAAACCAGCAATCATTGCGATAGGATTACCGCTTAAAGTGCCTGCCTGGTAAACATTGCCAAGCGGTGCAATGTGTTCCATGATTTCTTTTTTACCACCGAATGCACCAACGGGTAACCCTCCGCCAATTACTTTTCCATAAGTTACCAAATCTGCATTGATATGTAGTTTTGCCTGAGCACCTCCTGCCGCTAATCTAAAACCTGTCATCACTTCATCAAAAATAAAAAGGATGCCTTCTTCATCACAAATTTTTCTGAGGCCTTCCAAAAAGCCTGGTACAGGAATAATGCAACCCATATTACCTACCACAGGTTCAATAATAATGGCGGCAATTTCGCCTTTATATTGTTGTGCCAATTGTTGTACGGCTTCTAAATTATTATACGCACAAGTAAGTGTATCGTTACTAACGCCAGCGGTTACTCCCGGTACAGTTTGAATATTGAGCGTAGCCATACCACTTCCAGCCTTTACCAGAAAAGCATCTGCATGACCATGGTAGCAACCTTCAAACTTTATGAATTTATTTCTGCCGGTAAATCCACGTGCCAAACGCAATGCACTCATACATGCTTCTGTACCACTGCTTACCATGCGTACCAGGTCTACATTAGGTACCATGCTTTTTATCAGCTCTGCCATTTCAATTTCTAATTCGGTAGGTGCACCAAAAGAAGTAGAGAAGACAACTTTTTCCTGAATGGCTTTTACGACTGGTTCATAAGCATGACCCAAAATCATCGGCCCCCAACTGGCGATATAATCAATATACTGGTTACCATTTGCATCAAACATGTATGCGCCTTTGGCACTTTTCATAAACAAGGGAGTGCCACCTACGCTTTTAAATGCTCGTACAGGAGAGTTCACGCCACCAGGAATTGATTGTTGTGCTCTTTCGAAAAGTTGTTTGCTAGTTGTGTAACTCATATAAAATGAAAAATGAAAAATGAAAAATGAAAAGTGAAAAATGAAAAGTGAAAAAATATTCAATTATTTATTTGCTTTCGATGTTTTGACAGATGCTACTAACATTGAAATTATTTCTTTACAGATTTTTGAAAGAGAGATGAATGACTCTTCAGTTATATAATTAGTGTCTTTTAATAGATTTAACCAGAACAAAGTTTCATTGGCTTCCTTTAGTGAAATTGACATTTTATTTATAAAGTCTGCTTTACTTTGTGCAAATTCAGCCTCTCTAATCAATGCACCAATTGCAGTACCACTTCTTACTAGTTGTTTGCTTAAAATAAATTCTTTTTTATGAGAAATCAATTGCTCAGAAGTTTTTACAATTTCAATTGCAAAGGAGTAACTTTTACTCTTTAAAATGTTTTCACTCATCTGGTAAATTTTTCACTTTTCATTTATAGTTTTTCATTGCTTTTGCCCATTCACCCTAATAGCTTCACCGCATCTTTTGCAAAGTAGGTCGCAATCAAATCTGCTCCAGCTCTTTTAAAGGAAGTTAGTGTTTCTAATATTGCTTTGTTTTCATCAATCCAGCCTCTGGCTGCTGCTGCTTTTATCATTGCATATTCACCGCTGATATTATAAACACTCACTGGAACATCTACTGCATTCTTTACTTCTCTCACAATATCTAGGTAAGGGAGACCCGGTTTTACCATTACAATATCTGCACCTTCTTCCACATCCATCAACGCTTCTTTCACTGCTTCGATACGGTTGGCATAATCCATCTGGTAGGTTTTTTTATCACCAAAGCCAGGGGCACTATCAAGTGCATCTCTGAAGGGGCCATAAAAACAGGATGCGTATTTGGCACTGTAGGCCATAATGCCAGTTTTGGTAAAATTATTTTGTTCAAATGCTTCCCTGATAGCGCCGATTCTTCCATCCATCATATCGCTGGGAGCAACGATATCTGCTCCAGCAACAGCATGGCTCAAACTCATTTTAACCAATGCTTCCACAGTTGGGTCGTTTACAATTTCTCCGTTTTCTACAATGCCATCATGACCATAAGAAGAGTAGGGGTCTAGAGCGACATCGGTCATGATAACCATTTCCGGTACTGCATCTTTAATAGCTTTAATGGCACGTTGCATCAATCCATCCGGGTTCCAGGATTCTTTCCCGGTATTGTCTTTAGTGTCATCGGCTGCTTTTACAAACAGTAAAATACTTTTAATACCAAGACTCCACAATTCTTTTACTTCTTTTATAGTGCCGTCTATTGACCGTCTGTAATAGCCGGGCATAGAGGGAATTTCAAATGCTATGTTTTCGCCTTCATCAATAAAAAGGGGAGCTATAAAATCAGAAGGTCTTAAAATTGTTTCCGCAACTAAACTTCTTATAGAGGGGTTATTTCTTAATATTCTATTTCTTCTTTGTAAGTACATGAGTTGATGTCTGATTTATGATGTGTGATGTCTGATGTCTGATGTGTGATGTATGTGGTCTGATATTTTATTTACTCCAGACACAAACTGTTATTTATTTTTTGATTGCTGCATTTTAGTTTTATTTGTTTTATCAGTAGCTGCAAAAATCGCAGTTAATTCATTTGCCTCTTTTATAAGATTGTTTAACTCTATTCCACTTTGCAAACCTGCATCTTTTATAACTTCTAACCAATAATGGCTTTCGTCTTCTTCTTCTAAAACTATTTCAATTTTGTAAAGGAAATCTGCTGCTGACTTTGCTCTGTAGTTAGCACCAACAGAACCTGCTGACCTGATTACTTGTTTAGCGGTTTTAAATCCCGCCGCATTCTTCGGAAATCCCTCACAAATTCTAATTAAATCTACATGAAACTTTTTTGTTCGTTGCTGCAATTCTTTTCTGTCCATAATTGAACTTTTGTTATCCAAAAAAATCCGACATCCTACATCCGACATCCTACATCATACATCCGACATCAATAACCAGTCTATCGGATGTAAACAGGCCTGCAATAATTTATCTTCTTCACTGCCTTTTACCGGTTGATAATTGTATTCAAATCTTACTGTTGGTGGTAAGCTCATCAATATACTTTCTGTGCGGCCATTTGTTTTTAAGCCAAAAATAGTACCCCTGTCATGCACTAAATTAAACTCGGTATATCTTCCTCTTCTAATCTCTTGCCAATATTTATTTGCTGCAGTGTAAGGTAAATGTTTTCTTTTTTCAACTATGGGAATGTAGGCATCCATAAACGCATACCCACAGGCTTTTGCAAAGGCAAACCAATATTGTATGTTTTTGTTTGCTGATGGTTTTTTATAATCGTAAAAAATACCACCAATACCACGACGTTCATTTTTGCGATGGGTGTTTACAAAATAATCATCGCATACTTTTTTAAAGTCGGGGTAAAAAAAAGTATCAAACTGATCACATACATTTTTATAGGTCTGGTGAAAATGTATAGCATCCTCATCAAACAAATAATAAGGTGTTAAATCTGTTCCACCGCCAAACCATCTGTCAATAACCTCTTCCGCATTATTATACAATTCAAACATACGGTAATTGCAATGTACTGTTGGCACAAAGGGATTGCTGGGATGTATCACTAAACTTATACCTGCTGCAAACCATTTATCACCATCAATTTTTAATTGTGATCGCATGAGGTCCGTTACATCACCAAAAACGATGGACGTATTTACGCCTCCCTTTTCAATCACGTTTCCATTACTGATCACCCTTGTTTTTCCACCGCCACCTTCAGGCCTTTCCCAGGCATCTTCTATAAATTTAGCGCTGCCATCACTGCTTTCCAATGCTACACAAATATCATCCTGCAACTGGTGAATAAATTGTATCCATTCGCCTGTAACGCCTTCACTGTAAGGGTTAGTTGTTGATGGATGTATCTTTTGTGCGCTCATTGTATAACGTCATTAAAGCTTAATAGTAGTAACCTGTTGAATGGAGCGTCGCCAATGAAGTTTAATCAGGGCTATATCGCTGGTCTAATCAAATTTTCTTCTTATACTCCTTCACCGCATCCACAAAAGCTCTTGCATGATCAACCGGTACATTGGGCGTAATGCCATGGCCTAAATTAGCGATGTACCTTTGTGTGCCAAATGCATCAATCATTTCTGTTACTGCTTTTTTAATATCGGGTATGGGAGCCAGTAACATGGAAGGATCAAAATTTCCTTGTAACGTAATTTTATTTCCTGTTAATTCTCTTGCCATTTTGGGGGATACACACCAATCAATTCCCAAACCTGCGGCACTGCTTTCACTTAATTCTTTTAAAGCATACCAGCTTCCTTTTGGAAATAAAATTACCGGCACATCCTCTTTTAATGCATCCGCAATTTGTATCAGATAAGGTTGTGCAAATGTTTTAAAATCCGCCGGACTTAAAGCACCTGCCCAGCTATCAAAAACCTGCACTGTGTCTGCACCAGCTTTTGCCTGCAACTTTAAATATTGAATGGTGATAGTGGTAATTTTTTGCAGTAACTGGTGTGCCAGTGCAGGTTGTGTATAGCAAAACTGTTTGGCTTTGTCCCAGGTTTTACTTCCTTTACCTTCTACCATGTAACATAAAATGGTCCATGGTGCACCGGCAAAACCTATCAGCGGTACACGCCCATTTAATTCCTTTTTTGTGAGCGATAAGGCATCATACACATACTTCAAACTTTCTTCCGCACCTTCGGTTATTAGCGCATCAATATCCTGTTGTGTTTGAATAATTTTTGGTATCGACGGGCCCTTGCCTTCTTCCATCAACACTTCTACACCCATTGCTTGTGGTATTACTAAAATATCACAAAAGATAATGGCTGCATCTACGCCTACCTGATCTATTGGCTGCAAGGTAATGGCAGTTGCCAGTTCGGGTGTTTGCACACGGGTAAAGAAATCATATTTTGCTTTCAGTTTTAAATAATCAGGTAAATATCTTCCTGCCTGTCGCATCATCCATACAGGTGGGCGCTCAACAATTTCTCCACGAAGGGCTCTTAAAAGAAGGTCATTTTTAATTTGGCTCATTGTTTTATTTTATAAGGCGTTTGTATAAAATAGTGAAAGCTGAATTGTGAAAACTTACAGTCTATTATTTATAATTTTTATTTAAATATTTTTATAATTTATTGACCCTTCATTATCGGCTATTCACAGTTTATTATTTACTTTTCACGTAAAATATGCTATCATCGTTGCCACCAAATTTTCTTTACCAGGCTGATTACTTGTAATGATTTTATTGGTAGAATATTTTTTTATTTCGTTGGCTGTTGTACTGCCTATTGCGAATAAAACAGTTGTATTGGGTATTTTGTTTTTTCTAAAAAAACTTTCTACTGCACTCGGACTAAAAAATAAAATACCGTTATATTTTTTATCAATTAGGTTTGTAACGGTCATTGTTTGATAAACAATAATTTCTTTTAAATCAATGTTATCACTGCGTAAAATAGCCGGTAGTTCATCTCTTCTTTGATCGCCGCAAAAGAAAATTACTTTATCAATCGTTCTATTTTTTAAAATTAACCGGGCAAGTTCAGTGGCATTGTTGGCAATGCCTGCTAACTGCTGTTCTCCAAAATATTTTTTTACCAGTTGATTGGTTGTTGTGCCTATGCAATAAATATTCCATTGAACAGGTTGCCCATCTAAATAATTTACTACCGCTTCTACCGCATTCATGCTTGTAAAAACTACTGTGGCTATTTGAGTGGCAGCTAGTTGAATTTCTTGCTGTACTGCTATATTTTTAATGGCTGCTGTTTCTATAAAAGAAATTTCATCAATTAAGATAGCTTGCTGAAGCGCTTGCTGCACAAGTGTTTTAGTAAGTGGCCGGGTACATAATATTTGAATGTTATTTTGCATTGCGGATGCTTGCTGCAATTTTTTGTCCCCCATTTGTTAATATTTCTTCTGCCAGTATTTTACCTGCTTCATCAAATTGATTGCTGGTAAGTGTTTTTTCAATCATCACTTTTTTATTTCCGTCGGGTGATAAAATATTTCCCCTAAAATAAATTATATCTTCTTTTATTTCTGCCAATGCACTAATAGGCGTAGAGCATCCTCCTAATAAAGTTCTTAAAAAATCTCTCTCTATTTTTGTACAGGTAGCAGTGGCGGTATCATTTAATAATGCACATTCCTGCAAACAAAAACGATCATCTTCTCTGCATACAATCATAATAGCACCTTGCGCCGGAGCAGGTAACATCCAATCTAATTCAATGGTATTTTGAGGACGCAGATTGATTCTTTCTAAACCTGCTGCCGCAAAGATGGCGCCGTTCCAATTGTTGTCCTGCACTTTACGTAACCGTGTATTTACATTGCCTCTTAAATTTTCTATATGGTGATTTGGAAAACGGTTTAGCCATTGCGCCATACGGCGAATGCTGCTTGTAGCAATGGTGAATGGGATTGTATCAGTAGGCATACACCATTCATTATTGATATAGCCAAGTTGATTACTGATGGAGGAAAGTGCTCCTTTGTAAACAAAAATATCTTTGTAAGAAGCTCTTGGTAATACTGCCGATTGAGCAATTCCTTTGGCAAGTTGCGTAGGTACATCTTTCATTGAGTGCACTGCAATATCAATTTTATTATTGATCAATGCAATATCCAGGCTCCTTGTAAAAATACCCTGAACTCCAATTTCGTATAAGGGAGTTTGCAAATCAACATCTCCTTCGCTTTTGATAAATACTAACTCAGACAGGAGGTTATTTTTTGCCAGTAGTTGTTGTACCAATGTGGCCTGCCATACTGCAAGCTGGCTTTCTCTGGTGCCTATTCTGATAATTTTGTTCATGTAAATTAATTTGCACTAGGCAATATACTCATTAATGGCTTCAATATAATGACAGCCACGTTGGTTTTGGCTGCGCATTTTAAGTGCCATGCCGTTAATTACTTTCTGTATTTTTTCCTCAGTATAATTATCGAAAAGCGTTGGGGAAGTTGTAGTGCAGGAAGTATTGACAAATAAATGACAGGTGTTCATTTGTTCCAGTTTAACTTTTACTGCTTTTAATACAGGAACATTTTTTCTCATTTGGTGCCAGCTTAAAAATTCATTTATATGCGCTTCAATGATTTTTTTTGCTTTGGGAACTTCCGCCACTCTATTCTGCAATGTGGCATCTTTTATTTTAGATAGTTCGTCAACATTTATAAGTGTAATATTTGGCAAATTTTGTGCAGCTACTTCTACATTATATGGAATAGAAAGATCAATGATTAATTTATCTGTGCCATTAATTAAATGTTGTATAAGAATAACAGGTTCTGAAGCGTTGGTAGCAACCAAAATAATGGCAGCTCCAGCAACGTGTTTTCCTAAATCTTCCAGCGATGCATATTGTAAACCTAGCTCTGTGGCTAGTTCTGCGGCTTTAGTTTCGGTACGGTTAATAAGGGTAATATTTTTTGTTCCCAGATAATCTACCAGATTTTTACAGGTATTACTACCTATTTTACCTGTTCCTAAAAGCAATATTTTTTTATCAGAAAGGTTAGTAACATGCTTTTTTATATATTGTATGGCGGCAAATGAAACAGAAACTGTTCCACCACTTAATTTAGTAGTATTTTTAATTGTTTTAGATGATTGTAAAACACCATTAACCAATCTTTCCAGGTAAGTACCAATAAAATTATGTTGTTTTGAAAATTTAAAAGCTTGTTTTATTTGCCCGATTATTTCATAGTCACCCAGTATTTGAGAATCTAATCCTGCGGCTACTTCAAAAAGATGCTCAATGGCTTGCCTGCCATTTTTTACGTACGACATTCCAAGAAAATTATCAAGCGAACCTTGAGTTTGGGTACACAATAATTGGCAAAGACTTTCTGCATTATCAGCAAACCCATAAATTTCTGTACGATTACAGGTAGACAAGACAAATAATTCGTTAATACCAAATTGTGGAGCTAAGGAAAGGATGGTGGCGTATTGTTCGTGATTGATTACATATTGCCCCCTTATTGTTGCATCTGTTTTCTTGTAATTAATGCCCGCTATAAAAAAAGTTGAGATATCTGTATGTTGCTGTTCCGGCATCCTGTTATTAATTGTATTTTATTGATTACAAAATTAGTCACGGTAATTCTTGTAAACTAATTTCTTTGTCATTGCATTGTCATTTTGCTAAATGATTATCATCATAAATAAAAATGATCTGTAAATACATTAATTTTTTTAATTATTAAAGTAACAATCTAGCTACTGCATGAACATTTAGCATGTTGAGTGGTTACATTTGCAAATTAAATATTGGTATGGCAAAAAAAGCAATAGTACTAATGAATCTTGGTTCTCCAGATTCTACAGATGTAAAAGATGTGAGGCGTTACCTAAAAGAGTTTTTGATGGACGAAAAAGTGATAGATGTACCTTATTTACTTCGTGCATTTTTAATTCATGGTGTCATTGTTCCTTTCAGGGCGCCAAAGTCGGCGGAGGCTTACAAAACAATCTGGACTAAAGAGGGTTCACCATTAGTAGTGCTTACAAAACAATTGCAAAAAGCATTACAACTTAAGGTAAACGAACCGGTGGCAATTGCCATGCGGTATGGTAATCCAACACCAAAAGCTGCTTTTGATGAGTTGCAAAAAAACAATCCAGATCTGGAAGAAGTACTGGCAATACCGCTTTATCCGCATTATGCTATGTCAAGTTTTGAAACAGCCGTAGAATCTGCTAAAACGATTTACGAACAAAATAAGTACCCTTTTAAATTACAGTTTCTACAGCCATTTTATAACGAACCAAATTATATAAAAGCGTTGGCGGAAAATATAAGGCCTTACCTTGAAAAACAACATGATCATATTTTATTCAGTTTTCATGGTATACCTGGCAGGCATATTCGCAAAAGTGATATTACAGGTTGTCATTGTTTAAAAGTAGAAAATTGCTGCGAAGTCGCTTCACCTGCACATGCGCATTGTTACCGGCACCAGGTTTTTACTACCACAAGATTAGTGATGGAGCAATTAAATATTCCAACAGATAAATACAGTATCTCCTTTCAATCCCGGTTGGGAAGAGGCTGGCTACAACCTTTTACAGACATACGATTGGTGGAATTGCCTAAAGAAGGGATAAAAAACTTATTAATTCTTTGTCCCGCATTTGTAAGCGATTGCCTGGAAACTTTAGAAGAAATTGATGTAAGAGGTAAGGAAGAATTTATGGGTGCAGGTGGCGAAACTTTTACAATGATTCCCTGCCTCAATACAAATGCACAATGGGTGGATGTATTGGCTAATTGGGTGAAGGAATACTCGGCGGGGTCAATAGCGATGTTACTTTGATATACCATTGCAGATTTTTTGATATTTGATTTGTACTACCTCTAGGATGTGTTATTTTTTAAAATTTATAAATAAGAAAAAAAGGAATACCCAATTTTAAATAATTCTGGCAATAGAAATTATAGATTTGTAAGAAGGATTAGATAGAATAAAAAGTAAATACCAATAAATAGAAAGAAATCATTCATCGGAAAATCACACTTCAGACATAAATTATGTATTTCTACATCAAAGCATTACACATTATTTTTATTGTAACCTGGTTTAGTGGAATGTTCTACATCGTTAGATTGTTTATTTATAATACCGAAGCTCAGCAAAAGGAAGAAGTGGAAAAAAGGATTCTTACCAACCAATTTTCTATCATGATTAAACGATTGTGGCTGGGAATTACCTGGCCATCAGCGATACTCACTATTATTTTGGGTGGCTGGACAGCCTATTTATTTGGAAATATTCCTACCTGGCTTTGGATAAAACTTGCTTTGGTTGCAGGCTTATACGCTTATCATTTTACCCTGCATAAAATTTATAAGGATCAAATAAAAGGTATTTTTTCCTTTTCTTCACAACACCTTCGTATTTGGAATGAGGGAGCTACTGTTTTTCTATTCGCAATTGTAATGTTGGTAACGGTAAAACAAAGTATAAGCCTGCTTTGGGGCACCATTGGATTGATAGCTTTTACAGCACTATTACTGGCTGGTATCCGCATGTACAAAGCGATTCGTAAATAGTGCCAATCAATAAAAATTTTTGTAAACCAATTATGTAAAGTATATTTGTCTATCATTTCAATAGACTTATTAATAGATTATGACCTTATCTTTCTCTTTTATGCAAAAATGCAATCGTTGTCGTGGCCAGCTTTGTTGTTGTTAAGATCTTAGGTTTAGGCTAAATTTTTTGCAGACTATTTTATCCTTAATTTATTTTTATCAACATGAATCAAACGCTAAATAATACTGTTGCTCAATTACTCTATCAATTAAATGGACTAAGCATCTCCGAATTTTTAAAATTGCTTACTACTGAGTATCCTGATCAAGTAACTTTTTCTTCCAGCTTTAGTTATGAAGATCAGGTAATTACGCATGAAATACTGAGCAATCAATTGCCTGTTAAAATATTTACGTTAGATACCGGACGCATGTTTGCAGAAACGTATTCTGTTTGGAATAGCACCAATGAAAAATACAATACTAAAATAAAAGCCTACTATCCCAACCAAAGTACCTTACAAGTGCTTGTTGCAGAGCGTGGCCCCAACTCCTTTTATGAGTCTGTACAAAACAGAAAAGATTGCTGCTTTATTCGTAAAGTAGAACCTTTAAAAAGAGCGTTGGCTGGTAATGCTATATGGATAACAGGCTTACGGGCAGAGCATTCACCAGATAGACATGACCTGCCAATTATTGAATGGGATGAATCTAATCAGGTTATTAAATACCATCCAATTTTACATTTTACAACAGAACAGATTAAACAATATATTAACCAGTACCACGTTCCTTACAATTCCCTGCATGATAAAGGATTTGTGAGTATTGGTTGTGCACCCTGTACAAGAGCCATTAAACCTGGCGAAGATTTTAGGGCTGGCCGTTGGTGGTGGGAAGATGCTGATAAAAAAGAATGTGGTTTGCATGTTCATGAAGAAGCTACTTCAAAAAATAATTAGTAAAACAGCATGCAATTAACGCTTACAATTTAAGAGTTTTCTGCTAAAAAAATATTTATGAGTCAACACAGATTAGATTATTTAGACCAGTTAGAATCAGAATCCATCCATATCTTCAGAGAAGTTGCAGGGCAGTTTGAAAGGCCTGCGTTGATGTTTTCTGGCGGTAAAGATTCCATCGTATTGGTGCATCTTGCTTTAAAAGCATTTAGGCCCGGTAAATTTCCTTTCCCACTCTTGCATATAGATACAGGACATAATTTTCAGGAAGCACTGGATTTTAGAGATACCCTGGCCAATACTATTGGTGAAAAATTGATTGTGAGAAACGTAGCAGATACTATTAAGGAAAAAAATTTAACAGAACAAAAAGGAAAATTTGCAAGCCGTAATGCACTGCAAACTTATACTTTGCTGGATACAATTGAAGAGTTTAAATTTGATGCCTGTATTGGTGGTGCAAGAAGAGATGAAGAAAAAGCAAGAGCTAAAGAAAGGATATTTTCAGTAAGGGATGAGTTTGGGCAATGGGATCCTAAATTGCAAAGACCAGAATTATGGAATACTTACAATGGCCGTATTCACAAAGGCGAAAATGTAAGGGTATTTCCTATTAGTAACTGGACGGAGTTAGACATTTGGAACTACATCAAAAGAAATGAAATAGAATTGCCTTCTATTTATTTTGCACATGACAGGGAAGTGCTTGAATGGCAAGGCCAATTGGTGGCAACTTCAGCATTTATTCAGGTAGATGATACTGATAAAGTAGCAGTAAAAAAAGTGCGCTACAGAACAGTTGGTGATATGACTTGCACGGCTGCTGTAGAATCTACTGCAGCCAATATCGATGACATTATAAAGGAAATTATTGCAACTAAAACCAGCGAAAGAGGCGAAACCAGAATAGATGACAGGGTAAGTGAAGCTGCAATGGAAGACAGGAAAAAGAATGGGTACTTTTAAAAAATATAAATTAGGACTGATGAATTATGAGTTGGGTTTCCTCATAGCCATTACTTCGCTCATAACTAATAAACCAACGTTTTTAAAAAAACTGATCATTCATAACTTATAACTAATAATGGATATACTAAGATTTATAACAGCAGGAAGTGTAGATGATGGAAAAAGCACGCTAATAGGAAGGTTGCTGTACGATAGCAAGTCTATCATGATTGACCAATTGGAAGCAATTGAAAAACAAAGTAAAAACAAAGAAGATGGGGAGATTGATTTGGCTTTATTAACGGATGGTTTGCGTGCCGAAAGGGAGCAAGGTATTACTATTGATGTAGCGTATAAATATTTCAGCACGCCGAAACGTAAATTTATTATTGCGGATGCGCCAGGGCATACACAATATACCCGTAATATGGTAACAGGAGCATCCAATAGCGATCTGGCAATTATTTTGGTTGATGCAAGAAACGGAGTTGTAGAGCAAACCCGCCGGCATTCTATCATTGCATCGCTCCTTAACATTCCACATGTAGTAGTAGCAATAAACAAAATGGATCTGGTAAATAATTCCGAAGATATTTATAATAATATTGTAATTGATTATGCTGCTGTAGCAACTTCACTAGGATTAAAAGATATAAAATACATTCCAATCAGTGCCATCAACGGTGATAATATAGTTGAAAAATCTCCGGTTTTTCACTGGTATCAAGGTGAATCTTTGTTACATATTTTAGAAAACGTGGAGGTGGCCAACGATATAAATTATACGGATGCAAGGTTTCCGGTGCAATACGTTATTCGCCCCCAAACAGAAGCCTTGCATGATTATCGTGGCTATGCAGGAAAAGTAGTTAGTGGTATTTATAAAGTTGGCGATAAAATTACAGTGCAACCAGCTGGTGTAGAAAGTACCATCAGTGCCATTGAAATTGGAGGTAAACAAGTAACAGAAGCCTTTGCCCCCCAAAGTGTAGTGTTGCATTTAAGTGATGATATCGATATCAGTCGTGGTGACATAATTGTACAAAAAGATAACCAGCCTTCTGTAGAAAATGAACTCGATGTTTTATTGTGTTGGATGGGCAATAAACCATTGATAGCAGGCAACAAATATTTGTTACAAATTAATAGCCGTGTAACAAGAGCTGTGGTAAAAGAAATTGAATATAAGCTGGATGTAAACTCTTTATTAAAAGAACTAGCACCTGAGCAGGCAGGCCTAAATGATATAGTAAAAGTAAAAATTAAAACCGCCACACCAATACCTTTTGATTCGTATAAAAAATTACGTGTAAATGGTGGTGCCATATTAATTGATGAAACAAGCAATGTAACTGTAGGTGCCTGTATGATACAATAAGCTGAAAGCAAAAAGTAGCACGCTAAAAGAAAAATACACACAAAACATAAAACGTTAAACTGAAAATAAAAAACCGTAAACAGAAAACAACAGACAAAGAAGCAAAATGAGTACAGCAACATTTATACAAAATCTTTATAATCAGCATCAGCAGGCAACTACAGCTTTTCCTGATAAAGAACTTGCGCAGGAATTTATTGATGGATTTTTTGAGTTTTTGTTCATTCCGCAGAAGCAGAAAAAGATGTCGCAGTACGAGTTGTCAAAGGAATTTGAATCTTATAAAAGTCATTTATCTGCATTGATATATGATGTAATTGGAGAAGGGGAAAAAACACAAGCCATCACAGATTTGTTTTTCGAAGAAGTACCTGTTATTTACGATACCTTGCTAAATGATGCTTCCGCTGTATTGCGATTTGACCCTGCCGCTAAATCAATTGAAGAAGTGTTGATGGCTTATCCCGGTTTTTTTGCAACAGCCGTATATCGTTTTTCGCATCAGTTAATTTTGCAAGGCGTACATATTCTGCCTCGTGTTTTTGCCGAATATGCACACAGTAAAACAGGCATTGATATACATCCCGGTGCAACAATCGGCAAGTCGTTTTTTATAGATCATGGAACAGGTATTGTAATTGGTGAAACAACCATTATTGGCGACAATGTAAAAATTTACCAGGGAGTAACATTGGGGGCATTGAGTGTAAATAAAGATTGTGCAGAAAGTAAGCGACATCCAACTATTGAAGACAATGTCGTTATATATTCCGGTGCAACTATATTAGGTGGTGATACTGTAATTGGCAGCGATAGTGTTATTGGCGGTAACGTTTGGCTTACCAATTCAGTTTTTTCTTTTTCTGTAGTATATCATAAAAGTGAAATTACCATCAGGGATAAAAATCCATTACCAGAAGTATTGAATTTTGTGATTTAATTTTTGTAACAGGCTGTGTGCTACTATTAAACATTGTTGCGTCGCACACTTGTACTGTAAAGCAGATAGCAACTTTTTTAGAAGCATATTCAACAATAAATTACAAATAATATCAACCAGTTAAAAAAACTCTAAACAAAAAATAAAACAATGAAAGCAGATAATATTTTAGCAACAATTGGCAATACACCGCATGTACGTCTTAGTAAAATGTATGGCAGCCAGCACGAGGTATGGATTAAATTAGAAAAAACAAATCCCGGTGCAAGTATTAAAGATCGTATTGCATTGGCCATGATAGAAGATGCTGAACAAAAGGGATTATTAAATAAAGACAGTGTAATTATTGAACCAACGAGTGGTAACACTGGTATAGGTTTGGCATTGGTAGCAGCAGTAAAAGGATACAAAATAACATTGGTAATGCCCGAAAGTATGAGTATTGAACGCAGAAGGCTTATGTCATTGTATGGAGCAGAATTTGTGTTAACCCCAAGAGAAAAGGGAATGAAAGGTGCTATTGAAAAGGCAACAGAGTTAACAGCTTCCACACCAAACGCATGGATGCCCCAGCAGTTTGATAATCCTGCCAATTCAGAAATACACCGTAAAACAACCGCACTCGAAATATTAAACGACTTTCCCGATGGATTAGATTATTATATTACCGGCGTGGGTACAGGCGGCCATATTACGGGTGTAGCTGAAATATTAAAGCAACATTTCCCTAATTTGAAAGTATTTGCTGTGGAGCCCGAGTTGTCTCCTGTACTAAGCGGCGGAGCTCCGGGACCACATCCCATTCAAGGTATTGGTGCTGGTTTTGCACCTTCTATTTTAAATAAAGAAATTTTAGATGGGGTAATACAGGTAAGTAAAGATGAGGCATTTACCTACACCCAACGGCTTGCAAAAGAAGAAGGTATTTTGGCGGGTATTTCAACCGGCGCATCATTGGCAGCCGTGGCAAAAAAATTAGCAGAAATTCCGGCAGGTGCAAAAGTGCTCACTTTTAATTACGATACAGGCGAAAGATATTTATCTATCGAAGGATTGTTTTAGAGGCAACAAAGTAAAGTGATGGAAGTGAATAGTTTTGTATAATGAATTTTAAAGAGCCAAGCGGAATTAGTAGTTTTCTTTTAAAAGAGCAATGCAGGAATGCGGTAAAACAATATAAGAACAACCGTTAAATAATAAATGGATATTACAAACCAACATATCGGCAAAGTGATTTTAGCAGGTGCAGGTTGCGGAGATCCGGAACTGATAACGGTAAAGGCTGCACGCTATTTGCAACAGGCTGATGTAGTGCTGACAGATCGGCTGGTGAGTAAAGAAATTTTAGACAAGTATGTGCGAAAAGGTGCAGTGGTAATTTATGTAGGTAAACAATGCCGGCGGGGCTATAGCACACCACAACAAAGCATTAACAGTTATATTATTGAATATGCTTTGCAAGGCAAGCTGGTAGTGCGTTTAAAGGGTGGCGATGTATCTATATTCTCTAATATTCTGGATGAATTGCAAACCGTGGTGGAGCACAATATTCCTTACGAGATTATACCAGGTGTAACTGCTGCGCTGGGTGCAGCTTCCTATGCAGGTATACCTTTAACCGGTAGAGGATTATCTACCGCAGTTAGATTGCTTACTTCGTATAAATCTGATATTGTACCGGATGAATATTGGAAAGAATTATCTCAAACAACCGACACATTGGTTTTTTACATGTCGTCTGAAACATTGGATAATGTGGTAGCCAATCTGGTAAAATACCATATCGATCCATTAAAATTAATGGCGGTTATTGAGCAGGCTACAACGCCTTTGCAGCACGTACATATTAGTTCATTATACGAGTACGAAGTGAATTTGAAAGGCCGCTCTTTTATTTCCCCTTCGTTGGTAATTATCGGTAAAGTAGTAGCCCTGCATGAAAAATTTGCCTGGTTGCCCAATGCCGAAAGCAGTGATCATTATTTTAAACCGGTTCTTCCGGATAGTAACCTTTTAAATGCAGCAATACATGTTGGCCGATAATAAATTGAAACTTTTTTTAGACCTCCTCAATTCTTCTAATAAAGAGGAACTGATATGGATGAATGGCTATCTGAATGGAATGGTACAAGCGCAGTCTGTGGTACCGGCACCAATTGCGGTTGCTGATCCTGCGGTTAGTAAAATAACCATTGTGTACGGCACTGAAACCGGAAATTCAAAAAGGCTGGCAGCTGATTTTGCGGCTAAAGCAAAACAACAACGCATTCATGCTAAGGTGGTGGGTATGGATCAATACAGGCTTACAGATTTGCCTAAAGAAGAATATTTGCTGGCCATTGTAAGTACCCACGGCGAAGGCGAGCCACCCATAGCTGCAAAAAAATTCTATGACCATATTCACCAGAACGGGTTTAGACTGGAGAAATTAAAATATAGTGTACTCGCTTTGGGAGATACTTCTTATCCTTTGTTTTGTAAAACTGGGGAGGAGGTAGATGAACAGTTTAACAAGCTTGGAGGCAATAGGATTGCTCCATTGCAAAAGTGTGATGTAGAGTATGATGAAGAGGCTGCTAACTGGTTTAACACTGTTTTGAAAAGTCTTTCCACTGCAACTTCTCTTGTGCCAACAGCAATACCGGCAGCGATTACAGCAAAAAAAGCTGGTAAACAAGTTTATACTGGTACGGTGGTTACTAAAGTAAATTTAAACGACCGTGGTTCTAACAAAGAGACCTGGCATATTGAAATTGCTGCCGATGGATTGCAATATCAATGCGGAGATTCTGTTGGAATTGTTCCTGAAAATCCAACTGCAATGGTGGAAGAAATTATTGCCATTGCAAAAGTGGATGCGGCAAAAAAAGTAGTTTTTAAAAATGAAGAGATAAGTATTTACGAGCTGTTAAAATACAAAATAAATATTATTTATTTAACCGAGCGGTTAGTAAAACAATATGCTGAAATTACAGGAGAAGATATACCTGCTACAAAAATGGATCTGCTGGATTTATTAAAGATTTATCCTGTAAAAGATACGGAGCAATTTGAAGTCATCGTTTGTAAAATGAATGCTATTTCACCGAGGCTGTATACCATTGCTTCTTCGCCAGCGGCGCATGAAGGCGAAGTGCATATTCTTGCTGTAAAAGATGCGTACATCATCAACGACGAAAAACGATTTGGCTTATGTTCTTCTTTTTTAGGCGAACTGAATGTAAATACCCAACAGAAATTTTTTATTCAAACCAATAAAAGATTTAGGCTGCCAGCAGATGATAAAGATGTGATTATGGTTGGTCCCGGTACAGGTATTGCAGCCTTCCGGTCATTTTTATCAGAAAGAGATGCTACTGGAGCTACCGGTAAAAATTGGTTGTTTTTTGGCGAACAACATTTTGCCTGCGATTTTTTATACCAAACAGAAATTCAGAACTGGATTGAAACCGGCGTACTTAACAAAGTAAATGTAGCTTTTTCGAGAGACCAGCATTTTAAATTGTATGTGCAGCACAAAATGTTACAGCATGCTGCTGAATTGTATGAATGGCTTATTGGAGGCGCTTCCTTTTTTATCTGTGGTACTAAAGATCCGATGAGTGCGGATGTTGAAAATACCTTGCTCGAAATAATTCAGCAACAAGGCAATAAATCAATCGAAGAAGCAAAAAAATATTTAGAACTGATGGAAGAAGAAGGCAGGTATGAAAAAGATGTGTACTAACTCAGTATCAATGAAAGTGTGTGCTGTGCTGTATTTAAGTTGTTGGTATGGCTAAGGTAAATGTTTGTTAAAGGTATTAAGTACAAGAGGGCGACGCAAGAATGATGCTATAAAATACAGCTGCCAGAACAAAAAATATCAGGCGGTTTGATCTATAAAATAACTGAAAATAAAAATACTTTTTAATATTGCCAGCTTCCTTTTCTTCAGGCTGGAAGACTTTAAATAATAACCATGTCAGATAAAAATAACTTAAGCGCAATAGAAAAAATAAAGACTGCCAGTGATGGGCTTCGGGGTTCTATACAGGAAAGTTTACACGATGAAATTACAGGTGCCATAAGAGAAGATGATACCGCGGTGATAAAATTTCATGGCATGTACCAGCAAGATGATCGGGATAGGAGAGAAGAGCGTGCAGAAAAAAAACTAGATCGCCTGTATACTTTTATGATACGCCTGCGCCTGCCCGGAGGTTTTATATCTGCTGAAAAATGGATTGCTGCCAACGAAATTGCAGGAGAAAACAGTACCGGTGTAATTAAAATTACTACCCGCCAAACTATACAATTACATGGGTTGATAAAATCAAAAATAAGACCAACGATTCAATCTTTCAATGAAGCAAAATTGGATTCTATTGCAACCTGCGGTGATATTAATCGTAATGTAAGTTGTAGCTCTCATCCTGGCGAATCGCCGATTCATGCACAGGTATTTGCTTACGCAGATAAGATAAGCGAATTGCTGATGCCTAAAACAAAAGCTTACTACGAAATTTGGTTGGATGATGATAAAATTGCAGATAAAAGTGAGGAGGTTGATCCGCTGTACCAGGAGAGATATTTACCACGTAAATTTAAGATTGGTATTGCCATTCCGCCAAACAATGATGTGGATGTTTTTACCAATGATCTGGGTTTGATTGCTATTATTGAAAACAATGAATTGAAGGGTTTTAACATCGCCATCGGCGGCGGTTTATCCACCACTCACGGTAACGCAGCAACGTACGCAAGGCTGGGTACGGTGATTGGTTTTGCAGATACGGAAGAAAAAGTGCTGAAGACAATTTATGAAGTAATAACCGTACAAAGAGATTTTGGAAATCGCAGTGATAGAAAATTAGCAAGGTTAAAATATACCCTCGATAATATGGGGGTTGATGCCTACAGGCAGGAAGTAGAAAAACGAACTGGTTTTAAATTAGAACCTGCCAGGCCATATGAATTTAATCAACGGGGTGATCGGTATGGCTGGCTTCAAAATGAGCAGGGGCTTTGGTATTACACCTTGTTTATTGAGAATGGCCGGGTATTGGATGATGAGAAAGTTGCCTTAAAAACAGCATTGCTTGAAGTGGCAAAAACAGGTAAATCAAATTTTTTGTTTACCTCCAATCAAAATATGATCATTAGTGATGTAGCGGATATAGATAAAGCGCAAGTGAACGAAATACTGGAAAAATTTAAAATTATTGAACATACAACTACCGCTTCTCAACTGCGTAAAAATTCAATTGCATGTGTGGCATTGCCCACTTGTCCGTTGGCGTTGGCAGAAGCGCAGCGCTACATGCCTTCACTGATATCTAAAATTGAACCATTGGTAGCGAAGCACCAATTACAAAATGAAGATATCATTATGCGGATGACGGGTTGCCCTAATGGGTGCGCACGTCCATATGCTGCAGAGATAGGTTTTGTAGGAACTGCACCTGGCAGGTATAATTTACATATTGGTGGTGATAATGAAGGAGAGCGGCTAAATACTTTGTACAAAGAAAGCCTTGATGAAGCAGGAATTATTAATGAATTGGATAACCTGTTTGCAACCTTTAAAAAGGAAAGAAATACTACCGAAAGTTTTGGAGATTTTTCTTTTAGAAAGTATGTACAAGGTGCTGCATAAAAGTTGCACCTCATTGCTGCGAACAGGTATTGCTGCAGGTGTGGAATTCATTGATTGTCATGCCTGGAACTGCTGCTGATAGAGAATTATATACAGCCAAAGTCGTTTTACTCTTAAAATCGATTTTCTTCTTGAAGTAGTTTTTCGACTTTTTCAAGTAAAATAGAAGTCTTATAAGTTGGTTGATATGTTTGAGGAATACATGATTGGTAACGACGCTCTTCAAATGCTTGCATAAATCTGTCATGTGCTTCTGTCCCTGTCCTTAGTAACTCTTCTTTTAAATTGTCGAATAAATTTTTGTTGAGATGAAAATCAATAACTAATCCTGCATCTAAAAGCTTTGTGTTGCCTATTGATATATCTAAGCATACAGAGCGTCTTATTGCAATCATATTAGGGAATGATTGCTCTATATATATTATTGAGTATGGGTCATAATTATATGTAATTTCTTTCATTTCAAAAAGAACTTTATTCTCATTGGCATTCCACCAAAAATTTTCTGGTTGTATTATTTTTGAAGTTTCATCTGTAATCATTTGCAAGATTTTAATTGATTTAATTAATAAATTATTTCACCTACATAGTATTTATTTCTCATGCTGCGGGAATTTACTCTATCTCCAATAGCAGAATATAGTCTTTTAATATTTTGTATTTTGAAGTAAGATTTAAATTCTTAAATGTATTAACATTTTTCTTCAATATTGAAGGGTCATTAAGTTTAATGAAATCAACTACAAATTTTGATTTTAAAGCGTAGCCAGCATTTGTCGCTTTACTATGTTTTGCAGAAACTAATCCAATAATATTTCCATCTGAATCGAATAAAGGTCCTCCGCTATTCCCAGGTTGAATTTCAGCCGAAAATTGATAATATCTTGTGTCATTTTCGAAACCAGAATTAGAATTAATTATTCCGTTAGTTAATTTAACTTCTTTCCCCATTAATTGAATAAAAGGATAGCCTAATGTAAAAATGTTATCACCAATTTCTTCATTACCTGAGAAAATATTGTATGGAATGTTTTTTAAGGAAGTATCCACCTTAAGCAAGGCGATGTCATTAAATTTATCAATAAATACTAACTGTGCTTTTGACCTATTAAATATTTTATTACTTACATAAATATTATTAGCATTTTCAACAACATGATAATTGGTTACAATATATCCATTTGTGGAAATAAAAAACCCAGTGCCTGTTTTAAAAATATTGTCTTCTAATGAACTTGGGTATATTTTTTTAATACTTTCGAAAGTGTAAGTGATACCGCTATTCCTATTTTCTTTATACGTTGATTCTTCTTTGAAATAAACTTTATTTTCTTAAAAGATAATTTCGCTTTCCGCATGGTCATAATCTTTACCGTAACCAATCATTGAATATTTATTCACAGCTTTAATTATATTCCAATTCTGAGCTTTAAATTCACCATATTCTGCTTCGTATTCAAAAATCTGAAAATGCTTTTCTTCACTATAACCTGAAGAACCAGGATTTAGACGGATGTATATATAAGTATTTTCCGTTGTGGTTTTATTAAGCCATTCAGTCTTCCAACCGTACGGTCCACCAGTTCTCTTAAATTCATATATTCCTTCAATCCTATCAAGATTTGCAAGTCCTTTACTTCTTATTTCTTGCTTTAATTCTTCTATTGTATTAGATAAAATATCATTATTTTCAGTTTGAGAAAAAGATAGGTTAACAATTAAAAAAAGGATAATTGAAAGAGATATTAGTTTCTTCATTTTGTATTTGTTTAATTAAGACCAATATGTATAAATTAGTTTTGTAGCTTTAAATTATATTGGATTTCTTGTATGCTGTATAGTCAATCAATTGTACGTTTCCAACAATTAGAAAATATAAATTATTTTTTCCATGAATTGAAAACGGGTTTCGTTATTGGTTGCATACAACTTACCAGTTATCTTCATTCATCACCCGTTAATGATTGCAAAGCAACATCATTTAAAACGGTAATTTTTTTTCCGTCAACTGTAAGAATATTTTGATCTGCCAGATCTGTAATAATTCTAAATACTGTTTCGTAGGTAGTACCAGCATAAGAAGCAAGATCCTGCCGGCTTAATAAAATATCAATATAGCCCTGGGCTGCTGTACCGAATTTATTTTTTAATGTAATCAATGCTTGTGCCACACGCCCTTTTACCGACATGTGAGCAAGGTTACGCATTTTGCGTTCCGACTGTTTTAGTTCTTCTGCAAAAAACAGCATCAGCCAATGCATAAATTCATAATTCACTTTCAGGGAAGACATAAAAAAATCCAGCGGTATATAACAAGCAGTAACATTATCTAAAGCAGTGCCAGAAACAGGATAAATATTATCTGCCCCCAGGCCCCTGTGCCCTGCTACATCACCTTTTTTTGCAAACCGAACAATCAATTCTTTTTGTCCCCATTGTTTATGCACCTTTACAA
The DNA here is from genome assembly GCA_025352695.1 of Ferruginibacter sp. GTDB lineage: Bacteria > Bacteroidota > Bacteroidia > Chitinophagales > Chitinophagaceae > Ferruginibacter. The sequence continues at coordinate 17,117 of JANXSK010000102.1, read as the reverse complement.
AACCACTGTAAACAAAATAAATTCCAGTCATTTCTTCACCTTCTTTAAAAAGAACCTCTCCTTTTTTAACAGATACCATCTGCCGGTTTACATTAATAGCGGGTAGCCATTCGGGCATACACAACTTGCAGAACATACAGCTTTTTAAATCGCAAACACGTTTACTATTTTTCATATGGAAATAAATAAATTATGTTGATAATGACAGATGGCTAAATTAAGCAACTTGTGCTAAATGAAATTTTTCCTGCTAAAAACCATTGTTTTATATATAGAAAATGCATTTAATTTCTGTGAAATTAATAACATAACATAAATATTAAAATAATATATATGTATATATAAAACTAATTTTAATTTGATTTATCAATTAAATGTCGTATAATTGTGATATAAATCATGGTAATAATATAAGTTTAGTTATATTAACATAAATAATTATTAAATAGATTTAATTTTAATATGATTGCTTGCTATAATTTTCAACCTCATAAATCAGGTTTATATGAAGATTATAGTTGTAGGAAACGGAATGGTAAGTTATAAGTTTTGCGAGAAACTTATTGCCAAAGCTAATGAAACCCAATTTGAGATTACTGTTTTTGGTGAAGAGATCCGGCCGGCTTACGACCGCGTTCACCTAAGCGAATATTTCTCGGGTAAATCTGCAGATGACCTTTTGATGGCACCCGCCACCTGGTATGAAGATAATAATATCATTCTTCATACCGGCGACCCCATCCAGCAAATAGACCGCTCCAACAAAACTGTCCATTCTTTTAAAGGCATTACTCAATCTTACGACGTGCTGATCCTGGCGACAGGTTCTTCCGCCTTTGTTCCCCCAATACCAGGTGTTGAAAAAGATGGCGTGTTTATTTACCGCACCATCGAAGACCTGGAGATGATGACAGCCTATGCTAAAAAAGCAAAAACAGGGGCCGTAATCGGCGGAGGCTTATTAGGCCTCGAAGCCGCTAAGGCAATGATTGATCTTGGCATCACCGATACCCACGTAATTGAATTTGCTCCCCGTTTAATGCCCCGTCAGATAGATGAAGCAGGTTCCAATATTTTAAAAGCAAAATTGCAGACCCTGGGTTTAAAAATTCATACCAGTAAAAATACGGCTGAAATTTTAGGCAATGGCTGTATCACCGGCATGCAGTTTAGCGATGATACAAAAATAGAGGTAGATATGCTGGTGATTTCGGCTGGTATAAAACCACGGGATGAACTGGCGAAGCTGAGTGGCCTTGAAATAGGTACTCGTGGCGGCATTGTTGTGAACAATAAATTACAAACAACCGATCCTTCTATTTATGCCATTGGCGAATGTGCTTTGTTTGAAGGCATTGTATACGGCCTGGTAGCCCCAGGTTACGAAATGGCAGATGTGGTGGCCAGTAATTTAACCAATGGTCATAAAGTATTCAGTGCTTATGATATGAGCACCAAATTAAAATTGATTGGTGTGGATGTGGCTAGTTTTGGCGATCCGTTTGTGGCTGGTGAAAATTGCCGCAGCGTGGTGTTTGAGGATACCATGAAAGGTATTTATAAACGCATCAATATTTCCAGCGATGGTAAACAATTGTTGGGAGGTATTTTAATTGGTGATGCGGAACAATACAATATGTTGTTGCAGACGGCTAAAAATAAAGTGGTTCTTCCTCCCAATCCCGAAGATGTTATTTTAGGATCAAGGGGGGGTGAAACTGATGGTGGCGCCGGGGTATTAAGTCTGCCGGATGAAGCCATTGTTTGCAGTTGCGAAAGTGTTACCAAAGGCATGATCTGCGGTGCGGTAACAGAAGGTGGCTGCGAAACCATTGATGCCATAAAAAAATGTAATAAAGCCGGGACTGGCTGTGGTGGCTGTGTACCAATGGTGAAAGACCTGATGCTGCATACTATGAAGGCACAGGGAAAATACGTCCGCAATGTGTTGTGCGAGCATTTTAATTATAGCCGGCAGGAGCTATACGATCTGGTAAAAATCCATGAATTAAAAACTTATGATGAAGTATTGGATAAATTAGGTTCGGGTGATGGTTGCGAATTATGCAAGCCTCCAGTATCTTCTATCCTGGCTAGTTTGTGGGGCGAAATGATTCTTAAAAAAGGCAACGACACCGCACAGGACAGCAACGATCGTTTTCTCGCCAACATTCAAAAAGGAGGAACTTACTCTGTAGTACCGCGCATTCCCGGTGGAGAAATTACCCCGGATAAATTGATTGTGATTGGGCAGGTTGCCAAACAATACAATCTCTACACAAAAATTACCGGCGGTCAGCGTATTGATATGTTTGGTGCACATCTAAACGATTTACCGGATATATGGGAACAGTTAATAGCGGCAGGTTTTGAAAGCGGTCATGCTTACGGAAAAAGTTTGCGTACTGTGAAAAGTTGTGTGGGGAGCACTTGGTGCCGTTTTGGGCTACACGACAGCGTTAGTTACGCCATCCGTATTGAAGAACGTTACCGGGGTCTTCGTTCGCCACATAAATTAAAAGGTGGTGTAAGCGGTTGCATCCGGGAATGTGCAGAAGCACAGAGTAAAGACTTTGGTATCATCGCAACCGAAAAAGGCTGGAACCTTTTTGTATGCGGCAATGGAGGCAGCAAGCCACAACATGCATTGTTATTATCAACTGATCTGGATGATGAAACCTGCATCAAATACATTGATCGTTTTTTAATGTTCTATATCCGCACAGCAGATCCGTTAACCAGAACTGCTACCTGGTTAAATAAAATGGAAGGTGGTATTGATTACCTGCGCAATGTGGTAGTGAATGATAGTCTTGGAATTTGCGAACAGTTAGAAACTGAAATGCAGTTGCTGGTTGACAGCTATTGTTGCGAATGGAAGGAAGCCATCGAAAATCCGGCTATCCGCAAGCGTTTCAGCCATTTTGTAAATGAACCTGAAACAAAAGACCCAACAGTTGTTTTTGAAGAAATGAGGGAACAGAAAAAAGTGAAGGATTGGAAATAAAACAATCTCCTATTTTATTATTTGATAAAAATAACTACACCATGTTAACAGCAATTGAAGAAAATATTACCTGGTTTTTGGCTTGTAAGTCAGATGATGTACCTACTAATGGCGGCGTATGTGTTAAGTACAAAGATGACCAGATTGCCCTTTTTTATTTTGCAAGAAGAGGCGAATGGTATGCTACACAAAATGAATGTCCGCACAGGCAACAAATGGCGTTGAGCCGGGGTATGATTGGTACACAAAGTGAAGAGCCAAAAGTGGCGTGTCCGTTTCACAAAAAAACTTTTTCCCTGCAAACCGGTGAATGTTTAAGCGGTGAGGAATGTGGTATAAAAACATATCCTGTTAAAGTACAGGACGGCAATATTTTTATAGGGGTTTATCAACCATGATATGCTATATGAATATTGATACCAACAATTTTTTTCATCCTTTAAAATGATTACATAATTATGAGAAAATGAAAAAGAGAAAAATTACAAACAAAGCCTGATCGCAAGCGGTAGGTTAAAAAAACAGACCCGGCAGAGTGGAGTCTAGCCGGGCCTTCAATTAGAAAGGCAAGTAATCACCTTAAAAAATCAAACCAAAAGTAACATGAAAAAAATTATCAGGTACGTATTTATGCTATTAATTTTTTCTGCTTGTTTAAACAAGTTGACTGCCCAGTTAATTGTAACGGGACAGGTAAGAACCAGGACAGAATACAGGGATGGCGTAGGTACATTAAAACCAAAAATAAACAGTGCGGCTTTCTTTACCTCGCAACGAAGCAGGCTCACTTTTAATTACAAGATGAACCATGTTATTTTTCAAACCTCGGTGCAAGACATAAGGGTTTGGGGACAGGACGCCTCTACCATCAGCAACAACGATGGCAGCAAGTTAGGATTGCACGAAGCCTGGGCAGAAATAGCACTGGCCAATAAAAAAGATACTTCTTTTAAAAAATCACCGGTAGATTATTTTGCGGTAAAAATTGGCCGGCAGGAATTGTTGTATGACGATAGCCGCCTGTTGGGAAACCTGGATTGGCTGCAACAGGCACGCAGGCAAGATGCCATTGTATTTAAATTATTAAACAAAGGCTGGCAGGCAGATTTGGGTTTTGCGTTTAATCAGAATACTGATGCTTTTAATTACAACGGCACTTTCTATACACCGGCGAATGTATCTCCTTATGTAAAAGATAGCCGCGGCAATCTGGCGGCCACACCAAACGCTTTTATTCCGTTGAGCAATGCAGCCGGACTAAGTTCCAAAACGGGGTCGCCGTCTTTAGTGGCCATGCCTTCTACCAATGGTTTGTACCAGGATTATAAAGCGTTGCAATATTTATATGTAGCCAAAACTTTCAACAAAACAAAAGTTACCGGACTGGTACTCGCAGATCATTTTGGAAAGTATATCAATGACTCTGTGAGGAATATTGCTGGTTCAGATACTGGTTATATTTATGGAAGACGCTTTAACCAAAAAGGTGTTAACAGCAGGGTTACAACAGGTATTTTATTGAACAGTATTTTGGATAAAAATAAGGCCTTTGCATTAACAGCAGGTTTTTATTACCAGGCAGGTAAAGACAGGGACGCTCAAAAACTGAGTGCCTATACTTCTACATTATCCCTGGCGTATACTAAAAATAAATTTACCTACACTGCAGGATGGGATTATGTTTCAGGCAATGATGCTTTCTCAGCATCTACTACCAATCATCGTTTTGATCCCTTATACGGAACACCACATAAGTTCTGGGGACTGATGGATTATTTTTATGTAGGTACCGGTTCTACAACAGGTGGGCTAAGCAATCCATTTGCTAAAATTAAATATGGCAGTGCAGGCAAACGTTTTACTGCTGCGCTGGATTATCATTATTTCAGCCTGGCAAAGGATCAGAAAAATACCAGTGGTACTGCTATCAATAAATACCTCGGCATTGAATTTGACCTGGTAACAACCTATGCACTAAATAAAATAACAACGCTTGAATATGGCTTTAGTGTAATGGCTGCTACAAAAAGTATGGAGTATGCAAAAAACATTACACCCAATACTGCAAAGCTTACAGGTACATGGACTTATTTGATGATCACCATTAAACCTGAATTCTTATTTAAATAACCGGTTATTATTTAATAAAATATTTCATCCATAAAAAATTAAAACATGTCATCCATCATAAATAACCAACCTCTTACAAAATTAAATGTGCTCAGTTTTAAGGGCATACAAATGCGCACTTTCCACATTACCTGGCTTACTTTTTTCGCCTGTTTTTTTGGATGGTTTGGTCTGGCACCACTGATGCCATCCATACGTGCCGATCTGGGATTGAGCAAAGCACAGGTCGGCAATACCATCATTGCAGCGGTTTCGGCTACCATTTTTGCCCGCTTATTGGTCGGTAAATTATGTGATAGCTGGGGCCCCCGAAAAACGTACACAGTACTACTCGTTATAGGAGCTTTTCCTGTAATGCTGGTGGGACTGGCGCATAGCTATACATCGTTTCTTTTATTTCGTTTAGCCATTGGTGTTATAGGAGCTTCTTTTGTTATTACACAGTTTCATACTTCGGTAATGTTTGCACCAAATATTAAAGGTACGGCCAATGCGGTGGCTGGTGGCTGGGGCAATTTAGGCGGCGGCATTACCAATATGCTGATGCCGGTAATATTCGCTACCATCGTGGGTTTCGGTTATACCAAAGCAGAAGCCTGGCGCTATGCAATGGTGATACCGGGCGTAATGTTATTGATAATGGCCTTAGTATATTTTAAGTTTACAAAAGATACACCGCAGGGAAATTGTGAAGATATCAACCGCTTTAAAAAAGTATCCGGGAAAACAGAATGGAGCATTTTGGCAGACTGGCGTGTATGGAGTTTGGCTTTGGCTTACTCCGTTTGTTTTGGAATGGAAATTACATTTGATGGCGTAGCAGCATTACATTTTACTGACACGTTTAAATTAAGCCAGGGCTCTGCTGGTTTTTGGGCGGGTGCCTTTGGCTTTATGAATATTTTTGCAAGGGCACTTGGTGGTATTTCTGCAGATAAAGTAGGTAAAAAATATGGCATGCGTGGAAAAGGAATTTTGTTAGCGGTGATGTTGCTGATGGAAGGTTGCGGCATTATTCTTTTTGCACATGCAGGTTCTTTGTCAATGGCTATTGTGAGTATGATTTCATTTGCATTGTTTCTTAAAATGGCCAATGGTGCAACTTATGCTATCACGCCATTTGTGAACGAAAAAAATGTGGGTATGGTGAGTGGTATTGTAGGGGCAGGTGGTAATGTAGGTGGTATGTTGTTTGGCTTTCTGTTTAAGTCTTCTACCATTACTTACCTGGAAGCGTTTCAATACATTGGCTATGCAGTAATTGCTGTTTCATTAATAGTGCTGGTAACAAAGTTTGCAGTTACACAAAAAATAGGAGCGGCAGATGCAGCTGTTGAAAATGCTGAGTTACAGACAGTATAACTTTAATGTCTGATGTCTGATTTTTTGATGTCTGATTTTTGTATGGTTGCTACTTTAATGTGAAGACAAATAGATAATCAGTTTTATGATAAGTATTCTGGTAAATAGATCATTGCTAAGGTATAGATGTTTCAAAGCTGCTGCAACATAGGCAAGATCAATAAAGATCTATAGTACAAGAGTGCGATGCCAATGAAGCTTAATAGTAATTCAAAAGTTAGGTAAGTAAATAAGTAGAAATAATTGACTGATACAAAATAAGTAAACGTTCCAAAATTCCCCTTTAGGGGATAGGGGTAAACACCACAAATAATTTGACTGACAAAAAAAATAACGGTACTCAAATTACCCCCCTTCAGGGGATGGGGGCTGCATCTACCTGCTGCTATTGCGGTGTGGGATGTGGTATTGTTGTTAACAAAGATGCACAGGGCCGTATACAGATAGAAGGCGATAAGGATCATCCGGTGAATAAAGGGATGTTGTGCAGTAAAGGGATGAACCTGCATTATACGGTTATGGACAAAAGCGATCGGTTGCTGTACCCCGAAATGCGCTATGGCCGTAACCAGCCCAGGCAAAGGGTTTCGTGGGATACAGCATTGGAAAGAACAGCTGCGGTGTTTAAAACCATCATTGAAAAATATGGTCCCGATGCAGTGGCATTTTATGCTTCCGGCCAATGTTTAACAGAAGAGTATTATGTGGTGAATAAATTAATAAAAGGATTTATTGGCAGCAATAATATTGATACCAACAGCCGCCTGTGTATGAGCAGTGCGGTGGTTGGTTATAAGATGAGTTTGGGTGAAGACAGTGTGCCGGTGAGTTATGATGACCTTGAATTGTGCGATGTTATTTTTGTTGCCGGTGCCAACCCTGCCTGGTGTCATCCTATTTTGTGGAGAAGGGTAGAAGCTGCCAGGGAAAAAAATCCTGACCTTAAAATTATTGTAAGCGATCCACGTAAAACACAAAGTTGCTCCATTGCAAATGTACACCTGCAATTAAACCCTGGAACGGATATTACCCTTCACCATGCAATAGGCCGCTGCCTGATTGAAACAGAGAACATTGACTTTGATTTTGTAGATGCACATACCAATGGGTTTGATGATTACCGGAATACTGTTTTTGAAAGAACGATTGAAGAAGCAGCTGCTATTTGTGGTGTAGAAGTGAGTGCCATCCGTGAAGCTGCCTCTTACATTGGTAATGCCAAAGGCTTTATTACAATGTGGACGATGGGCCTGAATCAAAGCGTAGTGGGGGTTAATAAAAATTTATCACTCATCAATTTAAATTTAATAACCGGGCACATCGGAAAGCCGGGCTCCGGGCCATTTTCATTAACAGGTCAACCAAATGCCATGGGTGGCCGTGAAGTTGGGGGCTTGTCAAATTTATTGCCTGCACATAGAAATTTAGCCAGCGAAGCAGACAGAAATGAAGTAGAAAAATTCTGGCAAATACCATTGGGTACCATTCAATCTAAACCTGGTTTAACGGCTACTGAAATGTTTGCTGCGTTAAACGAAGGGAAGTTAAAAGCCATCTGGATTTTGTGTACCAATCCTTTAATTAGTCTACCGGATGTACGCATTGCAGAAGAGGGGTTAAAGAAAGCAAAGTTTGTGGTGGTGCAGGATGTAAGTAACACGGTAGAAACATTGCCATATGCGGATGTGGTATTACCTGCGGCCGCATGGGCGGAGAAAGAAGGCACCATGACCAATGCCGGGAGATACATTTCGCATTTAGGTAAGATCACTGAAGCGCCGGGTGAAGCATTGCCGGATGCAGAGATCATTTGCCGCTTTGCACAAAAGATGGGTTTTACCGGATTTGATTATAAAAACAGTGCAGAAATATTTACTGAACATGCTGCATTAACCGAAGACACTAATATTGATATCAGTGGATTGAACTATGCGATTTTAAAAGAGCAACGCTCTGTGCAATGGCCTTTCACAAAAAAAACCGGTGCGTTTGGAACGGCCAGGTTATTTACAGATCACGAGTTTTTTACGCCTTCTAAAAAAGCCATCATTCATTCTTTTGAAGATGCCAATAAATCGGAACCACTAACGTCGGAACATCCGTTGATCCTTACCACAGGCCGCATACGTGACCAATGGCATACCAGGAGCAAGACGGGAAAAGTTAATAAATTAAACCAGCACATTAAAGAAAGTTTCCTTGAAATTCATCCTGCAGATGCAGCAGAAAGAAAGATTAAAGAAGGTGATTTGGTAGAAGTGATCAATGATCGTGGTAATGTAAGGGTAAAAGCAAAACTTACAGAAGATATTAAAAAGGGCGTTTGTTTTTTACCGATGCATTGGGGTAAAATTTTAAACAATGATTTAAACCGGGCCAACAACCTCACCAATAACCTGGTTGATCCGGTATCAAAAGAACCTGATTTTAAATTTGCTGCTGTGCAAGTGGCATTGCATAAAAAAGATAAACAAAAGATAATTGTAATTGGAGCCGGTGCCGGTGCCTGTGGTTTTGTAAAAAGTTACCGGGCTTTAAATACAGATGATGAAATAAAGGTTTTCAGCAAAGAAAATTTTCCTTTTTATAACAGGGTAATGTTGCCGGATTATATTAGTGGTGTACAGAAATGGGCGCAGTTGGTAAAGATGACAGACAAGGAAGAACGAAATTTTAATATTCAGTTATTCCGTGGTGTAAGTGTAGAGCAGATTGATAGACAAAATAAAACAGTAATTGATAGCAAAGGTGTGTTGCATCAGTATGATGTGTTGTTAATGGCAACTGGCAGTCGTGCTGCGATGCTGAGAGATGTACCGGATATGAAAGGCATATTTACCATGCGCAGCAGGGTAGATGCAGATAATTTTAAAGATCATGTGGATGCAGCCAAAGGAAAAGTACTGATAGTTGGTGGTGGTTTGCTGGGTATTGAGTTGGCTGCTTCATTAAGAGAAGTAGGTGTTGGTGTTACGATCGTACAACGTATCAGCAGGCTGATGGACAGGCAGCTTGATCCGTTGGGCAGCCAGTTATTACACGAAGAATTATTAAGCAAAGACGTAGATATTTATTACAATGATGAGATAGAACGTTTTTATGGTAATGGAAAAGTAACGGGCGTTCAACTAAAAAGTGGCTTGACAGTTAACTGCCAGGCTATTGTAATTGCCGTGGGTACAGTGCCCAATATCGAACTGGCCAAAGCTTGTGGTTTGCAAAGCAAACGTGGTGTTGAAGTAAATGAATATTTACAAACCAGCGACTCATCTATATTTGCGGTGGGTGAAATAGCAGAGTTTAAAGGATTTTTGTATGGCATTACGGCTGCGGCTGAACAACAGGCGGAGATTGTTGCCCGTTATTTAAGCGGCGATATTTCAAAATATTATGAAGGCTCCCTACTGATTAATATTTTAAAAATGCACGGCACAGACCTTGTCTCTATGGGGTTGGCAGAATGTCCTGATGATCCGGCGTATGAGGAAGTGGTGTTTATTGACAAGGCAAAACGTTATTATAAAAAATGCATCATTCACAACGACCGTTTGGTAGGTGCTATTTTGATTGGTGATAAAACTGAGTTTTTAGAATACCGTTACCTGATACAAAATAAAATGGAGCTAAGTGAAAAGCGCTTACAGCTATTGCGTTCGGGAAAAGTAACCGAGCCTGTAATTGGCAAACTGGTTTGCAGTTGTGGTAATATTGGCGCGGGTAATATTGTAAATAAAATAAAAGAAGGCTGTACCAAATTAAAAACTTTATGCGAAGCAAGCGGTGCAGGCATGGGCTGTGGCAGTTGCAGGCCCGAGGTGCAGGCGATACTAAATAAGGTAATGCTTTTAACAGATAAGGAAGTAAAAATTGCTGCTACTGTTTTAATTGCGGAAGTAGTGTAAACGGAAGGGAAGTAACCAACCCCGACGGCGGCTTCAAGCCCCGTCGGCGGTTGAGAGGATTAAAATATTTGATTCATTATTATTTAACCCCCGTCAGGGTTTTCAACCGCTGACGGGGTTGTGTTATAGTAAAAATAAAGGCTTAATTTAATAGAGTGATCCGGGAAATAAAAATAAGGCAACAACTAATACGTACACCAATTTAAAAATTAATAAAATGCCAGCAATAAATACCATTAAACAATTACCGGAAATGCAGGGCTTATTTGGAGTGGAATATTTTTTATTTGAAGAAGATTTTGTGGAGGAAAATGTACGTTGTATTCCGATGATCGTACGGTTTAAAATGGATGCCGTAGGCATTAAACTGCCGCTGGAAGTTTGGTGCAAATTTTCTTTCGAAGAAAGAAAAGCGCTTGCGGAACAACACTGTACAACAAGGATAGAAAAATCAGGCTATCATTATTACTTAAACGGACTGATAAATATTTATACCGGCGGTGATGCAAAAGAATTGACGATAGCTACTGCACCACTATGGGCTGATCTTGAAAATGTGCCGCCAGTATTGCAACAAAAAGCAGCAGCCTTTAATTGGTTCATCCCTGTAAGAAAATGGAAAGCCCTCAGCAATTTGCAACGCTTTGCTTTATTAAAACTGTTTAGCCCGGGGCATGAGAATAAAAATTTTCCGAAGGCGATGAAGGAGTTTGGATTAGCAGCAGATGCAATGATTTGGTTGGCGGGAATTGGGATTAAGAAGTAAGGTAGCAGTTTGAGGAAGTGTTGCCTAAAGCTAAAAAGTACAAGGAAGTGACACAACAATGATATCATGAAAAACAAATGCCTGTAACATAAAAATAAATTGCATGAAAAATTCATTTACCATAAAGATCAATTTTACCGGGGGTATCATTTCTCCCGGAGATCTGATGAATATATTGGCTGCTGCAGCATTAGCGGATATTAAAGAGGTAAGTTTCGGACTGCGGCAACAGCTATTTATAGAAGTGGCAAATGAAGAATACAATAAATTGACGGATGCGTTAAAAGCTAAAAACATTGCTTTTGAATCGGATACAGATCACCATCCAAATATAGTAAGCTCTTACCCGGCTGAAGAAATTTTTATTACCAAAACATGGTTAAGCGAAGGGGTGTACAAGGATATTTTTGACGGCTTTGATTATGTGCCAAAACTAAAAATTAATATCAGCGACAGCAAGCAAAGTTTTACACCATTACTTACCGGAAACATTAATTGGGTGGCGAGTGATAGCCTGCATTTCTGGCACTTGTTTATAAGATTCCCCAAAACAAATAGTATTTATGAATGGCCTGATATTGTGTACAGCAATGATATTGCGGCAATGACCAGGCATATTGATACAGTAATTTTTAGTAGTGATAAAAAGTTTTATGATGCCCCGGCACCTGATGGTACATTGCTGTACAGCATCATCCAGCAACAGCAGCAGTACAATGTTAAACATGCAGAAAGGCCGGTGGTATTACCCGGTTTTATGTTGCCTTACTACGAAGGATTTAACCGGGTTGATAATCGCTATTGGTTGGGCATTTATCGCCGGGATGAAAAGTTTACTGTTAAATTTTTAAAAGAACTTTGTTCACTTTGCCTGGCAACTAAAATTGGGCAGTTGTGCTCTACACCCTGGAAGAGTATTATTATAAAAGGCATTGAAGAAAAGGAACGTAATTTATGGGATGCCGTGTTAGGCAAACACCAGATAAATGTGCGCCATGCAGCCAACGAATTAAATTTTCAGGTAGAAGATGATTGTAAAGACGGACTGGCGTTAAAAAACTTTTTGATAAAACATTTACAACAGGACGACACCCGTACATTTGGTATTTGCATTGGTATAAAAACACGCCGTAAAAGCGAAGTGTTCAGCAGCATACTAGTAAAAAGAAAGCCGCTGTTTACTATTGCCGGCATAGAGTTTTTTCACCGCTATGATATTTTATGTGCAAAGGATTTTAACCCCAACGAAAGGACGGGCTTTACCTTTAGCCGCAACAATTATAAATGGCTATTGCCCGAACAATTACGCAGGGCTATCATAAGTTTTTATGCGCACAAAGCTAACCAACAGGAAGCCGTAATTGTAAAAAAACCTAACAAAGAAGTGCAACAAAAAAATGAGTTGCCTGTATGGGTAGACCAATGCCCGCAATGTTTTTCGGTGTATGATGCAACAGTGGGAGAACCTGAAAATAACATTGCCGCAGGCACATTATTTGAAAATTTGCCGGAGCTATATTGCTGCCCTTTGTGTGAAGCCCCTAAAGCAGCATTCAGGCAAATTAATAAGTTGTCATTGCAGTTTGTGGAAGCATAAATATTACTCCCCGTTCAAATCAGCATGGGCATTAAAGTTTTTAAAATGTTTTTTCTGTTCCTTTGTAATGGCAATGTAGCGGGTGTTTAAATTTTCAAGCATAAACTTCATGCTGTGTCTTGTTAATGCATCTGTTTTGTACATGTCTAAAATTATTGCTAATCCCCTGGCACAATAAATACCACACAAAGGTTCCGGTTCTTCATCGTTGGTAAAAACAAAAGCATTATAAGCATTTGTTTGCAGGTAATGGTTATACAAGTCCCTGAGCACGCTGGTTTCCATCAATGGCATATCGCAGGCCAGTACAAAAAGGTTTTGTAAAGGGTGTTGTAAATGAGCGCTCAGTACTCCAAGTAAAGGGCCATGTAATACCAAAGAATCATTGTCAGGTATGATGGCAGTTTCGGAAAATGCTGCTGCATAGATATAGTATTGTCGCTCATTTACGGATAGCGATACGGGTATTTGCAATGCGGCTAATTTATTGATGGCCGCTTTTGCCCAGGTTGAATCATCTGTAGGCAGTAAGCCTTTATCGCTGCCCATCCTTGTACTTTGTCCACCACATAAAACAATGCCGGTCATACAAATTATTTTAGTGTTTATCGGAATGGCCTAAACTTTTTTCTGGGTTTACCACATCCCTTATCAATTGTTTCAGCTCTTTAATTTCAGGAAATCTACCGTATGATTTACGGTCAAAAAATACCTTACCATTGATGTAAATAATATATTGTCCGCCCACTTCGCTGGGTTGCAGTGTTATCGATTGCAGGTCATCTTCAAAAGTGGTTAATAATTCTTGTGCCATGTAAGCGGCTCTCAGCAGCCAGTGGCATTTCGGGCAATATTCTATGGTGATGATTGGTTTCATTTTTAGCTGGTTGTGTAAGTAAATGTACAATGAATAATACAATTTTGGTAACCAGCTAATAACCCTGATGAAGCTTCATTGGCGTCGCACATTTCAACTGCATATCTATGTGGTTCTTCAGCCTTCCGGTTGATGTTTATTGACGGGGTTATGCGGCGCATAAAATATATCGATAGATGAATAATATAAAACCATATTGGGAACAGGTATTAAAATAATGATGTTTCAATAACCTTAGTAGAAAATAAATTTCATTACAGTCTAAACTTATAACCTTATTCATTTAGAATTATCTACTACAAATAAGGTCGAGTTTATGATCGTTGTTTTTCTACTAAGGGTTAAAGGCAGGCTCTAACACAAATTGCAACAATTTTATACAATCATTCATTTATAATAAATTAAAATCACCACCTTTGAAATATGTACACCATTAGCCAATTATTTATTTATCCTGTAAAGTCACTCGGTGGTTTTGAAGTTACTTCGGCAGAACTAACTGACAGAGGATTTCAATACGACAGAAGATTTATGCTGGTAGATAGCAGCAATCATTTTCTTACCCAGCGGAAACATGCAGTTATGAGTTTATTACAAACAGCCATTGAAGGCAATAATTTAATAATATTTCATAAAAATAATACAGCAGATAAAGTTAAGGTACCCTTGCAGCCAACAAGTGTTGCAACAACCAACGTACAAGTGTGGGATGATACCTGTGAAGCACAATATGTAAGTGACCTTGCAGATGAGTGGTTGAGTGATAAATTATCTATCAAATGCCGGTTAGTATACATGCCTGATAGCGAAATGCGCTTGGTAGATGAACGATATGCCAATAATAAAGAGATAACCAGTTTTTCTGATGGATATCCATTGCTGCTGATTGGGCAAGCATCATTAGATGATTTAAATAACCGTTTAGCGGAGCCGCTGTCCATGGATCGCTTTAGACCCAATGTTGTTTTTACTGGCGGAGTTCCCTATGTGGAAGATACAATGGAACACATTTTAATCAATGAAATTGAAATGTTTGGCGTTAAATTATGTGCCCGTTGTGTTGTAACTACCATTAACCAAGCAACAGGCAAAAAAGCAAATGAGCCATTAAAAACACTGGCTGGTTACAGAATGAAAGATAATAATATATTTTTTGGCCAAAATATTTTGTTCAAACAAACTGGAATAGTAAAAGTAGGGGAAGCTTTAAAAATTATTAGTGCAAAATCACCACTACTTACTGATATTTAACAGCACTATTTTGCAAATTATACGAATATTAAGATACATTTTTTTAATTCTTATGAATATTGAAGCAGAATTCCCGATAAAGTGCCCTGTATAAAAAAATATCTGCCATAGTCTACTAATTTAGTAGGGATAGGTATATATTTGTGCTTTATGGCAAATACTACCTTACAGGAGCAGAATGAACTTTTCCCCATTTTTTTAAAGCTTAAGCAATTACGACTACTTCTGGTAGGTGGCGGTTACGTGGGCATGGAAAAGCTACAAGCGGTAATATCCAATTCTCCATCAGCTATTATTACATTGGTAGCTTCTCAAATAAGTGAGGAGATAAAAGAATTAACTAAAGCGTATTCCACGATTACTCTTGTTGAAAAACCTTACCACATTACCGATCTTGATAATATCGATATCATTATTGCAGCTATTAATGATCCGGTTGTAAGCAGGCAGGTAGCGATGGATGCAAAAAGCAAAGGGATATTGGTAAATGCTGCAGATAAGCCTGATCTCTGCGATTTTTACCTTGGTGCTGTAGTACAAAAAGGGAATCTTAAAATTGCGATCAGTACCAATGGCAAATCGCCCACTATTGCCAAGCGGCTTAAAGAAGTTTTAAATGAAACCTTGCCGGATGAAATTGATACGTTATTAAATTCAATGCAAAATATCCGTAATAAAATGAGTGGGGATTTTACTGAGAAAGTGCGTCAGTTGAATGAGCTTACAAAAAACCTTTCTCAAAATCAATAAATATGTCTGATAGTACAACAGAACAAACAATAGAAAATATTACACATTCGGATGAAGTGGTTGTTACAGCGCAGGAACTTAATTCGTCCAGAAGAAAGGTGATGAATAAATATCTTGTGGCAATTGCGATTGTTTTGCTTACAATTTTATTTTCCTATTTTTTTTTAACCGCCGAACAGCTTACCGCTTTGCAGGTTACTTTAAATAAAGACAATCATTTATTTTACTGGATGTTGCTGATAGGTTTTGGTGCAGAAATCGTTGCAGGCTCTATGGGGATGGGGTATGGTGTTATATGTACTTCTCTTTTATTAATAATGAATGTGCCGCCAGCAGTAGTGAGTGCAAGCATTCATTCTGCCGAAGCATTTACAAGTGCGGCAGGTTCAGTAAGTCACTGGCAATTAGGAAACATTAATAAAAAACTGGCACGGGCTTTAGCCATTCCCGCAATTTTTGGTGCTATAGCAGGTGCCCTGCTGCTAACTTATGTTGGGCATAGATATGAGAAAATAACCAAGCCTTTTATTGCTGCCTATACCATATACCTTGGTATAAAAATTTTGCAAAATGCGTTTAAAAAAAAAGAAGAAAATCAAAAAAAGAAAAAAAGTAATATTACAGCCCTGGGGTTAATTGGCGGCTTTATTGATTCTTTTGGCGGAGGTGGTTGGGGACCTTTAGTTACGGGTACTTTTATTAAAAATGGTCATACCCCAAGATTTGTAATTGGCAGTTCTACGTTTGCAAAATGTATACTTACTGTGGCTAGTGCAACTACCTTTATTTTTACTATAGGTATTCATCACTGGAATGTAGTGGCAGGGCTGCTCATTGGGGGAATTGTTACTGCTCCTTTTTCAGCCACACTTACGGCTAAACTTCCAGAAAAAAAAATGTTTATTGCAGTTGGTATTGTAGTAATTGTTTGTGGCCTTATTACAATATGCAGAGCAATTTTTTTATAACAAGCTATACTTTTATGGTTGTTAACCGATAGTGTATCGGTAAATAATTATCGGTGAATACTTACATTCTTTTAGTTGTGGCGTGTCTCTTAACCAAACGACTTTGTTTATTGATAACGTCGTTTAATAAGATCAGGTATATAGCTTTTAAACAAAGGCCAGCTATGGCCTCTAATAAAAATTTCAACCTTTTTATAAGCAGTCTTTATTTTTTTGTTTCTTTTTTTATCAGAAAAAAATGAAAACAGGGTCTAAAATAATGGCGTAACCGCTTTGCGAATTAAATACCTAATCCTATATTAAAAAAAATAAAAAATAAAACTTATAAACAATAGTCTACAAATTTGGTAGACTTGTTTTAATCCCCTTATCTTTGTAAAAACAGACTAAAAATGAATCACAAGTCTTACATACGGGTTTTCTTCTTTTTAAAACTACGATGTTGTACCTTTTTGCTATTTTAATGTTTAGGTGTTTTTTTATTTATATAGTCTACCAAAACAATAG
>JANXSK010000072.1 GCA_025352695.1 Ferruginibacter sp. | reverse complement strand
GTTGCAAATCCTTATCCTTTTTGGGAAGTTTAAAGGTGACAATTTTACTGGTTTCTTTTGCCTGCAGCATGGCATTTACTTCATTCCACCAGTTGTCCTTTAACCTAACACAAAAACCTATATTCCTATGCTGTAACTCATACAGCAAGCCAATACTTGGGTATCCCCGATCTAAAAGCAGGATATCATTTGCCATAAAGTCAACCTCTTTCAACTGTGTTTTTAAGCGTGTTGTTTCATGCACTGTAAACGCATCAATCTTAGCACTTAAGGTCAGTAAATTAAGGACATCATATACCAACAATATCTTAGCTATAGATTTTTCAGCATCTCCCTTGGGACCAAATCCTGCAGGCTCAAAATCAGCAGCGATATTTTTACTGGTAGGCAACATAATGGTACTGCTATCACAGGCTAAAATTCTGTGCTTTCCCCATAATAAATATGGAGCACCTCTATAAAAAGAATTTACCACCGATTGACTCAACTCGCTAAAAGCTTCGGGTTTTAATTTTGAACGGGCTTGTGTAAAGGCACTTTTGGTTACATGCTGAATGCTATAATCGGAATCATTTATTCTTCCGAAAAAATCATTTAATTCTCTTTGAATAGAACGTCTCAATAATTGTGAAATAAAAAGGAAAGTAATTTTGAAGGTTAAAATCTGGACCCGCATAAATCCTTTACTGCCGTTGGTATTTCGGCGTTTAAAATCTTTATCATCCAGATTCGTATTTATATTGTTAAAAATGTTACCCCTATAATCCTATGCGTTTTTTTTACTTTGCAAAGATATAAAAATACCTAGGATTTACCTTCAATTTTCCTTATCTTAACGGCATTGAAATATATCCTCTAATGAATCGATGCGACTATTTTTTCTCTATAGTTCTCTTTGGGTTTTCAACACATCCACTTGATCTTTGCTAAATCCAGTGTTATCAAAGTTACTTGCAATGCGAAAAATACTAACGGCATGGCAGTTACCAAACATTGATTTGTAGAACGAAATAATATTACTACAAAATTAATTCAAACTTCTATCTGCCTGGTAAGATGAGTATAAAAATATACTGTCTATTGATTCACGAAAAATTTCTTCTTGCACATAAAGTATCTGGTTGATAGAATCCAGTTTTGTCTTACTTACAATTTTGGTAAATTGATCAGCATATTGATTGTCTAATTGCAGTAAAGCATTCAATCTGCTGGCTAGTAGTTCATTTTCGGCAAGTAGCGTAGTATATTGGGCAATTGAAATTGACGGAAACGAATCTCCAAATTTTTTTATACTTTTTTATCTATTTTTTTGGCCAAAACGTAACCATCAATAAAGCGGTAATCCCAACAATAGCAAGCATTATCAATAAAAGAATAATTATTTTTTTCTTTTGTCTTCTATAGTGTACTGTATCATTATAAGTTTAAGATTTTGGGTATTAAATCTGATAAATATTATCAATTTTTATTCGCTGCACCAATATTATATCTTTCGATTTTATTTTATTTTCAATGAGTGTTACTTCAGGATAAAGTATTTTATTGCCAAAAGTTTTAACCAACTAAAACTTTCAGGCATAAGGTGGTAACTCATAGTCGAGTACTTATATATTTTTTTGTTCTTTTCTGTTATGAGATTATGAAACCCTTTATCAAGTTCATGACCGAGGGGTAACAATACTGCAAAGGAGGATGCCTCCAATCAAAATAAAATGCCTTTATCCGGAAGGAAACTTTTAAATTATTTAAACCCTGATCTATATTTTTTTTGATGGCTCTGCAACAGGTGGAACTACGGTTTGTAAACAGTTACCTCAATGGTGTAAAAACTTATCCATGATTGTAAAATTGCTGAAGGTAATAAAAAACTACAGACAGCAGTAACGGAAAGCAACCTCGAAGCAAATGATGTAAATAAAATTTTGATACAGTAACAACGCCAATCAACAAACTTAAGAGTACAGAATATGATACTTTATTTTTTGATCAAGCTGTTGAAAATGCGAAAACCATTTTGGAAAAATAAAAATATGCATTATCCCTGCCAGCATAAAAACAATATAAATAAACCCCTGAAAATAATATTTAAAAAATTATTGGTTGGCTATTAATGTAAAAAAATATGTCACTATAAAGACTGGTATAATAAAAATAAAAAAATAAAAAAACTTCTTTTTGTGAAATTTATATTGTGCCAATTTTCAATAATATCTACTATAAGTTTATCAGGCTTTTCTTATTCTGCAAAATTTATTTCCATGTCATTTTATTTTAACTGGTATGCTATACCTATTTGTAAACCGATGTAGCTGATGGATATTCTTTGTATGATAGTTTGTGAAGGCTTATCAGGATTATTATTGGTAGAATTGGTATAAAAAGATTTTATAAATTTCAACTCACCATAGTTAAAGGGAAAGTATTTTCAATATTTTTTTTATCAATAATAAAATCGGTTAGGATTCTTTTAAGAATAACAAAAACAATGTCAGAAAACTGTGCTTCTCCAAATACCTTTGTTCTTTCAGCAAAATTTACCTGACCTTCAATAGCACCCATAAAAATAAACGCCGGGTTACGTATGCTCCATTCATAATTTTAAAAACCCTGCTGCTGCAATCTTTGTAAAACCCTTGCCAGGCCATTGAAGTTTTGCTATCGGTAATATCTTCCTGCAAGCTGTTGGGTTTAAAAGTAACAACAACTCCTAACTTAGTACACAAGAACCATTTAGGTCTAAAAATAGCTTTAAAGGTAATCTTGGGTATAAGGCTTAGCAGGGTGGCATTGTAATAAACGGCATTGCGTTCTGTGTAACTATATTCATCCATTCCATTGGCTTCGACAGATATATTTTTTTGCTTAAAAGATGAGTCTCTGTATTTTTTATAGTACTGTTGAAATAATGAAAATTAAGACCTGCATTAATAAAATCATTCAAGATATAAGAGCCGCCAAATCCAAATTTAAATCCATCACCTAGCCCCCTTGTTGGATTTGAATAAGTAATACCTTACAGCTGCGTTGGCCTATTTTGTGTAGTAGTAGTCGCACTTCTATCATTCGGGTAAATTAAAAGGTAGATCCAAGTTAGACTGAATAACCACTGTGTATATTAATAATAAAGCGAAGTTCTTTTGCAATCTTAATTACGGGTAAAGTATCAATGGTGGCCATATATTTTTTATTTTTCTTTCTGACTCATAACAACACATAAACTCATCAAAAAAAGAGCAGCTAGTGTAATTTTTCTCATTTTAAAATATTTTAAAAAAATGTATATTTTGTTACAAGTGGTGATGGGAAAGTAAAGCACAACCTTAGTACCACTAATTTTATAAATAAACCTATATCACTAACAGGTAGTTGTATAAAATTTCAGGAAGACTGAATTTATCTAGTTGAATTTAGGAGGTAAACGGGATTACGGGGATTTGGTAGATACTAAATAAATAAGACTATTTTTTATAAATGACGTAATGAAACAGATTATAGTTTTAAGAAAAATAAAAAAATTAATATATTTTTCTTAATTAAATTTACAAAGATATTTATACTAAAAAATAAGCCAGCAAACATTAGAAATATCGACATTTTTTACCAATTATATTATAACAAAATGAGTAGCGGTTAATTAAAATTGGTTTTATTTTAAATTGTTGGAAACTTCAGAGTCGGCAACCTTTTAAAAGTAGTGAGGAGTAAGGATAAGCCTGCAAAAGTTAACAGCTATAATAATAATTGGAAATACACCAATAAAAGTTAAGAAGGCATTTTGCTTTCACTTAACTTCATCTTCAAAATAAATCAACGATGAAAATAGCTTTCTATGGAGCTGCCAGAACTGTAACTGGCTCTAAACATTTGCTTACTTTAAACAACGGCAAAAAAATATTACTCGATTGTGGCATGTTTCAGGGAATGGGAAATGAAACAGATACACTGAATGCCAACTTTGGTTTTACTGCTTCGGAAGTAGATTATCTAATTTTATCGCATGCACATATCGACCACAGTGGACTGATACCAAAATTAGTAAAAGAAGGATTTAATGGAAAAATATTTGCAACCCCTGCAACGAAAGATTTGGCTGCAGTATTAATGGAAGATTCTGCTGGTATACAAGAGAATGATCTTAAATTTATAAACAAACGCAGGGCTGCAGAAGGGTTATCGTACCTGCAGCCGTTGTACACAACAGTTGATGCATTAAATGCCCTGAAGTTTTTTGAACAGGTAGAATATGATACCTGGTTTACTATTGAAGAAGGCATTGATTTTTGTTATACGGATGTGGGACACATAATAGGCAGTGCTGCAGTACATTTAAAAATTACAGAAGCGGGAAAATTAACCCGGCTTACATTTAGCGGCGATGTGGGGCGCTACCGCGACGTGATTTTAAAATCTCCGGAAAAATTTCCACAGGCAGATTATATTTTGATTGAGAGTACTTACGGTAATAGTTTGCATGATGAACATAACCCGACGCCGGATGCACTATTACAGTGGATAAATCATACCTGTATTTCTAAAAAAGGCAAACTGATTTTACCTGCATTCAGCGTGGGTCGTACACAGGAAATATTATACGCTCTTAACCAGTTGGAGTTGGAAAACCGGTTACCAGAACTTTCGTATTTTGTTGATAGCCCATTGAGCATAAAAGCAACTTCCATTATAAAAAGTTATCCGCAATATTTTAATGAACGCATTCAAAAAGTATTGGCACAAGATGATGATCCATTTGCCTTTAAGGGTCTAAAATTTGTGGAATCAGTAGAGCAATCTAAAAATCTTAATTATTATAAAAGCCCTTGTGTAATTATTTCGGCTAGTGGGATGGCAGATGCAGGAAGAATAAAACACCATATTAGTAATAACATAGAAAACAGCCGCAACACCATTTTACTAACAGGTTATTGCGAACCACATTCGCTGGGAGGCAGGCTGATGAAGCATCCTAAAGAAGTAAGTATTTTTGGCCATCCACACGAAGTTAATGCTGAAATAGGAGAAATGCGCAGTATGAGTGCGCATGGTGATTACGAAGACCTTTGCCAATTTTTAGCTTGCCAAGATGCTGTGCAGGTTAAGAAATTATTTTTAGTGCATGGTGAATATGAAGTTCAAATTGATTTTAAACAAAGATTGATAAGAAAAGGTTTTGCTACTGTTGAGATACCGGAATTACATTCAGAAGTAGACTTGGGATAAGCATTGTAGTATGCTCTGATAGGCATGCTACCAAAGTACAAAAATCTTGAGTAGCACTTTTTTTATGCGTGATAAAAGGTGAATTTTAATGGCTACTCCAGCAACAAATTTAAAATGAGTTAACATTTATACTGATGTATTTTTATACTGTTCGTCAGTAGTTATAAATCATAAAGCAGTAAATAAAAATACTATTTATTTTAGAAGCACTTTAATAATCTCCACGAAATTAAAAGCTGCTACCGGGATGAAATAAATTAAAAAAAAACACAATGTCTTTAATTAGTCTTCCATTTTAAAAATAGATAAAGATCAACAAAAAATTACAATTCAGTAATGGTGCTAAACATAATTAGTGAATTGCATTGCACTAATTAGGGTCTGCTGATTTTCTTTAGACTCCATTAACATCAATAGTTTTCAGGACTTTTACTTTAACCAAGTGCAAACAATAATGGCAAAAGCTCATAAAAGCCGTGCA
>JANXSK010000197.1 GCA_025352695.1 Ferruginibacter sp. | reverse complement strand
ATTTTGATTGCTGAAATAAAAAAAGGTAAACAAATTTTTTATTCAACAAAAGGTTTTAACAGTTATTGGAAACAAACGTTTGAGTAATGTTTGTTTCAGTTTATTTCTTATCTTCCAAAGTAAAATATTGACTACCATCGTGAAGAAATTATTATTAGTATTTATTGGCATTATCAGTTGCCAATTGATGTATGCGCAAGATTCCGTTAAAATGTTTTCGGCATACAAGTTTACCCTACCAGGTTCAACGCTGCAAAGTAAAATGGTGCCTATTAATGCAGGCAATTTTTTAATGGGCAGCAGTAAAGCAGAAAAAAACCGCAAGGCAGATGAAGGACCACAACGTACTGTTTTCATAGCTGCTTATTGGATGGGCGCATTTGAAGTTACCAGAGATGAATTTGATATTTTTTTTAATGATCAAACTACCAGTGAAAACTCCAAAGTGGATGCGGTTACAAGGCCTAGCCCTCAATATATAGATCTTAGCTGGGGCATGGGTAAAGAGGGTGGTTATCCTGTAAATAGTTTATCGCAGTATGCGGCCCTTATGTATTGCCGTTGGTTGTATAATAAAACAGGTGTTTTTTATCGTTTACCTACCGAAGCAGAGTGGGAATATGCCTGCCGTGCAGGATCTACTACAGCATATTATTTTGGCAACGACGAAAAGCAATTAGATAACTACGCCTGGTATAAAAACAATAGCAATAGTAAATTTCAGAAAGTTGGTCTAAAATTACCCAATGCATGGGGATTATTTGATATGCTTGGTAATGTGTGTGAATGGACATTGGATCATTATGATGACAAACGGCTGGAGAATTTGACAGATAAATCTATAAATCCAGTTGTTGCGGCCAATAAAGCTAAGTATCCAAAAGCTTTACGGGGCGGAGGTTTTGGTGATGGTGCGGAATTGCTGAGAAGTGCTAGCCGTTTTAAATCGGATCCTATTTGGAACCGTCGTGACCCCCAAATACCAAAAAGCAAATGGTGGCTTACCGAAGCCTCTGATGTTGGTTTTAGGATTGTGTGCCCGTTGGAGCAACCAACTCCTGAAAAGGCAAATGCATTTTTTTTGGATTATCTTGGAAACTAATTGCAGACTTACCTAATGATTTATTTAAAAAAGAGTTTACTTTATTAACTCAAAATCTATGTGTTACTTATTTTAATAGTTGTTAAAAAACATTTTCGAATACACTTATCTTTTAAAACAATAAATCAATTCAATTATGCACAACGATGCTTCCAAATTTACAAATCCTTCCAGAAGAGATTTTTTAAGGCAGGGATCTCTGCTTGCAGGTGGATTAATTGCCGCTCCACTTATGTCAAATGCTAACTATTTTTCCGGTTCGGATAATGTAATTAAAATAGCATTGATAGGTTGTGGCGGACGTGGTACCGGCGCCGCTACACAAGCTTTAGTTAGCAAGCAAAATGTAAAGCTTGTAGCGATGGCAGATGCGTTCAGGGATAACTTAGATGCCTGTTACAAACAACTTACCAGTGATGAAATAGCAGATTCTACCAATGGCAGAGGAAATTTAAAAGGTAAAATTGATGTACCTGAAGACCGAAAATTTACTGGCTTTGATGGTTACATGCATGCCATTGCATTGGCAGATGTCGTTATACTAGCTACACCTCCAGGTTTTAGACCCATACATTTTGAAGAAGCTGTTAAACAAGGCAAACATATATTTATGGAAAAGCCGGTAGCTACTGATCCTGCCGGAATTCAAAAAGTGCTTGCTGCTGCCGCAATTGCGAAACAAAAAAAATTGAATGTAGTGGTTGGCTTGCAAAGACATTACCAGAATTCTTATCGTGAATTATTTAAGCGTAAAGATATGATTGGTGACATCACTTCTATGCAGGCTTGGTGGAACAATGATGGTGTATGGGTTAGACCACGCAAATACAACCAGACAGAAATGGAATACCAAATGCGTAACTGGTATTATTTTAACTGGCTTTGTGGCGACCATATTAACGAACAGCATATTCATAATCTTGATGCGATTAACTGGTTTAAAGGTGGCTATCCGGTAAAGGCACAAGGATCCGGCGGACGTCAGGTTCGTAAAGGAAAAGACCATGGTGAAATATTTGATCATCATTTTGTGGAGTTTACTTATGCTGATGGCAGCATACTCAATAGCCAATGCCGCCACATACCTGGTACAATGAGTAAGGTGGATGAATTATTTATAGGTACAAAAGGTAAGATACAAGCTGGCGATGCCAATATTATTGATCATAAAGGAAAAGTTTTGTATCAATTTGATAAGTCAACAGAAAATAATCCTTATCAAACTGAACACGATGAATTGTTTGCAGCCATTGCAAAAGGAGAATATAAATTTAATGATGCAGAAAATGGTGCCAGAAGTACAATGACATCAATACTAGGGCGCATGGCCACTTACAGCGGACAGATTGTTGAATGGGATAAAGCCATTAATTGTGGACTTGACCTGCACCCTAAAGTGTACGACTGGAATGCGTTGCCGCCATTATTACCAAATGCGGATGGTTTTTATCCTGTGGCAATACCAGGGGTAACAAAGTATGTATAGATAAGAATTATTGTAAAGAATATACAGTTAGCGGAATTGTTTGTTTGTGTTACGGATACAACCAACAATTCCGCTACTGATTTAAAATAGTTGCAACAAAAGAACCATCAGTCAGGTGTTTCCCCTGTTAATAAGTAAATACAAACAACCATTGCATATGAAAAAAATTATCCCCAGCCTTTCATTTTTATTGATCTCTATCCTTGGATTTTCGCAAGGAAAAATAATCGAAAGCCTTTCCATACAAAGCAAGATATTGGGTAAAGTAGTAAGGTATTCTATCTACCTGCCTGCCGATTACGAAACTTCCCAACGCCATTACCCCACCTTGTATTTATTGCATGGTTATTCCGATGATGAAACCGGCTGGACGCAGTTTGGTGAAGTGCAAAAAATAACCAACGAAACCATTGCTAAAGGCGATGCTACCCAAATGATTATTGTCATGCCGGATGCAGGCGTATCCTGGTACATCAATGATGCTGCAGGTAAAGTACCATTTGAAGATTTCTTTGTAAAAGAATTTATTCCTTACATCGACTCCGTTTATAAAACCCGTAACAAAAAAGAATACCGTGCAGTGGCCGGTTTGTCAATGGGTGGTTATGGATCTTTAATTTATGGAATAAAACATCCCGAACTATTTGCAGCCTGCGCCCCATTAAGCGCTGCTGTGTGGAACGATGACCATATAGCTGGCATGTCTACAAGTGACTGGACAAACTATAAATTCAATGAATTGTTTGGCACCAACCTCGAAGGCAAAAAGCACCTTACTGAAACCTGGTATAAAAATTCCATCCTCAAAATTATAGCTACTACACCTGCTGAAAAATTGAACACCGTTCGCTTTTACATTGATTGTGGTGATGATGATTTTTTAATA
>JANXSK010000187.1 GCA_025352695.1 Ferruginibacter sp. | reverse complement strand
ACCCGTATAAATCTTTTATTGCCGTTGGTATTTCGGCGTTTAAAATCTTTATCATCCAGATTCGTATTTATATTGTTAAAAATGTTACCCCTATAATCCTATGCGTTTTTTTTACTTTGAAAAGATATAAAAATACCTAAGTTTTACCTCCAATTTCCCTTAACTTAACGAAATTGAATCATGAATCTAATTTATTATTGCGGGTAAACGGCACCCCAATAAAAGATTGGATGTTTAATGCAGCATACGTCTCAGGATTGATGCCCGGATAATTTTGTATATCATTTACAATGGTAAGCTCTCCGGCATTATTTTTCCTGATTTGTTCTACTGTTAAAAAGTCTCTCACTTTATAGCTGCCTTTAAGTGATGCAAAACCGGGCGCACTCCAACCGGAATTTGTAATGCAGGTTTCCTGGCTATCTGTCAGTTCGGTAAAAGTGCACCAGGATGCTTTAAAATACTTTGCAATTTTTTCGCCCAGCAATTCAATGGTCTCATTAATATTTTGAAGCTCAACAAGGTCTTTTGAAATTTCAGAAAGAAATGCCTGCTGTTGTTCTGCATTTTTGCGTTCCGTGACGTCTTCAAAAATGGTTGCAACAAGTTTGCTCTCGGGATTTCCTACTCGCAAAAACTCAACTTTGTACCAACGGTCAATATCCTGTGCATAATTTTCTGTGTGTATTGATTCCCCTGTTTCGGCAACTTGCCTGTACATGTCAATCCAATATTTTTCATAATGCGGAAGAACCTTTTTCAGGCTATGTCCTCTCACATCCCCTAATCCGGTATGCTTATAAAACGAAGGATTTTGTTCGCGGAAAATAAGATCTTGTACATTTCCTTTTTCATCGTACACTAATTCCATTATGCAGAAGCCCTCGTTAATGGATTCAAACAAGGTGCGATACTTTTCTTCTCTTTTGCGCAAGGCTTCTTCAGCATTTGCCCGTTCAATGGCTGCCCAGGTGCGTTCGGCTGTTTGTATGGTTAGTTGCACCTCTGAATCTGTCCATTTGCGTGGCTTACTTTGCACAATAGATAGCAGGCCCACGGGCTTGTTGTTTTTAATGACCGGTATATTGATAAATGAAATGGTCTGCAACCGCATGCAAAGCTGCCTTAATGCTTCATCCAATAAACCGGTGGTACGCACATCATTAACTATAAAAGGACGACCGGCATCTAATATGGCTTTAAACAGTGGAAAGTTGCTTATGAGATACTCATCAACAGCGGAGGGCAAATCTCCACGAACTGCGTCACGGAGTATAACTATATTATTAATCGTTTAGTAAATTAGTAAGGTTAAAATTGTTAAGCTGCATATCTGACGTGCTTTTCATGAAAATATTTTTGCACCTGCCTTCTGTCATTTTTTCTTTTGTTCATAAAATCTTCTACATTGCTTTTCATCTGAGCCTTGTTAATAGGGCGTTTCTTCCCTATCACATTTGTTTTTAAATCCTGGTTCACATACTCCTCAGCATTAAGATCCGGGCTATATGGCGGCAAAAAAAATAATTCAATTCTATTTTTATTATCTTCCAGCCATGCATTTACTTCTTTCGTTTTGTGTGCCGTGTGCCCATCCACCACTAAAAATATTTTCTGCTGTTTGTGCTTAATGAGCCGCCTTAAAAACTCAAGGAATACCTTTCCATTGAATGTTCCATCCAATATCATAAACTCTACATGTCCTTTATTGCTGATGGCAGATACCATGTTTAGTGAAAAGCGTTGACCTGTTTTTTTAATTACGGGTGTTTGTCCTTTTGGAGCATAGCTCTTACCAGCCTGATGATCGCTACGCATACCTACTTCATCTTCAAAATAGATTACCGCATTCTCTTTTACCGCTTTCTTTTTGATGGCAGGATATTGTTGCTCTAACCACGCTTTCACTTTTGCAGGGTTTTGCTCAAAGGCTTTACTGATTGGCTTTTGAGGGGTATATCCCCAACTTTTTAAATAACGGCCTACCTGCCATCGGCTCAACTCAATTCCAAATCTAGCCAGTATCAATTGTTGTACGGCTTCTCTTGTCCACAAACCAAATGCTAATTTTAATTGATCAGGAAGTTTATCCTTTATCAGTTGCCGAACTTCGGCTGACTGCTTGCCATTTATTTTTTTACCGCCTTGTACTCCGCGTTTCTTATTGCTTATTCCACGCTTACCCCTCTGTCTTATATTTACGCCATATCTTTTCAACACCACTTTTACTCAATCCGAAAATTTGTGACGCTTGAAGTTGCGTTCCTGTTTTCTTTTTTAAAAAAACAACCACTTGTTCTCGAATGGTAGCTTGTGCGGAAGCTGTACGATGTCTCCCATCTTTTTTTGCCATTAGCAGATATACAAAAAAACCTTACCATTTTATGCTTCTATTAATAATTATACGAGGTTAAAGACGATCTGGAAAAATATTTATCGCAAAGAACCAACGACTTATTTGAACTGGACGATAAAATTATTCTGTACAATCTTACCAATACCTACTTTAAAGGCCGCCAACTAAATAGCAGTATCGCCCAATTTGGCAGAAGTAAAGAAAAGCGCACAGTTGCCAAGCTGGTAGTATTGGATATGGTAGTAAATATTGAAAGTTTTATAAAATACACCGCTATCCACTAAGGTAATATTGCCGATTGCAACACCCTATCAACCATGATAGATAAACTCTTAACCCACACCTCTGCTGCCACAAAGCCGTAGTATTGCTGGATGCAGGTATCGCTACAAAAGAAAACTTAGCATTGATACAAAAAATGAGGTTCAATTATTTATGCGTCAGTCGCACCAGATAAAAAAATTATAGCGCCGTGCAGGGCAGGCTAAGTGTGTTATTGGAAACCAAATCAAAACAGTTGATAAGACTAAAAGCTGTACAAACAGCAAGCGATACCGATTACTATCTGGAAGTAAAAAGTGATGCCAAGGCAGCAAAAGCAACTGACATGAAGGATCAATTTGAAAAACAATTTTGAAGAGCAATTGCAAAAAAATACACGAGGCTATCCATGGTAAAGGTGGCGTTAAAAAGATAGACAAAGTACATAAAAGAATAGGCGGAGCCAAAGAAAAATACCCATCCATCCACCAATGCTATAACATAACAGCAAGCATAGAAGAAAAAAAAACTGGCCTCCGATATCAAGTGGCATAAAGCCGAGGGAAAACATCAAGCAAAAGAAGATAAACTGGGAAGCTGTTTTTTGCGCACCAATCTGTCCATTAAGGATGAAGTGGTAATATGGAACATTTATAATACCATCCGAGAAATAGAAAATAGCTTCCGCACCCTGAAATCTGATTTAGACCTACTCTCCCTTTATAATAAAAATTATAAAAGCACCATGGCACATTTATAACTGGGTATACTTGCCTATTGGTTGATAAATACCATCCCGCATCAATTAAAAGCAAAACAGGTAAATAGCAACTTGAACGAAATAGTACGCATTGCCAATACAGAAAAAGTAATCACCACAACAGGTCAAAATGCTTTTGATAAGAAGGTATCTATCCGTAAATGCTCCGTGCCAAACCAGCCCTTGAAAGTACTATTAGACATTCTTAATATAAAATACCAACCGTTCCGAAAACGAAAATCTGTAGTACACAAAAAATAATCGAAATTGTAAGTGTCCAGTGTTTACGGGATTATTCAAGTCCTTAGCTGCAATGTGTGTTAACTTGGTCTTATTCCTCCTTAAAATTTTATGGAGTATCCCCACTGCTTCTACAATGAATTTTGTACACACTAGATACTACTTTTATATAATGTACAATGCTGGTGTTAAGAAGAAATTAGAAAATAATTAGAAACATCATCTTACCCTGTCATTTCCGGCAATGGGTAATTGAATATTAAAAGTTGTTCCTTTTCCAACAACGGAGTTTACTTTAATATGACCTTTGTGTAATTTAATAATGCGATTAACCAATGGCAAACCCACGCCAAAACCCATTATTGACCTGCTATCTTCGGTCCTGTAAAAAGGTTGAAAAATATTCTGATACTCATTTTCTGGAATGCCTTTTCCTTCATCTTCCACTGATATAATTATTACGGATTGACTAACAGATAATTTTACTTTTGCCAACCGGTTATTTGAGTATTTACATGCGTTAGAAACAATGTTCTGTATGGCGGTGAATAATAATTCTGCATTGCCAAATACCAACAGCATTGCTTCATCATCAGGCAATTGATCAAACGCTAATTTTACCGAATAACTCTTATCCATTTTTGTTATCTCACCGGGGAGCCGCATTAAAACCTCATCAATCCTTATTAAATTAAGTTCTAATCCTCCTGCATCACCAGATACTGTTGCAAACTCTAATAAGGTTTGTGTGAGTTTACTTAAATGCCGTACATCCTGATAAACCGATTGCATTACTAAACGATATTCTTCAGGCATCCTATTCTTTTGAAGGGAGACTTCCAACTGGCTGGAAATAGAGGTTAAAGGTGTAGATAACTCATGCGAAGCAGCAGAAATAAAGCGCCGCTGTATTTCAAAGCTTTCCTGCAAGCGGTTTAGTAAATCATTTAATGTTTCGGTTAAATAATTCCACTCATCATTTACATTTCCGGATTTTATCCTGTGTTCCAGGCTCTGCGCAGAAATAGTGTTTACTTCATCAGCAATTTTTTTTACTGGTTGCAGCAATACTTTTGAAAAAAAATATCCTGCTGTAAACGCAATTAATATACCTACAATCAAACTTAACCAAAGAATAAACTTTAAGTACTGCAAGTCTTTTCTTCCTTGCTCATCGTATGCCGCTGCAAGAACAACAATTCGATCATTCTTGTCATAGTAAACAACAACGTCTCTTTTGCCAGCATTAAAAAAAATAATATTATTGAGCCTTGATATATCTAATACCTCATTCGTAACCAGTATTGTATCTGCCGCATTATCACTGTAAGTATATATTCTTTTGTTGAGATAATTATATGCCTGAACAGTTTTATTTTTTATAAATAGTATTGGGACGGAATCTATTTTTTTCATAAATATTTGATCATACAAATCCGGCTGGTCTAATTTATGAGAGGTTGTTAAAGCCCAATTAGTCAACTGGGCCTTACTATTTTCTACCCTAGTGTTATAGGAAAAGTAATAAATAGAACCACATAATAATGATAATAACAAAAATATTATTACGGTGAATAACAATGTTATTTTAATTCTTACGTGCATTAATGATCTTTTAAAATATATCCCATGCCTACATGCGTTTGAATTAATTTATGTTCAAAATGTTTATCTACTTTATTCCTTAGATAACTTATATAAACATCAATTACATTTGTATTGGTTTCAAAATCTATATCCCATACATTAATGGCAATATCTACCCTTGATACAAGCCTGTTTTTATTACGAAGCAGGTATTCTAATAACTGAAATTCTTTAGCAGTAAGGTTAATTATTGTATCATCTCTTTTTACTTCTTTGCTGTCAAGATTCATTTCCAGGTCTGCCGCAATCAATACGTTTCCTACAGGTAGGCTTTGGTTGGTAGTACGTTTGAGCAATGATCTTATTTTTAATAACAATTCTTTGAATTCAAATGGTTTAACCATATAATCATCTGCACCTGAATCGTATCCCTCAATTTTATCGTTCAGGGAAATCATTGAAGTAAGCATAAGAACGGGGATATGAGGGTTTCGGATACGAATTGCTTTACAAAGTTCATACCCATTCATTCCCGGAAGATTTATATCAAGAATTACAATATTAAAATCTTGGGCACAAAATAAATGATAGCCTAATGTACCATCATATGCTACTTCAACATAAAATCCTATTTCACTAAGCCCAAATTTAAGCGTATCGGCAATCTTTTTTTCATCTTCAACAATTAATATTTTAGCTACCTCCATAAATATGTAAAACGGTTTTGTATTTATAGCAATATACTTCTTATCGCTTAATTAGCTGGTTACAATCTTACCGTTCTAATCATATTCTAATCTCTCCTTAATGCTTATCTAATAAGGTGGTTTTACTTTAGAGCTTCATACTATATAATCAACTTAATTAAATGGAATGGTATTTGATAATTTTAAAGATATTTTGCTTCCCATTGATTTTAGCATCAACACAGTGTTTTTTGTTAAGCAGGTAATTGAGTTGGCAAATACACCTTGCGCAGCAAAACACTTACTCCACGTTATAAAATCAAACTCGAATAATATGTCTATTACTGACATGATATATTTTTCAGATAATAAAAATTATAGCGGCAATGAAGTAATAAACAAATTAGAAGAATGGAAACAGGCTATTGAAGAAACCATCGCAGAAAGTAAAGTGAAAATTCCTTTAGGTGAAGGATCTGTTTATAAAAACATTAATAATAACGTTAGTAATGTACAACCCCAACTAATAATTGTAGGGGATAAATGCAAACATATTTTTTTTAAATATTTTCGTCCGATTTGCACAAACGAAATTTCAAAATTACCAGGTTGTTCTGTTCTTACTATTATCAGTGACGCAAGAAATTCACCAACTCAAAATGTAGTCGTTCCTGTGCGTTCTTTTATCCCAAAAATAAAAATTGAATTCCTGCTTATTTTTGCTAAAATGTGTAAAGCAAAAATTCATCTTGCAGCTGTGCAAAATAAAATGGGCGCTGAGGAGGTGGAAATGAATGCATTGTTGAATACATACCTGTTATTAAAAACTGTTTTAACTAATTCAATTGAATACCATTTGCTGGATAATAATAATTTTATAAAAGCTAGATTAAAATATGCTTAAAGTATTGATGCAGATATGATGTTATAAACCGTGGAGCAGAAACTAAAATTTTATCACTTACAGGTAAATATATAAATATGGTACTGGCACCCTCTTCTAAATTAAAAATTTTGTTTGTAGCGCCATTGCATGAAAAATAAGTAACAAATTTAAAATGGACACATTACAAATCATAAGCACAGGAATAAAAGGAGGCGTTAAGCTATGGCAGCTTGACGAAAATCTTTTCAATAAATCTCATAACAGCTCTCATTAATAAATTAAATTTTATTTATTAATTATGAAAACTCAAATACAAGTTATAGAACAAACCGCTATCAATACAGTAAGAATATTAGCTGCAGATGCTGTACAAAAAGCAAATTCTTGCCATCCAGGTACGCCAATGGGTCTTGCGTCTACAGGACATATATTATGGACAGAAAGCATGAACTATAATCCGAAAAATCCTTGTTGGGCTAACCGTGACCGCTTTATTTTATCTGCCGGACATGCCTGCGTGTTACAATATTCTTTTTTGTATTTAACAGGTTATGATATTAGTTTGGATGATATTAAAAATTTCCGGCAGTTGCATACCAAAACAGCTGGTCATCCCACATATGGATTGTTAGCCGGCATTGAAGTAACAACTGGTTCATTGGGGCAGGGTTTTGCAAATGGAGTAGGATTTGCCATTGCACAAAAATACATGGCCGCCCGTTACAACATGCCAGGTTTCGATATTTTTAATTATAGAATTTATGCAATTTGCTGCGATGGGGATATGATGGAAGGTGTAACTGCAGAAGCCGCATCGTTGGCCGGGCATCTTCAATTAGGCAATATCATTTATTTGTATGATGATAACCATACTACCAATGAAGCAAATACTAATCTCACATTTGATGAAGATGTAGTTAGACGCTTTGAGGCTTATGGCTGGCATGTTCAGGTAATTGCAGATGGAAATGATTTAGATGCCTTATCTGAATCAATAAAAAATGCACAAAAGGAAACCAATCGCCCTTCCCTGATTAAAGTACAAAGAAATATTGGTTATGGCAGCCCTAATAAAGAAAACACTGCTGCTGCAAATGGATCTCCATTGGGTGAAGATGAAGTTAAACTTGTTAAGAAAAATTTTGGCTTTGATCCTGATAAATATTTTGAAGTGCCCGGTGAAGTATTAAATTACTATCGTGAAGCAGATAATAAAGGAATTAAAAAAGAACAGACCTGGAATGAATTGTATAAGAGTTATAAAAAAGAATATCCTGAACTTGCTAATGAATTTGAATCACTAAGCAACGGTAATTTACCGCAGGGATGGAAAGAAAAGCTTCCGATTTTTAAAGCTGGTGAAAAAAAATTGGCAACCCGAAAAGCTTCTGGTAAAGTGTTAAATGCTATTGCAAACTATTTACCCAATTTATTAGGTGGCTCAGCCGATTTGTGCCCATTTACAGCCACTAAATTAGAAGGCTACAAATCATTTTCTCCAACAAACCCAGGCGGCCGTAATTTTCATTTTGGAACTAGAGAACATGCCATGGGTGCCATCTTAAATGGAATGGCTCTAACTAAAAATCTCATCCCATACGGCGCCACTTTTTTGATTTTTTCAGATTACATGCGGCCACCGATAAGGCTGGCAGCCATTATGAAAATTCGTCCCATTTTTATTTATACCCACGACAGTGTTGGTTTGGGAGTAGATGGCACTACCCATCAACCGATTGAACAACTAATTGGTTTAAGATCAATTCCCAATGTTACAGTGATCCGTCCGGCAGATGCAAATGAAACCACACAAGCATGGCGTGTTGCGCTTGAGCATTCGGGCGGACCTGTTGCTTTGATATTAACCCGCCAGAAAATTCCGGTGATTGACCAAGAAAAATATACAAAGGCAGTTGAATTGGAAAAGGGAGCTTACATTTTATCCGAATCAGAAAAAATGCCTCAAATTATTTTGATAGCTACAGGTTCTGAAGTTCAATTAATATTAGGAGCACAACAAAAACTAAAAGAACAAAACATTCCCGCAAGAGTGGTAAGTATGCCATCATGGGAGTTGTTTGAAAAACAGAATGATGCATATAAAGAAAAAATATTTCCAAAAAATTTGAGGAAAAGATTGGCCGTAGAAGCTGGATCAACTTTAGGCTGGCATAAATATGTAACAGATGAAGGCGATATAATTGGCATCAATAATTTTGGCGAATCAGCCTCAGGTGAAGAAGCGATGAAGGAATATGACTTTACTGTAGAGAATGTAGTAAACAGGGCTAAAGGATTACTTTGATAATACGATTAATTAAGTAAATAATTTGAATAAACTTGTAATTTTTATCAGATTAACTACTCTGTCATTTATATAAAAATTATAAAATGAAAATTGGTATCTGTGCAGATCATGGACGATATTTATTTAAAAAATCATTCATAAATTCCTACTCAAAATGGATTATAAAGTGGTGGATTTTGGTATGTTAAAACTTGATGTCGAAGATGATGATATGAACCTTATTTGTCTTAGAGGTCATGTTGCAGGTTTTGCCAGCGCACAGGAATTAATACTTGCGTTTTTAAAAGCAACATTTTCAGGTGTTGAACGACATCTGCGAAGGCTGCAAAAAATTAAACAATTATAAAAACAATTAAAATAAACTTGCATGCAAAACAATAATGTAAAGTACATTCATGATTTTGGACAAAGTATTTGGCTTGATTTTTTTGACCGGAAAATTATGGACTCAGGAGAACTAAAAAAACTGATTGATGAAGATGGGATTAGTGGCGTTACATCCAATCCGTCAATTTTTGAAAAAGCCATTACCAGTAATTCAGATTATGATGAAGATATTGCAACACTATCCCGTAAAGAAAACAGCAACGAGAAAATATTTTTCAGCATTGCTGTTAAAGATATTAAACGTGCTGCCATTTTTTTTAAACCAATCTATGAAAAAACCAATGGCGAAGATGGTTTTGTAAGCCTCGAAGTTTCGCCGCAACTTGCCTATGATACAGATGGAACAATAATACAAGCAAGAGAATTATGGAAAGCTGTTGACCGAAAAAATGTTATGATTAAAATTCCCGCTACTGCAGCAGGCTTGCCCGCTATTCGAAAATGTATTAGCGAAGGAATAAATATTAATATAACGTTGCTGTTTGGTTTGCCCCGTTACAAGGAGGTAGTTGATTCATATCTTACTGGGCTGGAGGACCGGGTTAAAGCCAATCAATCTATCAATCAAATTACTTCGGTAGCCAGTTTTTTTCTTAGCCGTATTGATGTGTTAACCGATCCGCTTCTCGAAGGAAGGGGACTATCCGATTTAAAAGGAAAAGTAGCCATTGCTTCAGCAAAAAAGGCCTATGAAATTTACAAAAATATTTTTGGAAGCGATCGTTTTAAAAAGCTGGAAGCAATAGGAGCAAAACGGCAACGTGTGCTGTGGGCAAGCACCAGCAGTAAAGATCCATCTTTTAGTGATGTAAAATATGTGGAGGCACTAATTGGTGATGAAACTATCAATACCATTCCGATAGAAACACTACAAGCTTTTAATGATCATGGAAAGGCAGGGAATAATCTGGAAAATGACATAGAAAAGGCAACTAGTGTGCTGGCACAATTAACTGCCCAGGGTATTAATATCAATATTATTACCCAAAAGCTGGAAGCTGAAGGCATCAAAAAATTCAATGAGGCTTATGATAAACTTTTAAAGGCGATTGAAATGAAAAATAAAAAACCAATGCTGTCGTAAAATAGATGCGAAACGCAGTTGAATTTAAAATAAAACTTCTGTTCTCAGCGAATCCGCCTTATAAATAGGAGTATAAAAAGCATACTTTATTTTTTATTCACAATTAAATACTTAATTCTAAAGGGCAGCAAAATCAGGAAATTAATTTTCTAATCTGTTTCTAATTTCTCTTTAAATCATTCGCAATGTCGGTATTGTAGGTTACATGCGTTAACTCTTATAACTCATTGATAAAAAAATGAAAATTACTTGGAATATCTATTATAGTTGCAACGGTATTCCGCACATCAAAATAAATCACCTGCGTAATTGGCTTGGTTAATGCAGCAAAATAAGAAATATTAATTTTTATTAAACCCCGGATATTATGATAAAGCAATTAGAAAAATTATCAAAAGAAGACCTGCTGCTTTTATATAAAGCTCCAGTTTTAGTATCAGTTTATGCATGCAGTTCTTTCAATGAAATAAAAATAAACAAATCTCAAAAAGCGGACGCCATTAAGATGGCTCATTTTAAAACTTTTACAGCTACGCCTTTATTGCGTTCTTATTATGCAGAAGTAGAAAAAGATTTTAAAGAAACGTTTGAAGAAGCAATACAAAAATATTTTCCATTTGATGAAACTAAAAGAAATGAACTCAAAAAAGAAATGGATAAGACTAGTTTAGTAATAAATAAATTAGATAAAGAATATGGCGAAGCATTGGGTAAAAGTTTAGAACAGTATGGAAAGCATGTAAAGAAAACAGCTCACAGCATTTTTCAAGATTTTATTTTTCCCATGCCTATTGAAGGGTTATCTTATTAAATGATATAATTAAATGAAATCTTATTCTTATAACTAATTCTTTAAAAATACCAACATGAAAGAAAAATATAACGAAGCTACCACACAACGCCCCGAAGGTGACAGAATAGTGGACGCGGAAATGGTTGTTATTGATTTGCCACAATTTATTAAACAAATAAGGCAAGAAACTGCATGGAAAGAAAGTGATCGTAATGCCATAACAGTTTTTAAAACGAATGGCCTGCGTATTGTTCTGATAGCCTTGCATAATGGGGCGGAAATGGTGAGGCATACTGCCCAGGGAATTATTAGTGTACAGGTGCTGGAAGGTAAAATACAATTTAATACAGATCAGCAATCGGTTGAATTAAGCAAAGGGCAAATGCTGGCTTTACATGAGGGAATACCACACAATGTAGTGGCTGTAGAAGAAACTATTTTTTTATTAACACTTACAACCACTCCGGCAAAAACAAATCATTTATAAACCCAAAATTTGCAGTAGAGTTATCCTGTAAGACTTAATGGCAGTTTTGTATTTTCAATAAAGGAGAAAAGGCTGTC
>JANXSK010000141.1 GCA_025352695.1 Ferruginibacter sp. | reverse complement strand
CCTCAAAAGAAAATTTACCAATAAGCTCTATAAAACGCTCGATGAGGTAAGTGAATTTATAACCGAAGCAATAAAGTCATTAAATGCAGACAAGATAAAAAGTACTTGTGGATTTCCATATATCTTCTCAGGAATAAATTGGACTAAGTAAAATTTATTTTTGGTATTATCCGTCGCATGCAATTATTAATAATGAGGGCATCGTTGTAAATATGCCAGAAGATTTTAAAGAATTGGAGATTGTCTTAAAAAATGAATCTTTATATTCGGGCAGTGATTAGTAGGTGAAATATAAAGAAATTTATGTTGCTTTTCGTAAAATGCTTTCAATAATTTTTGCACCATGTTCCCTTGAATTTTCAATAAATAAACTGTGGGTATCCATACCTCCACAAATTACTCCTGCAAGATAAATACCATTTACATTTGTTTCGTGGGTATTGTTATTGTAAAATGGTTTTCGAATTTCATCTTCTGATAATTGTATTCCAATTTTTTCTAAAAACGAAAGATTGGGTTGATAACCAGTTGTAGCTATTACCCAATCATTGGTAATATTAACCAACCCTTCTGGTGTATTAATATCGACGTCATTTTTACGAATAGTGGCAATGGTAGAATTATAATATGCTTTAATGGTGCCGTCATTCAGGCGATTAATAATATCTGGCCTCACCCAGTATTTTACCCTTTCACCAATTTGTTTATCTCTTATAACCATGGTTACTTCAGCACCCTTGCGATAAGTTTCTAAAGCTGCATCTACTGCCGAATTGCTTGCACCAACAACAAGTACTTTTTGAAATGCATAAAAATGAGGATCTTTATAATAGTGTGTTACTTTTGGCAATTCTTCTCCTGGCACATTTAATAAATAAGGCAAATCATAGAAACCACTGGCAATAATAATGTTATTAGTAGTGTAATTTTTTTTTGAAGTAATTACTTCAAAAACATCATTGTTTTTGTTAACACGTATCACTTCTTCAAACAAGTGAAGTTGTAACTCTGCTGAAATAGTAACCCTGCGATAATATTCAAGCGATTCATTTCTGGTAGGTTTAATATTATTGCTAACAAAAGGAACACCACCAATTTCTAGTTTTTCGGATGTTGAAAAAAAGGTCATGTTAACAGGATAATTGTACAAAGAATTTACCAGTGTACCTTTTTCAATGATCAGGTAATTTAATCCTTTATTCCTGGCTTCCAATGCGCAGGATAAACCTATTGGCCCTGCACCAATTATGATAATATCTAATGCTGCTTTCATTATAATTATTAATTCAATAATGGATCAAATATGGTTTCATTAAAACTTGCATCGGTGTAATCTTTTACCACATTGTATAAAGTATCTCTTTCAACAGGTTTTCTATTTACTTGTTTTATAAGGGTAACTAATTGCTCCGTGCTCATAGCAGGCGTTTTTTCTTCACTACCTGCCATTGAATATATTCTTGTAGAATCATCAATAGTACCATCAATATCATTTACGCCAAAGGATAAACTGAGTTGGGCATTGTCTCTTCCAAGCATTGGCCAGTAAGCTTTCAGGTGAGGAAAATTATCAAGATATATTCTTGCAATTGCGTACAATCTCATATCCTCTGTAATAGTAGATTCTGTTACGAAGCTCATATCATTATCCTGGTTACGAAACTTTAGTGGGATAAAAGTGTTGAAACCTCCAGTTTTATCCTGTAGTTCCCGTAATCTTCTCATGTGATCTATACGATGTTCATATTTTTCAATATGTCCGTATAACATGGTAGCATTGGTGTGCATACCAAGATTGTGTGCTGTTTCATGTATTTGTAACCAACCAGTACCATCTACTTTATCAGCACAAATTTTTTCTCTTATTTCAGGTGCAAATATTTCGGCACCACCACCAGGCAAACTATCTAAACCAGCATCATGCAATTGTTTCATGCCTTCTTCTACTGTTAGTTTTGCTTTGCGAAACATGTAATCCAATTCAACTGCTGTAAATGCTTTTACATGCAAGCTTGGTCTGTGTGCTTTTATTTTTTGCATCAACTCAATAAAATAAGCCATGTTCATTTTAGGATGTACTCCGCCAACAATG
Source organism: Ferruginibacter sp. (assembly GCA_025352695.1). Taxonomy (GTDB): domain Bacteria; phylum Bacteroidota; class Bacteroidia; order Chitinophagales; family Chitinophagaceae; genus Ferruginibacter. Next base: position 59,331 of record JANXSK010000141.1, on the reverse strand, counting down.
TGCACTTCTGTAATTGGTTTACCATCATATGTTTTTACAATATCCAGCATTTGGTCGATACTTAATTCCCAGCCTTCCTCCTTTTTAGCATATAAACGGGAGTAGGAACAAAATTTGCAACTAAACACACATACATTGGTAGGTTCAATATGAAAATTTCGGTTAAAATAGGTTGTGTCGCCGTGTAATCTTTCTCTTATAAAATTGGCCAGCGCTCCAACAAAGGGTAAACTTCCTTTTTCAAACAATAAGATGCCTTCTTCATCAGAAATTCTTATTTGCTGTTTTACTTTTTCAGCTATTATTTTAAGGTCGGTATCTGTCGTATTATTTATTAGTATATCAATCAAATTACTCATTTATCTTATTTTGTGTAAAGGTACTAGAGGTACTTCTTTAAAACAAAACAGACCACTTATTGTTGCAAAGCCTGCTATTTTAGCACAAATATTCTAGTGCTTTATAATTTTTTGTTCAATAGTTTTATTAGAATAAAATAATTTAAGTATGTAAATACCACTGGCTTTTTTAGCAAAATCAACAGTTATTTCAGTAGGCGCATTACCATTGTATCGCTTATCCCAAATCAGTTGACCGGAAGCATTGTAAACTTGTGCTGCTCTTAAATTAACAGGCGTTTGATAATGATGAATAAGGAAATTATTATTAAAAGGATTTGGATAAATCAGATAACCCAGATCTTTTAGTTTTTGCGGTAATGACTTGGCGAATACGTTAAAATTGTCTATCCAAATATTATTTTGTTGATTACTTTTTGCAACAAGATAAACTTGAAAATTATCGTTACCAACAAAAGGAGTGAGGTAACATTGTATATTTTTCCAATTATTTTTTTGAGGAATAAAAGCAGCTAAAATCGGAGAATTGGGATCATTTACTGTTTGTAAATTTTCTCCCCATTTCTTCCATATTGTTTGATAAGAATTGCCACAATCTTTTGTTATTTGAACCTCCAGGGTATCTAGCGGAAAAATAGTGGAACCAGGATATGTACTTCCCTGTTGATAAGCCAGATCGAATGATACAAATATCGAATCATTTTTATTACTATTAGAAATTACGGGAGAAATAAATTTATTTATTAAATTACTGGTGGAGGAATTAAAATTACTTAACTCCATTGTAGCTACACCTGTAAATGCAGCAGCAGTAGATCTTTGCCAGGTTGTTTCGCTATTGAAATTTACTACTCCCCAATTTGTCGGCGGAAAGTTACTTGCCTCAAAATCTTGCACAAGTGGTAAGGTTGTCTGAGCGCCAACAATTACAAATTCAGTATGCAACGAATCATTTAAAATATTCTGGCCGACCGTGCCTATGGATGTAACGGGTTCAAATCCAAATACATTAAATGTGTGATTACCTACTGTGCTACTTAAGGTAGTTAGTTTAACATCAATTTTTTTATTGGACGGCAATAAAATACCTGCAATTGTTTTAGTAACTAAGGGGCCGTTATCTAGTTTATAGGAAACATTAAATGAGGTTACGGTATCAATACCGGTATTTACAATTGACACAATCGGTTCTATTGGGCCGATGCTGCAATTGGAAGAAGCAGGTTGTTTTACTGTAACTAATTTAAGGTCTCTTTTATATAATTTTAAAATATTTATGTTGTCAAGAAAAATATTGTTTCCGTGATCAGATATATTTTCAAACGATACAATAATTGTTCCGCCATCGGTAAAGGTGGAATCCAACGTAATTGTTTGAGTTTTCCAGTCATTTAACAACGGCCTTGTGTAAGATATGTCTGAGGAGCCGGCAGTTGCTAAACTTTCGCCAGATTTATCGTACACAACTAAAAAAGTATTTCCACAATCCGTAGATACTTTTACAATAAACTCATCATTGGTGCCAGGGTAGTTTTTATATGCCAGATCAAAAGAAATTAAAGCACTGGCTGCTCCGGCAACATTAATACCTGGTGTTTTTAGCACATCGATTTCTCCTATACTATTGTTTGAAAAATTATTAATGAAAGCCGAAAAATTACTATTGTGACCAGGCGATTTTTTTGCCCATGTATTTGTGGTATTTGTATTTATAATTACCCAATTTAAAGGAGGAAAAAGATTGTCTTCAAATCCTTCTGCTATTGGAGCACCCACATTTTTATTTATAATAAAAATTTTATTGAGGGTATCATTTAAAACGTTTTGATCGCCAGTTCCTGCAATACTTTGCGGATCAGCAGTAAAAACCTTAATTGTATTTGTATCCTTTAATGCAGTAAAGGAAGTTAATGTAACTTTTGTTTTTGTACCTGGAGCAATCGTTTGAGTAAAATTTTTGTAAACTGTATTTTCGTTGTTTACTATGTATCCAACTTTAAAATCTGTAATAACTTTCAAGCCATTATTACTTACTTCAATTTGTGGTGCGCTGATATTATCTGAACATTCAAAACTAGCAGGACTAACAATTGCTGAAACAGTAAGATCTCTATTGTTTTGCTTGTAAATATTAATATTATCAATGAAAATATTATTGCCATAACCACCGGTATTTCTTATAGCAATAACAAGTTGACCTGTAGATACCAAACTTCCACCAATCGTTATTTTTTGATTTTTCCAATCGGCTGCAACAGGTGAGGTATATCCTAAGGTTGTAGAGCCAGCGGTTGCTAATGAGTCGCCTGATTTTACGTAAACAGTTGTCCAGGTGGATTCACAATCATTGGATACAAAAATGCTTAATTGGTCATTTACTCCAGGGTAATTTTTATGTGCCATGTCAAAGCTAATAACAATAGAATCGGTAGTAGGTAACAAAAATTTGGGCGTTCGTAATTCATCAATTAACCCAATATTATTTTTGCTGAAATTATCAATAAACATGGAGATAGCACTGTTACTACCACTGTTAAATCTTGTCCAGGTAGCATCTCCATCAGGGTTATAAGTTGCCCAGTTTAAAGATGGAAAAGGCAAATTTTCAAATCCTTCAAAAACAGGTAAACTACTTCCATTTGCAATTTTTAAAGAGGTGCTTAAGGTATCGTTGGAAGGAACTGCATCGTTACCATTTCCATTGGCATTATAGGTGTAAAATTGAAAATTATATGTTCCATTTGTTACAGCAATTTGCGTAAAATTAACTACCCTTGTTGCTCCAGAATTTAAACCAGCACCGGCAATTGAAACTGCTACTGGTATTTGATCTACGCCATTAATTTTTAGTCCAACAGTAACCGAGGTGATAGCTTGAGTACCATTATTCTTAATTCTTATTTTAGGTATTATAAAACCTGGACAAGTTAATACAGAAGGATAGTTAAAGGAAGCGCAACCATCAGCTTCTACACCTCCGGGGTTTACAGCTTCATAGGGCGAAACATCCAGTGTGATTAAACTTTCAGGATTTGTGCCTCCCAGAGATGTTTTAAAACCAGTCCGCTGATTATCCAATATCCATTCCATTCGTTCAACCTGTTTATTGGTAAACATGCTGTAACAATTATCAGGCGTATAATCCATGTAATTCTGATACATTTTCCCTGATTCCAAAGTGGAGCAACCGTCAGTAATGCTGCCGGTAAAACAAGATGTTGTACTGCTGCCCTGGTTGGGGGTATCACCTATATCAGAGTTGGTATTTCCCTGCCCCTGCAAATTGTATAAATTAGCCGGTAACAGTACTGTAGATCCTGCATCAGATAAAGATCTAAAATCGTCGCCTATACATTCATCTTCATCTCCCCAAATATGAAACAATCCTAAATAATGTCCTACTTCATGTACGATTGTTCTGCCGCGGTTGTATGAGTTTAGGTTACAATTACTGGTACCAAAGCTTTGGTAATTACAAAACACGCCATCATCCTTAGCAAAGCCTGATCCCGGAAATTGGGCATAGCCTAAAACACGCCTGCCACTTAAATCATCACCCACCCAAAAATTAAGGTAAGAAATAGGATCCCATACATCAGCTCCGCCAAGTGAGGTTCGCTTAATAGGATCAATATTAAAATTTACGTTAGACGCTGTTGAACTTTTAATTCTTTCAATTCCATTACTCATAGCACCTGAAGGAGTTCTTTTAGCCAGCTCAAATTTTATTTTAATTGAATGGCCACGTATAGGGTAAAAAAAAACCGCATTTATACTATCTGCGTTTAAGCCAGAAAAAGCCAGATTTAATTCATCAATTTGAGATTTAACAACTGCATCAGTAATTATATATGGATTGGGCAATACAATATGAAAAATAACAGGAATTGATATAATATCTTTAACACCTGCGTCACGATGAGTACCTATACTCTTTATTGTAGTTGTTGATAAAGCTTGTCGTGTAAGTAATTTTGCTGAAGGGTTAGTTTGTAAATATTGCTGCACCCTTTCCATTGTAAAACATCTCGTAATGGAAGATAAATTATTTTGCTTTTTTTGTGCCATTGAAATTAATTGAAGCTCTGACACAAAAATAAAAAGCAAAATATATTTTCTCAAAATTGAAAAGATTTGTAATATCAAATATAAAAGAATATTTATGACCTTTCAGATAATGTATTAAAAAAAATAAAAGTAAACTGCAAAATAGCTGATGATTGATTTTAGATAAGTGAATTATATAAGGTTTTATTGTTTTATTTAAATGTGTAGGTTTTTCATTCCCAGGTAATTTTATCTATCTAATTAATGTATATCTTCCCAAAACAAAAAATGATTTCTAAAAAAAAATGATTTTAATCAATTTTAAAATAGCTAATTCCTGGCTGTAAGGTTTCAATATTGAATATTAAAATACAGTGATTTATGAAAATTAAGCTGCGTCTCATTATAATGAATTTTTTCCAATTTTTTGTTTGGGGATCGTGGCTTATTACTATTGGTGCTTATTGGTTTCAAACATTACCTAAAATTTATCCGTTAATGGATGCAGCCACCCATTCAAGTGTGTGGACTGTTGCTGCTTTTGGGGCACTTTTTTCAACCATGGGTATTGCGTCTCTTTTTATGCCGGCTCTTTTAGGAATAATTGCAGATAGATGGGTTAATGCAGAAAAACTATACGGCATCTGTCATATTTTTGGAGCTGCGGTATTATTTTCATTACCTATAGTGAATAATCCGGTTACTATGTTTTGGGTATTGCTATTAAATATGATTTTTTATATGCCAACATTATCCTTATCTATTACGGTTGCTTATACAGCTTTAAAAAACAAGGGTGGAGATATTGTAACTGATTATCCCCCGATAAGAGTTTTTGGAACAGTTGGCTTTATTGCTGCTTTATGGATAGTAAGTTTATTAGGCTTTGAAACTTCTGCCAAGCAGTTTTATGTAGCTTCTGCCGCATCACTTTTTTTAGGGCTATATGCATTTACGTTGCCAAAATGCCCGCCAATGCTACGTATTAAACAAAATAAATCATTTATTGATGTATTGGGGCTTACTTCATTTTCGCTTTTTAAAAATCGTCAAATGGCCTTCTTTTTTATCTTCGCCATGTTACTTGGAGCTTCATTACAACTTACCAATGCCTATGGGGATACCTTTCTGCACGATTTTGCCAAAGTAGATAAATATAAAGAGCTGGTTGCGGTAAAATATCCTGCTATCATTATGTCAATTTCCCAAATTTCTGAAACACTTTTTATTTTAGCAATTCCCTTTTTCTTACGAAAATTTGGAATTAAATATGTGATGTTTTTTAGTATGGTAGCTTGGGTATTGCGATTTGGTTTGTTTGCTTATGGCAATCCTGGAGATGGACTTTGGATGATTATTTTATCTTGTATTGTGTATGGGATGGCGTTTGATTTTTTTAATATTTCAGGTTCCCTTTTTGTAGAATCTCAAAGTGATCCTGCAATAAGAGCCAGTGCACAAGGGCTTTTTATGATGATGACCAATGGCTTTGGCGCAATTATAGGTAGTTATGTAAGTGGCATAATTATACAAAAATATTATACGTATGCTGATAATAGTAAAGACTGGTTTGGAATTTGGATTGCATTTGCAGCATTTGCTTTAATAATTGCATTGTTGTTTTTATTGGTTTTTAAAGGCAAACGGGATGCAATTAAAAAATAGGACGGGTTATCTGAAGTAGTATATAATCTAGATTAGACACATTAAAAATCCCCAATAAGTATTGGGGATTTTTAATGTGTCTAATCAGTAAAACTGATTGGGATGTTTTAATAGGAATTATTTATGCTGGTCTATCTTTTTAATAAAATTTGCTTTTGGTTGAGCTCCAACCAATTTATCAACTACCTGACCGCCTTTTACAAAAAGAATTGCAGGGATACTGGTAATACCGTAGTTCATTGAAATCTGAGGATTGTGATCTACGTTTACTTTACCAACGTTTACTTTACCCTCGTATTCTTTCGACAATTCTTCAATAACCGGCCCTATTGCACGGCAAGGACCGCACCATTCTGCCCAAAAATCAATTACTGATAATTTATCTGAATCTAAAACTTCCGTTTGAAAGTTTGCATCTGTGAATTCGTGTGCCATAAATATTTTTTTAATTTATTTTTTAATAGAAGTCCAAAAATACATCCAAATTTTTAAATATGTTGTTATGACATATTCACAATCTATTTGACAGTGTTGATAATATTTATTGGCATAAAGACACTCTATATTCTTTAAAGGGGAACCAAACTATAAAAGCGTTTCCTTCTCCCATTTAGGGGATAGGGCGTGTTTAACCCGTAACTACACTCACTTCCACATCTGGATTGTCAATTAAAAAAACAGCCATATCATCATTCATAGTAAAACCTTTTTCCAAGGTGGATATACCTATCTTAAAATTATTTCTAACATCAACAATGTTAAACTTTATCAATGTTTTTCCAGGATTTGTTTTAACATTTCTTTCTATAAAATTTATAAAATCATTGTTAATAAACTGTGGCTGAACTTCTAATATAACTTGTTTAGTCAAAGTGGGCTTTACGGTTTCTAATAGATGTACTTTACTAAGTTTAAATTCATATTGTTCGCTGTTATACCTTGTTTTAAACCCGCCTTCAACTAATACAATTAATCCTTTTTCCAAATAGGGCGTGTACTTTACATAATCTTCGCTCCATAACATAAACTCACTCTTTCCACTGTAATCTTCAATAGTAAGAATACCAAATTTTTTGCCAGTTTTAGTAAGACGATGCTGGGCATCAACTACAAGGCCAGCTACTCTAAATTGTTTGGCAGGATTTGCATGCGTATTTACGGCCAGTTTAAACTCGTTGTAATCAGATAAAGCATTAATGTTATAATGCCTCATTTCAAACTTAAAATTATCCAGCGGATGACCACTCATGTACATACCTGTAACTTCTTTTTCAAAATCTAATTGCTGTGCCAGCGGCCATGGTTCGCAGGTTGATAATTTCGGTGGCACAATATCAGGCATCTGTAAGTCACCAAACAGCGTATTGGTAGCGTTTGCATTTTGAGATTGAAAAATACTGCCAAACTTAATAATTTTATCAAGTCCTTGTGCATCGCCTGGTGCCTGATAAAAATATTGCGCCCTTGTAATTTCTTTAAAACAATCAAATGCACCAGAGTAAACAAGGCTCTCCAAGGATTTTTTATTTGCAGCCCTCGGATTTATCCTTTTAGCCAAATCATACATTGAAGTATAAAAACCATGCTTGTTTCTTTCTTCAATTATATGCTCAATTGCATTTTCACCAACACCTTTAAGTCCACTAAACCCAAATCTTATCTCACCATTTTTATTTACCGCAAAGCCATTTTGAGATTCATTGATATCTGGACCAAGTACTTTTAAGCCCATGCGTTTACACTCTTCCATAAAAAAAGTAATCTTTTCAATACTGCCTGCATGGTTTAATACAGCTGCCATATATTCGCTTGGATAATGGGCTTTTAAATAAGCTGTTTGATAAGCAACAAAAGCATAACAGGTAGAGTGAGATTTGTTAAAAGCATATTGCGCAAATGCTTCCCAATCTGTCCATATTTTTTCAAGCTTATCTTTCGGATGCCCTTTTACTGTAGCACCTTCCACAAACTGTACTTTCATTTTATTTAGTACAGCAATTTGTTTTTTTCCCATCGCTTTACGCAATACATCCGCATCACCTTTACTAAAACCAGCCAGTTTTTGTGATAGCAACATTACCTGTTCCTGATAAACTGTAATGCCATAGGTTTCTTTAAGATGTTCTTCCATATCCGGCAAATCATATTCAACCTGTTTTTTACCATGTTTACGGTCAATATAATCTGGAATGTAAGCCATTGGTCCGGGGCGATACAAGGCGTTCATGGCAATTAAATCATCAAATTTATCTGGCTTTAATTCCCTTAAATGTTTTTGCATACCAGGACTTTCAAATTGAAAAGTTCCGTTGGTATCTCCTTGCTGGTAAAGCTTGTATGCCCTTTCATCATCTAATGGTATATTGTCTATTTCAATACTAACGCCATGATTTTGTTTTATAAGATGAAGGGCAGTTTTTAAAATACTAAGTGTTTTTAAACCAAGAAAATCCATTTTAATTACACCAGCTTCTTCAATAGAGCCTCCCTCAATTTGTGTTAACCAAAGCTCAGACTCTTTTGAGGTTGCAACGGGCAATAAGTCCGTTAAATCTTTTGGTGCAATAATGATGGCAGATGCATGAATACCCGTATTTCTAACTGAGCCTTCTAAAATTTCAGCTTCGTGTAATATTTTACTATGCAGATTATCACCTGCATACAACTCACGTAATTTTTTTACGTTTTCGATATCTTCCCCTTGTAATTGCTCTTTTTCTTCCAAAGATTTTTCGCCATTTTTCGCTTCTTTGGTTGTAAATGGGGCATGCAATAATCTTTTTAAATTGATGCCGGGGCGCTCTGGTACTAATTTTGATATTGCCCTGCTTTCTGCTATGGGTAAATCCATTACCCGGGCCACATCTGCAATACTTGATTTGGCAGCCATGGTACCATAAGTAATTATCTGTGCTACCTGATTTTTGCCATATTTCTGTACTACATAATTCAATACTTTCTGGCGACCTTCATCATCAAAATCAGTATCAATATCCGGCATCGATTTACGCTCTGGATTCAGAAATCTTTCAAACAGTAAGTTGTATTTGATAGGATCAATATTGGTGATACCAATACAATAAGCTACCGCACTTCCTGCGGCTGAGCCACGTCCAGGACCAATAAAAACGCCCATATCCCGCCCTGCTTTTATAAAATCGCTTACAATTAAAAAGTAACCGGCAAAGCCCATCTTTTTTATGATACTTAATTCAAATTGCAGTCGTTCTTCGGCCTCCGGTGTAATTATTTTATATCGGCCTTTAGCACCGCTCCAAGTCAGGTGTTCAAGATATTCGTCCTGTGATTTAAAATTAGCAGGAACTTCAAAAAAAGGTAATAATATTTCACGCTTTAAATCCAATAAATCTACTTTACCAACAATCTCATTGGTGTTGTCGATGGCTTCAGGAATGTCTTCAAAAACCTTGGCCATTTCGGCACCAGTTTTTAAATAAAACTGGTTGTTTGGAAATGCAAAACGTTTATTTTTTCCGAAAACTTCTTCATCTGAAGCATTTGATACCTTGTCTTCATTTTGTTTTGCACCTGTGTTTATACAAAGTAAAATATCATGGGCATTGGAGTCTTGCTGATCTACATAATGCGAATCATTGCTGGCAATAACTTTTACATTATACTTTTTTGCAAATTTTAGTAATACCAGATTTACTTTATCCTGGTCGGGTATACCATGGCGCTGCAACTCTATATAGTAATCATCCTGAAAAATATTTAGCCACCATCTAAATTCATTTTCGCCTTCCGCTTCCCCCTTTTTTAAAATAATTTGTGGTACCAATGCACCGAGGCAACAGGTGGTTGCAATTAATCCTTCGTGGTATTTATGTAATAGTTGTTTATCAATACGCGGATACTTGGAGTACATACCTTCTATATAACCAAGTGATGTAAGTTTTACTAAATTTTTATAACCAATATCATTTTTTGCAAGCAGTATCTGGTGGTTACGGGGATCTTTTTCTTCTTTAGTAAATGTTTTCCTTGTGCGGTCTGTGGTTATATAAAACTCACACCCAATAATGGGTTTTACCTTTAGGGATCCATCCGTATTTTTATGGTTATAAGCTTCTTTTACAAATTCAAATACACCAAACATATTGCCATGATCGCTAATGGCTAAAGCAGGCATCTTATCTTCAATGGCTTTTTTATATAAATTTTTAATAGATGCGGCCCCATCCAATAAAGAAAACTGTGTGTGAACGTGAAGGTGAGAAAACTGCATATACTAAATTCCCAATAGGGCTTTTTTATGTTTTTAAAATTGGTTTTTGATTTCGTTGTATTTATAATTAAGCTGCAGAAAATCGCATTCAATATCAGCCTGCAAATATCGTAAACAATAAAATAGGTTTTTGTTTCGTTTTTCCACAAACGTAGTTGTAACTATAGGCTCAAGTTATATATAGGTTGCATTTTAAGCATATACAACCTATATTTGCAGCATATTTAAAAATTATTTATTAATTGTTTGTAGGACAGGACTTATAGAAAAGAATAGATAAGCAGTGTATTTTAAGAACCAACAGAAGATCAATTAACACAAGACTAGGTCGTGCATACGTCTAAAACCTTAAAGTTTACGTATGAAAAACTTACTTTTTGTTGCTGTTACCATTGGTATTTTTTCAGGAACATCTATTATCGCTTCAGCTCAAACCAGTGTTAATCTGGAAAGTATGGCTAACAAAAGCAAACCTAAAATTTTTTTAAAGTTTATTGAAAACATTGAAATTACTTCCGAAAAAAAATCGGCCGATTTGTCGGTTGATAAGCCTTTAGAAAGTAATGGTGCGGTTGAAATTAGTAAAATATCTAATTTTAGTAGCATGGCAAGCATTGAAAAATGTTCTGTTTTGCAGTTTAAATATGCCCAGCTTATGGATAGGGAGGTAGAAGCTATTTCTAACATTGAGTTATTTGATTTAATAGACGAATGGTGGGCAACAAGTTACCGTTACGGTGGTACAGATAAAGATGGTATTGATTGTAGCGCATTTTCGGCAAAAGTTTTGGCATCGGTATATGGTTGTAATATGCCCAGGACAGCAATTGAACAATACAAACTTTCAGAGAAAATTTTAAAGGAAAATTTGGTTGAAGGAGACCTTGTCTTTTTTAATACCAAAGGCGGTGTAAGCCATGTAGGCGTTTATTTAGGAAATAATTATTTTGTGCATAGCAGTGTAAAAAATGGGGTAACTATAAACAGTTTAACTGATGACTATTACGGCAGAAAATTTATAGGTGGTGGAAGAATTGTTAAGTAATTAAATAATTGGTTGGTACATAATTTGAAACATTAAATTTTTGATTTGCAGTATAATTCAAAAGGCTTTTAGTTTACCAGGGAGAATTGTTATTCTTCTTTTTTTATTCCTGTTTTTCTGAGTAACGTATGCCAAACCGGCAAAACATCTACAGATAATTTTAAGTATACCGTTCCGCCAGTATAGATGGCAATGAAGCAAATACTCCTAATAAACATTCCTGTAAAACCGCTGTAATTAGTGAACAAAAAGTAGCACATAAAAAATGCAAATAATCCTAATAAAATAGTGTAGCCTGTTTGTTTGGTAAAAGGTTGCAGGTTAAACTTTTTTTGAAGGTATCTGTAGCGGATAGCATTGTACACAGTAAAAGTAAAAAGATTGGCAATGGCTGGCCCCATGATACCATAATAATATTTGGTTAAAATATAATTTAGCGGCAGTGTAAATAACAATAGCAAGATACCGGTATAAAATTCAAATTTCCACCTGGTAGATGTGCCGATGATTTGACTATTAACTCCTGTACCCATATCAATAATTCTCATTAGCCCAATAAAGAAGAAAACCCAACGAGCATCCAGATATCCTTTTTGCATATGAAAAGTAAAAACTGCGTCTGAAAAATTTAGCCATATTAATGAAAACATGCCCACAGCAAATATCAATTGGTTAATTGATGATTGTTTATAAATCCTGGCAATTCTGGGCATGTCTTTATCTTTCCATGCTTGCGATAATGCCGCAATAGAAGAAGATACAATACCACGCTGTGGCGCTTGTATTAAGCTGGCTATATTTTGCGCCAGAGTATAAACGGCTACTTGCTCCAAACCCTTTGTTAAAACAGAGGCTATTAGGAGAGAATCGAAAACAGAGGAAATTGCATATACCAATGAGCCTCCAAAAACAAATGAAACCAGTGTAAGTATTTTTTTGAAAAACTTTTTTGAAACAATGCTAACAGTAAAGGTTAAGTGTATATATCCTTTCACTAAAAGATATACCAGCAGAATAAATGCAATGCCTAAATAGGTAAACGAATACACTTTAATGAACATATCGAACTTTGTAAGAAAACCTGCAAAAGTTAAAATGATCAGTATAGTAGTGAATAAACGAAACTGAACCTCCCGTAAAAAATTAGTCAGTACCGATTTTTTTAGTTGCCACGCATAGCTTTCTAAAATAGAATAGAGTGTAAGGCCAAGGCCAAATGGAAATATCCAATAATAATATTTTACTAATTCGGGAGAATTTTCACCAAATTTCCGAATGATGATATCTTTAAAATAAATGCCGCTAATGGCTACAAAGCAAAATCCTGCAAGCGAAACCAGCAACGCCCAGGTAAGAATATCATTTCTCTTTTTATCAAGATTGTCATTATAATAAGGATAAAACTTATAGATGTATGACGGCATACCAAGGTTGGCGAAGGAATACATTAAAGTGGCAATGGCAATAAAAATGCCGGTAAGTCCATATTGTTCTTTTGTAAAGCCTCCATCTCTCGTAAACAAATAAGTATTTAAAAAGCCAAGGGAAAAGCCAAAGTAAACCATCACTGAAGAAATAATACTTTGTCTCCTTATCTGACTCATACTTTTATTTGGAGCTAAATTAATCTACCTTTTTTGTATTGATATAAAAATTTGGATCAACTGAAAATTTATAGTTTCCTTCCGGATATAGATTTAATGTTTGCCAGGCCGCTGTTGGTTTAATCCAACGTGCACCTTTGAAATTAATTTTAAGTGGTAGCTTGAAATTTTTAATGCAATTGATATAGCGATATTGGAGTTTATATTTATTCTGTTTATATTCCAACATTGGAATTTGGATGGTTCTTAAATACTGGTCAAAAACTTTACTAAAATTGTTGCCAGATTGCGTACTGATATACTCTTCTATCTGTTTGGTAGTAACTGTTTGGTGATAAAAAGTTTTATTTAATCCTCTTAAAATATTTCTAAATAAAGCATCGTTGTTAATCACTTGCCGAATGGTGTGCAGCATATTACCTCCTTTGTAATACATATCGCCACTGCCTTCTTTATTAACCCCATACGGACCAATGATAGGAATGTCATTTAAAATTCTTTTTCTTGTTCCTATAACATAATCAGTAGCAGCCTCTTTGCCATAAAAATATTCTGTAAATAAAGTTTCGCTGTAATTGGTAAATCCTTCATGTACCCACATATCTGCAATATCTTTTGTAGTAATATTATTGGCAAACCATTCGTGACCGCTTTCATGTATAATAATGAAATCCCATTTTAATCCCCAACCACTGCCACTAAGGTCTGTGCCATTATAACCATTTAGGTAGCCGTTGCCATAAGCAGTAGCACTTTGGTGTTCCATTCCTAAATGCGGTGCATCAACAAGTTTGTAACCATCTTCATAAAAAGGGTAGGGACCAAACCAATATTCAAAGGCTTTCATCATCCTTGGGGCATCCTGAAATTGTTTTTTTGCTTTTTCAAGATTGTAATCAAGCACCCAATAATCCATTGTTAAATTGCCTTTTTCTCCTTTGTACATTTCATTAAAGTGTACGTATTTGCCTATGTAGGGAATAAGGCAATAATTATTGATTGGACTTACAACAGCCCAGTCGTAAGTAACAGTTCCGTCTCCATTATTTATTTTACCTCTTAAGCGTCCATTACCAACACATACCAAACTATCGGGTATGGTTATATGCATTTCTGCGCTATCAGGTTCATCAATCTGAACATCTTTGCAAGGATACCAAACACTTGCTCCCAAACCCTGACATGCAATGCTGACCCATGGATTGTTGTTGGCATCTTTTTTCCAGATAAGGCCACCATCCCATGGTGGACGTTTGGCTATTTGTGGTTTGCCGTGGTAATAGATTGTTATGAAATTATAGCTTCCATTTCCATACTCTTTTATTGGAATCATGTAAACATTTCCATCTTTTTTTATATCAGTTTCCTTAAAGTTAGTATAATATCTGGCCGTAACACCTCTTTTGATTTTTAAAGTATCGCTAAAAGTAAATTTTATACTATCAACAATTAATGGCTCTTGAAGGTCGATCTGCATAACTTCTCCTTTTTTTAAAGCTTTAAATTGAATTACGTTCCATCCACTAATCGTACTATCCTCAATATTAAATTTTACATGCAGGTCGTACTTGATAACATCCCACCAAACTCTACCAGGGCCATTAGTTCCCCTCAAAGTATCTGCATGTGTGTAAACTTTTTTTTCTTTTAATAACTGGGCTTGGGTTTGTGTGAGGCCGATATATAAAAAGCATACAAATAAGAGTAGGAGGTGTTTCAGTTTCATTGCATAAATTTATGTAGAATTATATAAAACATGCGGTTAAAAAATTATTCAATATTTATTATAATAGTATTCATTATTTTCTTTACTTCGTGCAAATCCCACCAGCATCCAGATAAAAAAATATTTCATTACAACGAGCAAACCGGCATTGCTTCATTAGATCCTGCATTTGCAAAAAATCAGTCCATTATGTGGGTCATTCATCAATTGTATAATACTTTGGTAGAAGTAGATGCCGAAAATCAGTTGAAACCTTCCCTTGCAAAAAGCTGGGAGGTTGCAGCGGATAACCTGACCTTTATTTTTCACCTGCGAACAGATGTTTTCTTTCATGATGATATTATTTTTGCTGATGGTAAAGGCAGGCGGCTTACAGCACAGGATGTAGAATATAGTTTTAAAAGGATCATTGATAAAAATGTGGCTAGTCCGGGTGCATGGATATTTAATAACAAGGTAGATTCAGCCATTGGGTTTAAAGCACTGAATGACTCTACTTTTCAATTAAAACTGGTACGTCCTTTTCAACCCATTTTAGGCATTCTTAGTATGCAGTATTGTTCAATTGTTGCCAAAGAAGCTGTGGAGCAATATGGCAGTAATTTTCGTCGACATCCTATTGGTAGCGGACCTTTTGAAATGGTGGCCTGGGAAGAGGGACAGGCGCTTATATTAAAAAGAAATGCATATTATTTTGAAAAAGATGACAGCGGAAATGCGTTACCTTATTTAGATGGAATTAAAGTTTCTTTTTTTGATAGTAAAGCAACTGAATTTTTAGAGTTTCAGCAAAACAGGTTGGATTTTATCAATGATATTGAAGCCTCATTTAAAGATGAATTATTAACCAAAACGGGTAATTTAAAAAATGAATGGCAAGGCAAATTATTATTGCAAAAACACCCTTACCTCAATACAGAATACCTGGGAATTTTAGTGGATGGAGAAAATGAACTGGTAAAAAATTCACCGTTGCGGTTAAAAAAAATAAGGCAAGCAATTAATTATGGATTCGACAGGCAAAAGATGATGTTGTATTTACGCAATTCAATTGGTATTGCTGCAGAGAGTGGCTTTGTACCAGCCGGACTTCCATCTTTTGATACTGTAAAAGTAAAAGGCTACGAGTATGATGTTGCCAAAGCAAAACAATTATTAGCTGAAGCCGGATTTGCTAATGGAATAGATTTGCCTTTCATAAAATTATTAACTATACCTGTTTACTCCGACTTTGCAGGCTATATAGCCAACGAGTTGCGGCAGATTGGGATAAAGGTTCAGGTAGAGGTAATACAAAAAAGTTTATTGCTGGAGCAGACTTCAAAATCGCAGGCCCTATTTTTTAGAGCAAGTTGGATTGCAGATTACCCTGATGCGGAAAATTACCTAAGCGTTTTTTATGGAAAAAATCCTGCACCACCCAATTATACAAGGTATAGTAATTCATTATATGATTCTTTATATGAAAAAGCAATTGCAGAAAAAAACGATTCTATCCGATATGCTATTTACCAACAAATGGATCAGCTGATAATTGATGATGCTCCTGTAGTACCGCTTTGGTACGACGTGGCTATACATTTGGTGCACAATAATATTATAAATTTTTTACCAACAGGATTAAACTTATTAGAATTACGAAAGGTTAAGATTAAATAAAATTATGATTAAAATTATTAAAATTTTGGACAAATGTTTTTTTGAATAAATAAATTTTGTATGTGCAATTCTTTAAATGAAAATATAGCTGTAAAAAAGATGTATGAACAATACGTCAGTTACATACAGCACAAAGAACAAAACATTTTAGTTGAGCCACAAGCTATGTATGCCACATCTTTTAATGACATGATAAAAATAGCCAATTATGATAAAGATTTTGCAGCAGATCTGCTGGATGTCTCTTATAAAACTGTAACGCGTTATCATAAGAAGATAAAAATGTAGCCCCTTACAAAACGAGTATATTTTAAAAACCATTGTGCTTTTTCACAAAGGTGTAAAAGTATTTGGTAATACAGATTGCTTTAACCAAAGGCTTGATAAACCAGCCTACGGATTAGGAAACCTCATTCTACTTAATGTTATACCTACTGTTACAGATATAATTTTTTAAAGGATGAATAAAACCGTATAAAACACGGAGATATTGCATGATAGTTTACCGGATTACAACAGAACAATATTGCAAATCTTTACAAGCCAGTAGTTATCCCGCAAAATAGAATGCTAAGGGAAGATTTGTGATTTATACAACAGTCAGCCGTTCACTCGCCCGTCTTGAAAATCCTGTACAAAGAAGTGGCTAATGGCAAGGTAAGATGTATAAGGTGATGCTGATAGAATTACCTTTTAAACTACCGATACTTACTATTGAAGCAGAAAGTTTAAAGAAAAACCGGGAGCAGATTAATAGTTTTTCTTATTGCCAGCTGATGGCTGCTACCTGGTTAAATGATGCGGCTACAGCTGTTTTAAAGATTCCTTCAGTAACTATAAAAATTGAATACAATTACTTAATAAATCTGTAACATGCAGATTTCAAATTAATAAAATTGATTGGTGTTTAGGACTCTGATTTTGATAAACGATTTTAATTTTTGTGTTTTAATTTATCCTTAAACACCTTTTCAAATTTTTCTACTTTTGGCCTTACTACCATTTGGCAATATGGATTTCCTCCATTGTTATTAAAATAATTATTATGATAATCTTCAGCAGCATAAAATTTTACAAATGTTTCTAATGTAGTTACTATTGGATTATTCCATGAACCACTTTTATCTAATTCTGCAATTTGATTTTCTGTAATAGTTTTCTGTTGTTGGCTATGATAAAATACAACACTACGGTATTGAGTACCGATATCATTTCCCTGCCTATTAAGCGTGGTAGGATCGTGTGTTTTCCAAAAAACTTCCAGTAAGTCTTCAAACGAAATTTTTGATGAATCGTATTCAATATTTAAGCATTCAGCATGCCCTGTGGTACCGTTACATACTTCCTTATAAGTGGGATTTTCAACATTACCACCACAATATCCACTGGTTACTTTTTCTACTCCTTCCAATTGTTGAAAAACGGCTTCTGTACACCAAAAACAGCCTGTACCTAAAGTAGCTGTTGCCAAAGTTTTATTTATTTCACTCATATTTTTTGTTTAATGTACTACTGATTAAAAATAATCTTTGTTTATCAGTTACTATTTTATTATTAATAAGTTTACTTATTTTTTCCACAATACTAAAGTAAAAGTAATAGCTTAGATTAAGAAACAATTGATGTAAAATAAGGTTTAACATCAATTAATAAAATTTTTGTGGCACCATAATAAGGAATATTGAATGAAAGGATAATAAAATTAAATAAATATGCTTGAATTTTTATCCAGCATCCGACCATCATAATATTTTCAATCTTACATTTATTCAATCTGCAAAACAACGAAAGCTTTGCAACCTTTAAAAGCCTATGCGTTTCGGCTTAAACCAGGGCAATATCTAAAAAAGGATATATAAAAGTTTGTTGATGAAAATAAAATAAGTGCTGGCTGGATAAGCACCTATGTGGGAAGGTAAATCAATTACAATATCCGCTTTTCCAAATAGCAAACTAGTAGTTCGGACAACGGTCATTTTTAAATTTTATGTCTTACAGGTACACTTTCAGCTAACGGTTCGCACATTCACATTTCGGTAAGTATTAGCTACGGTAAAACAATCTGCAGCTATTTAAGTGATGGATGTATTAGCTACACAACTATTGAAATTATAATTTTTAGCAGTTGTGATTTTATTTTTAAAAGAGTAAAAAATGGTACAAACTTTAAAACAAATTGCAAGTTAAAAGCTTAAAAAAGAAATAGGATTCTAAGATATTTATAGGATAGTGCCTAAAATACATTTTTTTATAGCCCAATTTTAGTACTTAGGTTTACAAAATATTAATATGGCTATTTTGCATCAATCGATAAAAAAATTCAATAAGTATACTTTCTTGGTGGTGAAGGATTAGCTGTAACTATTTTATCTGTAAATATAAGTCCTTTAGTTTCCTGATCAGGGTCATCATCGGTAAGTGCGATATCATAACAGATTTGATCGTTCTTTATAAAGGGAATAAATACTACATAACTCTTTTTGGTAACAGAAATTGAGTCTTTAATTTTTTTAATATCTCTACCAAAAAGAAGCACGTTTGCAAAATAGGTTCCGGGTAGGTAGGCAATTCCAATTTGCTTACTTACATTTAATTGAATAGTAGGTTTTGAATAATATTTAATTCGAAGTCGTCCCTTGATTGGCCAGATATTTAAAGTTATAAGACTATTTGATAAAAACCTGAATATTAAAAATATTTTACCCTTTAGATTTTTAAATTCAGCACTTTTTACCCATAAAATATGTAAATCTCCTATTGGTGACAACTGTGGATTGCTGGTATCTTTTGAAGTTACTTTTACTGTATTACTTTTAACAGCATTGCTATTGGTAAAACTTGTTGCTAACAAAAAGAAGATTAAAAGAAGTAATGCATTGCATTTATAAAAAAGTTTTTTTTCATATTTTTATTTTTTTATAATGTATAAATTATTTATAAAAATAGAGATGAGTCATTTGTAGACAAGAGCAAATAGTAAACACTGATACTTCTGAAGTAATAACAAAATCAATTTTAATAGTTTTTGGGTGGTGAAGGATTGGCTGTAACATTGGTTGGTATAACTATCATTTTTTTTATTAAAGCAATAGGGTTTTCTTTACCTACCAAAATTTCATAACTGATGTGTTCACCTAATTTTTTGGGAGCAAATAAAACATATTGTGCATTTTCTTTCTTAAGTATTTTTTTTATTTTTTTTGCATCATTCAGAATAACATTTCCAAAATAAGTACCCGATCCGTAGTTTAAATTACTGGGTCTACCTTTGTATAACCTAATGTCGGGAATTGAATCAAATCCTGTATTAAACAGTCCCTTGGCATCCCATCCATGCAGTGTTAAGGTATCTTTATCTCTAAAGGTAAATACAAAAACTTCTTTGCCTTCAGGTAAATTTGAAAATGACAAGCTATCTGTCCAAAGTGTATCTAAGTATCCACCGAAACTTGCCACCGCAGGCGCAGTAATTGCTATATTCATTACTTTGCCTTCTTCAGTTATTGCAGGTTCAAGTTTTTTATCAGTATTGATACAACCACCTGAAAGAATAGAAAATAAAAATATTAATGGATACTTCTTTAAAATAAAATGCTTTGCCATTGTTTTATTTTAGGGATTGTGAAATAAAAATTATTTGTTAGAAAGTATTATGAAAGATAATACGTAATTTCCTAATATCATAATTATTTAACCCCATTATTTTAATTTACAATTAGTTTTCATTTTCAGCATTTAATTTTGTTTTGTTCCTAAAATAAATCATTTTATAGTGAGTAGATTATTACAATTTATACTTGACTGGTCGGAGGTTTGGGCCTTGCTGATACCACTACTTGTTTTATTATTTAAACGAGAGCAACCTGATTTTTTAAAACCTGTAATCATCTATTTATGGCTTGCATTGCTGATTAATTTAGTGATTGATGTAATAATGGGGTACAAGGTTTATTTTCCAAACTGGCTACAAAGCAACAATCCTTATTACAATATTCATTCGGTTGCTAGGTTTGCTTGTTTTAGTGTTTTTTTTATGCAGCTCCCGCAAACTTCTTTTGTTACACTTAAAAAACTGTTGGCAATATCATCTGTTTTATTTATCCTTATTAATTTTATTTTTTTTGATAATTTTTTTAATCCAAAACACTTAAGTGGAAATTTATTGGCGGCGGAAGCCTATCTTTTATTAGTGTATTGCATGCAATATTATTTGTCTGAGTTACGGGATGAAAATAATGCACTGGCAGAAGGTCCGGATTTTTGGATTGTGACAGGGTTGAGTATTTATGTAGTAATCAATTTTTTTGTTTTTTTATTTTACGTACCAATGGTTAACACAGATGTTGACCTTGCAGACAAAATATGGAATGTACACAATATCGCTTTTATCATTTTTTGCATTTTTATAACCAAAGCTTTTTATGGCCCTTTTAGAAATAAATTTACAATATAGAGTTATTATTGGTATTTCAGCCATGGTATTGCTTTTTAGCAGCTTCCTGATTTCCTTTATAACAAATCAGCGAAAAAAACTGCAGTACCATAAAAATTTGCAAGCTATTCATGAGGAGCAGCAGCAGGCACTGGTACAACAGAATATTTTATTGGAGCAGCGTGTAGGTGAAAGGACAGCACAAATTCTACAACAAAAGGAAACCCTGCAAAGTATTTTAACCGATCTTAAATCAAGTCAGCTGCAGTTAATACAAAAAGAAAAAATGGCTTCTTTGGGTGAACTTACCGCAGGCATAGCCCACGAGATTCAGAACCCACTAAACTTTGTAAATAATTTTGCCGAAATAAACGCAGAGCTGTTAACTGAAATGAAAAAAAGACTTGCGGAAGAAACGTTGCCTACAGGATTAGTAAAAGACATCAATCCAATTATTGAAGATTTATCAGAAAATTTAAACAAAATATTGCACCATGGAAAACGTGCCGATGCCATTGTAAAAAATATGCTTCAACATTCTCGAACTCATTCAGGAGCAATGGAACTTGCCGATCTGAATATTTTGGCAGAGGAATATCTAATGTTAAGTTATCATGGTTTTAGGGCTAAAAACAAATTGTTTAGCTGTACAATTCAAACATCTTTTGACAGTAATGTTGATAATATTAATATTATTCCGCAAGATATTGGTCGCATTCTGATTAATTTATACAATAATGCTTTTTATTCTATGAATGAAAAAATTAAAAGTAAACATTCGTTAAAGGAGGATAAAATTTATGAACCTACAATTTTAATATCTACAAAAAGGAAAGAAAATAAAGCAATTATTACAATACGAGATAATGGTATTGGTATTCCACCAAAATTTATTGATAAAATATTTCAGCCTTTTTTCACTACCAAACCAACGGGTGGGGGAACAGGTCTGGGTTTGTCTTTAAGTTACGATATTATTATAGCTCACCAGGGAACATTAAAGGTAGAATCTACAGAGGGAGAATTTGCATTATTTTATATTGAATTGAATTATTAACTCAACCGAACAATGATTTGCACTTCCTTATTTTTATTTCAATTCTTTATAATATGTTGTTACCTATCACAAATATTTTTACCTTTTAATTGCTGCATAATATTTTTTAAACACGGTTTGCTTATTTTTGAACAAAAGAAACAATGCAGTTGGAAATTTTTCAGCAAAGTATAAAAAACTCATTACCTCCGGCATATATAACAGCGTGCCTCTTAGCCATATGGTATGATAGGCCATGGAGATTTGGATAAAGTCCACACATGGCAAATAACTTGGAAGATATATCAGCTTATTGGGTACATGCTTATCATCATTGCAAGCAAGGTGATAGTTGGAATGCGGATTACTGGTACCGTAAAGCCATCAAAAAGAGGCCTGATGTTACCATAGAACAATAGTGGGAAATGATTGTAAAAGCTTTGCTCAAAGATTTATGGATTTATAAAGAAAAATCAAAACGATTAAAAAACTTTTTCTTCAATGATATCGTATATAATATCATCTGTAACAAAAAAGTGTAACAATCTTTTACCGTTTCTGTTCAAAAAGTTATATTTGAACTTGTTGGTTTAAAGAAATTAAGTTATTAATAGCTGCAATTTCATTAAATATGTAGTTG
The DNA here is from genome assembly GCA_025352695.1 of Ferruginibacter sp. GTDB lineage: Bacteria > Bacteroidota > Bacteroidia > Chitinophagales > Chitinophagaceae > Ferruginibacter. The sequence goes on along the minus strand of JANXSK010000141.1, from coordinate 36,869 downwards.
AAAGAACCTAAAAAATATTTGATTGGCCTAAAAATATGAATGAAGTAGCTCTATTATGATAATTGGTAAAGAATATATAGATTCTGGCATACTGGAACAGTACGTTTTAGGTGTTACAACTCCCGAAGAGTCGAGGGAAGTTGAGTTGATCGCAGCCAATCATCCTGCAATACAGTATGAAATAGATGCTATTTATTTAGCTTTAGAGACTTATGCAATGGAAAATGCTATTGCTCCCAACCCAATTCTAAAACCATTTTTGCTGGCTACGATTGATTATTCTGACAGATTAAAAAGTGGGGAATCTGTAACTGAACCTCCTATTTTAAACAAAAAATCTATCATTGAAGATTACGCAGTATGGCTTAATAGAAATGATATGATATCACCAGATATGGATGATGTTTATGCAAAAATTATTGGTTACACTCCAACAGTAGTTACCGCCATTGTTTGGATAAAAAGTTATGCCCCTCATGAAGTTCATGACCATGAATTTGAAAAATTTCTAATTATAGAAGGTACTTGCGAAATTATAATAGGTGATGAAGTTAATAAACTTATTGCAGGAGATTATTTTGAAATACCACTTCACAAAAACCACTTTGTTAAGGTTACCTCTATTATACCATGTAAAGTTATTTTGCAAAGAATAGCAGCCTGACAGTTGTAGCAGCTGCATCAATAAATATTGTTTCAATTAGCCAAATTACTGTTAGATAAAAATTTACTATTCCTTTCAACCTGTTAAACTGCCTTTTATTGAGGCACGTGGTAAATTAATTGTTTATAAAACTGCTGCCGCAAAATTATGCTGAACGTATCAAGTTATAAACTAGGGGTTAGTGGAGGGGATACGTTTATATAACATGGAGCATTCTATAAATTTATTTGAGATGCAGTGTAGAAATTATTAAAAGTCAAAGCTTAAGGCATATAAAAACCTATAGCCGTTATCAAATTTTTATTGTGTTCAAGTAATTTGAAATAATCCTTTTTTGTTTTAAGCTGTTTTAAAAAATATAAAATATACAACCTTTGTCAACTGTTAGCTATTTTAGTTTAAATCCAATTTGATAATATGAAAACTAAATATTTTTTAAATAATTAATTCATCTAAAAGTTATTCAACGATAAGTTTTGCCTGTTGAACGATAAAAATATTTTACAGCCTTAATTTAAAAATACCTTCCACCTTAAAAATAAATTTCTCAATAATTTAAATTATCCAAGTGCAATTATTTTTATTACTATTTTTTACGAAGGAGTCATAAAAAAATAAATTTCACTATCAATACTTTATTAGGAAAATTAAAGAGTTTACCACATCTAAGTGTGTTGCATCAATTGTAAAAGTGCAGAAAACTGTATTGATAAAATAGCATGCAGCTAAAACAACATTTTATATAATCACTATTATATTGCAGGCAATTATAGCAAATATATTGCATGTATATAAAGTATTAAACTGCCAGCTCTTTTTGAAAAAAAAAGAAGATTTACTTTTTTAATATCAATATGAGCCTGGTAATATTATTACAATCAATCAAAAAAAATAAAAAAAATTTGATAAATGGGTAGAAAAAATAGTAAATAATGATAAACAAGTTCAACAAAATTAATAAAGAAATTAAACATTACGGCTTACTAAGTTTTACAAAAACAAAACTTAAAGAGCATTATTATAAAGGGAAATTTAAAAAATTAGATATACAATATTCATTTGAAAATACTCCTATTAGCGCTCTAAATAGTAATTGTGTATATAAAGATGCTATGTTGAATGAGGCAACAGCTTTTTATGCTATAAAAAAAGGTTTTGATATATGCGGTATCAATTATGCTGATATTTGTTTACTCGACATAGGATGTGGATATGGAAAAGCCTTAAATTTTGGAATATTGCTAAAATTTAAGGCTGTAACAGGAATTGAACTTGACCCTTTTACTTTTAATCAGGCAGTTGCAAATGCAGATAAAATGAAAATAAATGGCTACAATACTTCATATAATATACACTTGTCCGATGCTTCACTTTTCCCGATTCCTGACGGAGTTAATATAATATTTATGGCCAATCCATTTGGTTTTAAAACAATGGAGACGGTTGTAAATAATATTATGCGTTATCGTTACCAGCACAATAATGAATTGTTTGTAGTTTATTCAGTGCCGGTTTTTAAAGATTTATTTGAAAGAAATAAATGCTGTACTAAAATTTTTGAAAGCTTCAACAGCAATAAAAAATGTTCAGAAATGGCAATATATAAAATTGGTATAGTTTAATAATTTTTGTTGTAAGAAATAATTACTGATTTAAATATATTTTTACATTAGACAGGTATTTCCAATAATAATTCTAGTTGATTCAGTTCTTCTTCTGTAAACATTTTCGACCATATAAAGAAACGTACACCTAATGGAATTTCTAATGAAAAACTTCTTCCTCTACCCGCAGTAACATCCATTATTAATTGTGTATGTTTTCGGTATTCAAACTGGTCGGCACTCGTGTAAAATTTACAATCACTAATAATACCCATCCACACATCACTGTTACCTACTTTAAATTCACCTGAGGTAAAACACATTGGCTGACTGCTATCACAGCAACCTCCACTTTGGTAAAGCATTATCGGACCGTGCATTTTTTAAGTTATTCAATTAATGATACTGACTTATCTGTTGCTGTTATTTTTGGAATCATGTTGGTACTTTTATAGTAAAATTAAGACTACGATATTTACCGTTGCCTTACCTACAGTTGGTTCTCTATTTATTTAAAAGAAGCCGAGTTTGTTTTTGTTATAACTGATCAGCATATTTTTTGTTTTGGCGATAATGGTTTAATATAATAGGCATGTTCCAGTCCACTATTTTGATGAAACGCTTCACCTACGCACAACACTTTAGCACCTTCTTGTTTACCAATATCCAGGTAACTAAAAATTTATTGTACTGGTCTTTAGATGCTTGTGCACTCATGATGTTGTCTGCTGCCAGCGGGTTACCCAGCTTGATGGCTTGTTTGCGCTAAATTACTTTCGACATAAATTTATCGAAGATATTTTCGTGGACTAATATAAGGCTTGGGCAGGTATATACTTCGCCCTGATTTAAAGAAAACATAACTGCACCTTCAACCGCTTTGCCAAAAAATGCATGGTCTTCCTGTGCTGCACTTTTAAAAAATATGTTAGGACTTTTACCGCCCAGTTCCATGGTAACAGGAATTAAATTTTCAGAAGCATATTGCATTATCATCCTGCCTGTAGTGGTTTCGCCTGTAAACGAAACTTTATTAATTCGTGGTGAACTGGCCAAAGGTTTTCCTGCTTTAGGACCAAAGCTTCATACGATATTCAATACTCCTGGTGGTAATATGTCTCCTATAAGTTCCATCAGGCCCATGGTGCTGGTAGATGTTTGTTCGGCAGGTTTTACCACTACACAACAACCGGCTACAACGGCACGAGCAATTTTTCAGGTAGCCATTAATAAGGAAAATTCCAAGGGATGATTTGTCGTACCACACCAATGGGTTCGTGCACATTAATACAAATGGGATCTTCATCATGTTCACTCATGCTGCCTTCATCAGCACGAATTACACCTGCAAAATAATAGAAGTGATCAATCACAAGTGGCAGATCCGCTAGCCTTGTTTCACGAATGGCTTTGCCATTATCAATGGTTTCAACAATTGCGAGGTATTCAAGATTGTCTTCAATTATCTGGGCTATTTTAATTAGTAGATTGCCCCGATATGTAGCAGCACTTTTGCCCCAGATAGTAAAAGCCGCATAAGCTGTATCAATAGCTATTTTAACATCTTTGGCATTGCCATGGGCAGCCTTTATAAATACTTTACCATCTAATGGAGCTGCATTGTCAAAATATTTGCCACTGGAGGGTGTCACCCATTTGCCTCTTATGTATTGCTCATATTTATCTTTAAAATTTTGACGTACAGCCACGTTGGATTCCGGGGCTACGGCTGTTGCTGTACTCACAATAGAAGCGTTTAATTATTAATTGAAAATAATAAATATCATTTTTTTTACTTACAAACAATTATACTATTGTATTTATAAATGGCACTTTTGTACCTAACATTTTAAAAATTTAAAAAGCACATTATCTTACAACTAAACGGTTATAACATGCGTGCTAAAAACAGTTTGCAGCATATTGATCTTACCAACCCTAAATACCTGCAAACGCTGGCGGAGAACTGTCGTATTTTAATGTGAACAATTGCGAACTAAATGTTTTTGAAAGTTAGCAGCAAGCATACCGGGTACCATTAACGTTTAGTGATTTTGTTATTACCAGCATGAAAAGAGGAAAAAAGTAATGCACTTATTTGGTGACCCGCCCTTTGATTATTTGCCTGGAGAAACTGTGATAGTGCCGCCAATCAAACAATGGTTTTCGATTTTTCCGAAGCATCTGCTGATACGCCGTCTCAATGCATTGTGCTTGCAGTAGATGCGGCTTATATTACAAATACCCGTAACTATTTAAATAGTTTTTATAACAATAAAAAAGAAATCCATAAATGGAACTTGCAGTTTAATTAATATCATTTTGATAATGACAATGAAGAAAGCGACCTTAAAAATAAATTAATACGGGTTTGCAACAGTACCGATACCTCTAAAAATATTTATGCCGATCTTAATTTAAAAGAACTGATGATAAGATTAGTGCAAAGCCAACACCTGCAGCAGGTTAAAACCAAAATTACCCATAGCGGAAATAAAACCCGGGTTCAGTACGTAATTCATTTTATTCTCGAGCATTTTACAGATAAAATTTTGATAGATGAGCTTTGTCGCAAAGCATATCTTAGCCGCAATCATTTTTTAAATGGTTTAAGGAATAGTTTGGAGTTACATTAATGGAATATATAAACCAGAAGCCGATTAAACTGGCTAAGCAATTGCTGGCGGAGCAACAAAATAGTATTACTAATGTGAGCGGTCTTTGTGACTTTACGGATTTAAATTATTTTGTGCGTATTTATAAAAAGATAGAAAGAATTACGCCCGGTGTTTATCGGGGCTGCATAAAGAAAGGGTATCAGTTAATTGTAACCTATCCCATTAAAAATTTTAAATAATTGTAAACGGTTACTAGCATCAAACTATTGTAATAGCCAGTTAAATATAACAAAGAATTTAAATCACAATTCGCACGTATTCATAAATGTTAACTAATTTCAGCGAATTATAGTTTAAGCATTTTTATGAAAGTAGTTACAATTTTTTTGTGTTATTTTTTTTGTTTTTATAATACAACTTCATGGGGGCAATCGATTTATACAACAGCCAACGCCCATTCTCACAACGATTATTTACAGCATACAGCTTTTTACCAGGCGTATAATGAGCAGTTTGGTTCCATTGAAGCTGATATCCATCTGCGCAACGGACTTCTGCTGGTAGCTCACGATTCTGCAGATGTAACGGAAAGCCTTACTTTGGAGAGGTTGTACCTATTGCCGATATTAAAATCTATTGAAAGAAATGGAGGATGCATATACAAGGATAGAAGTCGGAAATTGCAATTGCTGATTGACATAAAAACAGACAGTATTCATACGCTTGATGCTCTGGTAAGGTTGCTTAAAAAATATCCAACTATTATCCAAAACAATACCATCCGCATAGTTATTACCGGCAACAGGCCCGATCAAAAATTGTACAGCAGTTATCCTTCTTTTATTTGGTTTGATGGAAATGCAGATATTGAATACAGTAAACAAGCTTTAACAAAAATAGCAATGCTGAGTGATGACTTTGCAAAATACACTAATTGGAATGGCGAGGGAAATATGCCGGATTCTGCCAGCCAGATTGTAACAGCATTGGTAAGTGAGGCACACCATCAAAAAAAGGTTATTCGATTTTATGCTTGTCCTGATAATAACAATACCTGGAAAGTAATGATAAAACTCAGGGTCGATTATCTCAACACAGACCACATTACCGCCTTGTCAGATTTTTTAATGCGCAGAAACGATTCGCTGCGTATGATGCCTTTTAATCGCATCATTCATTCTGCCGGAGAGGTAATCCGATATGGCGAACCTGGCCTCGAAAATCATGCGCTTGATGTAGCTGTGTTAACTAGTGATGGAAAATTGGTAATTGAAGACAGGTTTGGCATTATGGCACTAGATGCTTATAATAAAAAAATTATCAGTCGCTGGAGTTTTTCAGATATGCCTTTTTACAAAAATTATATAAGCACCTATTCGGGCATCCGTTCTTTTACTGATAAAGGAAAGACATGGGTTTTATGGAGTGCGGCAGAAAAAGATGGCGGTAAAGGTGCGTTAATGATTACTGAATGGAATGAAGGGTTTAAAAACTTTTCTTCCATTACTTTCGAAACTGTAACACCTGCAGCCAATGCGATACCTAATGAAATTGAAACGGCTGTTGAAAAAGGGGAGCGTTTTGTGTATATGGTACTAAATGGCAACAATGAATTATTAAAGATACGCTGGAGTGACAGGAGCATTGTATGGAGATCAGCTACCGGCGTTGCACCGTATGGGATAGCCATAGCTGGTAATAAAATTTATGTTACTAATTGGGCCGGCGGCATTGCAACAGATAGTTTAAAAGAAAGAGCCGGCGTGCCCTGGGGCCTTGCCTATACGGATCCCCATACTGGAGCAACGGCTACAGGAACAGTGAGCGTATTTGAGGTGTACACTGGCAAAATTTTGCGCCAAATTAATGTAGGATTACATCCCAATGCAATAAAAGCCAGTGTAGATGGAAGATTTATTTATGTTGCCAATGCCTCTAGCGACGCAATTACGGTAATCAATACAAAAACAAATATCATTTCAGCCTCTATTGATGTGGGGTTACTAAAAGGTAAAAATAGTTTACAGGGTAGTACGCCCAATGCACTGGAATTAAATGCAACAAATACTGTTTTATATATCGCCAATGGATTTGATAACGCCATAGCTGTAGTTGCTTTAGGCAACGATGCTTCTCTTTCAGGCAATGGCAGTTCACAGGTACAGGGCTATATTCCAACAGAAGCCTATCCCGGCGGATTAAAGCTGGTTAAAAATTTGTTGGTGGTAACTAACATGGAATCTGACGGAGCCAATGTAATTGATAAAAACATGCAAGCTAGCTCTATACACAATCAACTTGCTTCGGTAAGTATCATTGCTGTTCCCCATAAAAAATCGCTGGGAAAATACACACAGGAAGTAGCACAATTAAACCTCCTTAACAGAGCAGAACAATTGCAGTTACCCGCCCGTGCAGGCATTGCGCCTGTACCTGTGCCGCAGCGGTTGGGTGAGCCTTCTGTATTTAAACATGTAGTGTATATCATCAAAGAAAATAAAACTTACGACCAGGTTTTTGGTGATATGCCAGCTGGTAAAAATGATAGTTCCCTTTGCATATTTGGAGAAAAAATTACCCCCAATATACATGCCCTCGCAAAAAAATATGGTTGGATGGATGATTATTATGCTTCTGGAAAATCATCTGCAGAAGGTCATCAGTGGACAGACGCCGGTATGGTATCTGATTATGTAGAAAAAAATGTTAGAGCCTGGTTAAGGAGTTATCCGCATCGTCAGGAAGATGCACTCGTATATAATAAAAGTGGGTTTATCTGGAACCATGCATTGGATCATGGCAAAACTGTTAGAATTTACGGGGAAGCATGTAAAACGGAATATGATGAAAAATTGAAATGGCTGGATATTTACACAAAATATAATGCCGAAGGTAAACCCGACTGGCAAAATGTTAGTACTATTTCAAGGGTTCGTCCAATTATGCATCCCACTTATCCGGATTGTGATAATATAACATTTAGTGACCAGCAGCGTGCAGCTATTTTTATAAAAGAGTTTAAGGAGTTCGAACAAGCCGGAAATCTTCCCAACTTACTCATTCTTTCCCTGCCAAATGACCATAGTGCCGGTACTTCGCCAGACTTTCCGACTCCAAATGCAATGGTTGCAGATAATGATCTAGCAGTAGGACGTATTGTGGACATCATTTCTAAAAGTAAGTTTTGGGATTCTACTGTAATTTTTATTACACAAGATGATTCGCAAAGTGGCTGGGATCATATTTCTGCTTACAGAACGATTGGTTTAACGATTAGTCCTTATAGTTCAGGAAAACTAATTACTTCTAATTACAACCAAACCTCTATGCTGCGGACCATTGAGCAGATTTTGGGATTACCGCCAATGAACATTATGGATGGTACTGCGAGGTTGATGACAGATTGTTTTGTAGACACTAAAAATCCGGTCACTTATACATTTCTGCCAAATAATATTCCTTTAGACCAGATGAACAAACCGTTAAATACCCTGCACGGAAAAGCAAGAAAATATGCCTTACAATCGCAGGAGGAAGTCTTTAACGAAGTGGATGGTGGTGAGGATGATGCCATGAATCGCATTATTTGGTTTTATGCAAAGGGAGAGATGAAATACCCGAGCGTTAAATGATAGATGTTTTTTAAAATTGTTTTCATTTTAGAAGATATAAGAACCCTAATTTCATTGTTAAATAGGGGAGCGTTAAACTGTACGCCTTTGTAATATTAAATATTAAAGCCATTTTGCTGCGCTTAAATAGTGCTTAAACCCAAAGCATGCTTTATAAAGAGGCTCTCAGTGTTAAATGAAAAGGAGTCGCAATGTGTTCGGTAGATTTTGCCAGAATAAGTTCTGCAGCTTTTTGCCCCATTAAATAAAAATCTGTGGAAATAGTCGTAATGCCATTGAGTATAATTTTTTTGAGGGGTGTTTCATTATATGAAATTACGCCTACCTGTTTGCCCACTTCCAGTTTTGTTTCAATAATCTTTTCTATTAACAGAACAAGGTCATTTTCCAACAGACTTATAAAAACCTCACCTTCGGAAATGATAACTTTGTTTACATCTGCAATTACTTCATAATTAAAAGCATATTCATTGCAAAAACGATAAAATCCTTCTAAAATTTGTTTGGGGTGATACGTGTATGCAGGAAAAATTATTTTAATAGTCTGGTACCGGCTCAATTTTTCTACCATCTGTTCCAGCGCAGCATAAATATCTTTTTCAAAATCTTCATACACAGCAGCAAAGTTGCCGTGTATACCAGGTAACAATTGATCAAGAAGTAATAATTTTTCCTTAGGTATGGTATTGATTATTTCCTGAGCCTTTTCACTACCTTCTAAAAAAACTGGAATGATAACATAGTTTGTATAATCATCTCTTTTGTTCTCTAGTAATTTTTTAAATAAAGAGAAGTCATTATTGTATATATAAAAATCAATTACAACATCCTTACCAATATTGGCAACAAATGCATCGTACATAATTTTTTTGTGTGTGCTTAGTTTATTAAAGAGCAAAAATATTTTAATGGGTTGTTTTACATCCGTGTTACTGATAAAATATCCTTTGCCTGGTACAGAGCCAATGATGCCCGCTTTTTTTAAATGCTTGTAGGCTTTTTCTGCGGTATCACGGGAAATGTCGAGTTCAAAACTAAGATCGTTAATAGAAGGTAGCAGGTAGCCTTTTTCAATATTTCCTTTTTCAATTGCTTTTAAAATCGAGTTGGTAAGCTGTACATATTTTGGAGTTACAGCATATTCATCAATGGAAATAAGACTATAAATATTTTCTGAAGACATGGATGGATATAAATTAATATCCGCAAGGTAAATTTTTTATGGTGATGCTGAATAATATTGACATTTCAACTATTTATTGGTGTCATCATAACGCATTGATTCAGTCAAGAATAGAAAAATTTTTTCAGGGAAAAGGAATGCTGTTCATTAATTGTAAAAGGGAAATTGTACATTCCTTTTACAACAATAAAATTTTGTAATAAATAATTACATGAAATACAGAACTTCGTAATCTAAAAAACTTAAATGATAAAATATGAAAAAAAATATTTTGCCTTTCCTGCTCCTTATTACCTTCTTTACCGCCTGTAATAATGCTTCGCAAAAAACAGTATCTGAAAATACTGATAGTACCAGTACTATCTCAATAATAGATCCAGCCAAAGACTGGAAATTTGGTATTGCGCTTTGGACGTTTCATACTTTTAATTTCCCCGAGTCTTTAGATAAAGTGGATAGCGCAGGAGTTGTTTATATTGAGCCCAATACTTTTCATAAGTCAGGGCCTGAATTAAAAGATACGATTGTAGGCCAACTTTCTCTTGCCGGAATTGATAAATTAAAGGCAATGATAAATAAGAAAGGTTTGAAGATGGAATCCATTTATATCAATGGTGATTCCACAGTGCTGTCTTGGAAAAAGCAATTTGAAATTGCCAAACAATTTGGTGTACAGTTTGTAACAACAGAGCCTCCTTTAAATATGTGGGATAGTATTGATAGTCTTGCTAGTGCTTATGGGGTTAAGGTTGCCATTCATGAACATTGGAAAGGAATGAGTCATTACTGGAATCCGGATACCGTTTTACTGGCAATTAAAGGACATCCAAATTTTGGTGCCTGTGCAGATTTAGGCCATTGGCCAAAATCTGGTATCAATCCGTTGGAAGCTATAAAAAAATTAAAAGGTCACATAATCGGTATTCATTTAAAAGATATTGCAGCTTTTAACGATCCTGCATTAAGGGATGTTCCTGTAGGTACCGGTGTTGTTGACTTTCCTGCTATTTTTTCAGAATTAAAGAAACAAAATTTCAAAGGTCATATTTATATTGAAAGAGACGCAGAAGATTTGCCAAGCAATCTGCCTTCAGTAATTAAAACGGTAAAATATTATAACGATCAGTTGAGTAAACTGAAGTAAGCAGTAACTATAAGCGAATACGAAATAGGGGACGCCAGTTTTATAACGTTGTCGCTTATTTCGTTTTTTTTATTTTATATCTCAAACAAATGCCATTAAATATTTTATAAATAAACGTTTACATTTTGTGATTCTAGTTAGCATTTTTTTGCTGTAACCTCAATGCTCTAATCCTCATCAGTAAGGCATTACTTCGCTAACACAGCTACTTCTTTAAAAATGGGAAATTTTACACACAATTGAATTAATAATGGCGCATCACTTTTACCATCATATCCGCAATAATTGCATTCCCTTTATCTGAGGGATGAAGGCCATCATAGGTCATGTCAATAGCATCAATCGGGTAAGGATAATCATCTGCAGATGGGTTGAAAGGAACATTAATAAAATCCGGATAAGGATAATTTTTATACATCCCGGTTGCAGGATCTTTTAAGCGCTTATATTTCACAAGGTTCTTAAGTGTCATTCCACTTTTATTGTAAAGATCAATGACTGTACAATTTTCTATTTTACCAATTGCATTAATGGCTTCTGCAAACTGTGCCAATGATTGTCCGTTTTTATCTTTATACGATCCATAGGCATTGTTTTTCATATCTGCGAAATAAACAAAATCTGCCCGTTGCATTGGTGTTATCAAAATGATTTTAGCATCTTTATTAAGGTGTCGTAGTTTATTGATGATGATACAAAAAGAGCCAAAAACGGTGCTGTTGCCTGCATTGTTTTTATAATCTGCTATTGTACCAATTGGCCTGCCTTGCCACCAATCATTGGTGCCAAGAAAAATAGAATACACATCAGCTTTGGTAAGTCCCAGTTTTTCAATCTCCTCTGCAATTCCTCCAGATGTCCAGCCATTGTGGCCTTGGTTAATGTAACTGATGTTAGATAGTTTATCTGTAACCCTCGTCATATAACCTTTGCTAATGCGGTTGTCTGTTTCATTTGTATGTTCATTCAAATAAGTTATAGAATCTCCAATTGCAACCCAAGTGATTTTTTTTGGTGTAAAAAAACTGCTGATTGTACAGGCAATAACGATTAGTAAAACCAATTTTTTCATATTTGTAAATTGATGGTTTGATGTTTGATAATTTAAAAAATTCAGTTTAGTTTTAATAAGTTGTTAAATGTATGATGAACATTGATGGCAAATTATCAATAAAAAATAAAAGTATTTAAACATATTGACAAACAAACAACTTACTATAATAAAGTATTAAATTAAAGAAAATGAAGTTAAATCATTTGCACCGATGGTTTAATTTTTATAACTATTCCAACCGTAAAAAAATATTTTTCTATTCAGGATAGTACATGATAGTTTTCATAAATTTCTGTAGTACTTTGAACTTTTTTTAAAAATAATTTATTAAATACTTTACAATCAGTTTTGTTATGAAGAAAAAAATACTTTTGCCAGCCTTGCTGCAACTTTGTATACTCACTAGTTTTGCACAGGTTAAAATTCAGCATTTATTAACAGAAAATCTTATCAACCCCATTGGGCTGGATGTGCAGCAGCCCCGCTTTAGCTGGCAGTTATTAACCGATAAAAGAAATGTTGCACAAACGGCCTATGAGATTGTGGTTGCTACAGATAAGGCCGATGTATGGAAAAGCGATAAAGTAACCAGCAATCAGTCGGTGCAGGTAGCCTACGCAGGTGCGGCATTACAAAGCGGTAAAAAATATACCTGGAAAGTAAAGGTATGGGATAATACCGGAAAGTCATCTTCATGGAGTGCCCCTGCATTTTTTCAGACGGCTTTACTGAAAGTATCCGACTGGAAAGCAAAGTGGATAGAAGCAGGATTTGCGGAAGATTCCATCAACCGGCCAGCCATTTTATTTCGTAATAAATTTATTGTTGATAAAAAAATTGCGGCTGCTACTTTATACATCACTTCACATGGTATTTATGAAGTACAGCTTAATGGAAAAAAGGTAGGCGATGCCTATTTAACACCCGGCTGGACAAGTTATAACAAACGCCTGCAATACCAGGTGTATGATGTAACAGGTATGCTGGCTAATGGCAATAATGTTATCGGTGCCATGGTGGGCAACGGATGGTACCGTGGTTACTTAGCCTGGGAAGATAATAAAAATATTTATGGTAAAAAACTTGGCCTGCTTGCACAGTTGGCTATTACCTATAGTGATGGTACTACCCAAACAATTACTACGGATGAAAGCTGGAAATCATCTACCGGTGCTATTAAAGCGGTTGAAATTTATCATGGTGAAAACTATGATGCAAGGGAGGAAAAAAATGGCTGGTCAAATGCCGGGTATAATGATGCAGGATGGAAAGGCGTGACATTGCCTGCAGCAGTTTTTACTAACCTCGTGGCTACAGAAAATGAACCCGTAAGAAAGCATGAAACTTTTAACGCAATCAAAATTATTACCACACCTGCCGGTGAAAAAGTGCTTGACTTTGGACAAAACCTGGTAGGTTGGGTAGTGGTAAAAGCCAATGGCAATGCCGGAGATAAAATCGTTATAAAACATGCAGAGGTACTGGATAAAGCAGGTAATTTTTATACCGAAAATCTGCGTGCCGCTAAAGCAACTGCAACCTATACTTTAAAAGGCGGCGCCCAGGAAACCTTTGAACCACATTTTACTTTTTATGGTTTTCGCTACATTAAAATAGACAGCTACCCCGGTGAATTGAAACCGGAAAATTTTACTGCAGTCACGCTGTATTCTGATATGAAGCCTACCGGAACGTTCACCTCTTCCAATGCACTGATCAATCAATTGCAACATAATATCCAGTGGGGGCAAAGAGGTAATTTTTTAGATGTACCAACCGATTGTCCGCAAAGGGATGAACGCCTTGGCTGGACAGGTGATGCACAAGCTTTTTCAAGAACGGCAAGTTTTAATTTTGGTGTAAATAGTTTCTTTTCGAAATGGATGAAAGATGTAGCAGCAGACCAGGAAGCTGATGGAAAAGTACCCCATGTAATTCCAAATGTATTGGGTGCCGGTGCCGGAGGGTCAGCGGGCTGGGCAGATGTGGCAACTATCATTCCCTGGAATATGTACCTGGCGTATGGGGATAAAAAAATATTGGAAACCCAATACCCCAGCATGAAGGCATGGGTTAAATACATGACCGATCAAAGCAAAAATAATTTGTGGAATACGGGCTTTCATTTTGGTGACTGGCTTTTTTACCGTCCCTCTGATGACAATGATGGCAGGGCCGCTGTAACGGATAAATATTTAATAGCCCAGTGTTTTTATGCTCATTCAGTGCAGTTGGTAATTAACACAGCAAAGGTGTTAAACAATGCTGCTGATGAAGCCCTATACACTTCATTATTACAAAAAATAAAAGATGCTTTTTTAAAAGAATACCTCACGCCCAATGGCCGCCTTATTTCCGGCACACAAACGGCTTATGTGCTGGCACTGAATTTTGATATGTTTCCCGAAAATTTAAGAGCACAGGCCGCAGCAAGGCTGGCAGAAAATGTAAAAAGCTACAATAATCATTTAACCACGGGCTTTTTGGGAACACCTTATCTCTGCCATGTATTAACAAAATTTGGTTACACAGATATTGCTTTTAAATTATTGCTCCAGGAAGATTATCCATCCTGGCTATATCCTGTAAAAATGGGAGCTACTACCATTTGGGAAAGATGGGATGGACAGAAGCCTGACAGCAGTTTTCAAACACCGGGTATGAACTCATTTAATCACTATGCCTACGGTGCAATTGGAGATTGGATGTATCGTAAACTGATTGGGCTTGATACCTACGAAGATGGAGTAGGGTATAAGCACATCAAAATTCAACCGCATACTGGTGGTGGTTTTACCAATGCTTCGGCATCGCTTCAAACTTATTATGGTACTGTTAGCAGTGGCTGGAAAATTGAGAATGATAAGCTGTTGATGGATATTGAAATACCTGCCAATACTACTGCTACCATTTATGTGCCTGCGGCAAATGCAGCATCCATTACTGAAAGTGGCAAGGCATTATCATTGCTAACGGATATAAAGGTAACTGGAACAGAGGATGGCTATGTGGTGTTGCAATTGGGTTCAGGTAAATATCATTTTGCGGTGGCTAAATAAATGATTTAGAGAGATTAAATAAAACAGTAAAAAATTAAAACCGAAAGCGCTGGTGATTTAATCATTGGCGCTTTTTCTATGTATCTTGCTTATCAACTAACTGTTTTAATAACCTAATAATGCCACTATCAGCAACGCAAAAAAACTTTTACACTGGTGCTATACTGGCGGTGATTACTACCATTATCTGGTCGGGTAATTATGTAATTGCAAAAGGTATTTCTATGGAAATACCGCCGGTAAGTCTGGCATTTTACAGGTGGAGCCTTGCATGCATTTGTATTGCGCCATTTGCGTTTAAAAAATTTAAAGTTGAGCAAAAAATCATCTTTCAAAATAAACAATATATATTTTGGACAGCACTTACCGGCGTCACCATTTTCAATACATTTATTTACCTTGCGGGCCATTATACATCTGCCATTAACCTTGCTTTGATTGGCACCACTTCCGCTCCAGTCTTTATTACCATATTAGCTGTATTATTTTTAAAGGAAACAGTTAGCAGATCCCGTGTTATTGGAATGGTTATTTGTATCATTGGTATTCTTTTTTTGCTTAGCCATGGAAACCTTAAAATGCTTGCCCAATTTACATTTAGTAAAGGCGATGTACTAATTCTTATCAGTGCCTTTACATTTGCTATCTACAATATTTTGGTAAGAAAAAAGCCAGCGGCTATCACTCCATTGGTATTTTTGTTTACCATTTTTACCGTGGGCACTATTTGTCTTTTCCCGTTTTATCTTTTTGAAGTCTTACACAGTGCGCCTGTAAAATGGAACACCCATATTATCGTGATTATTTTATACCTCGGAATAGGTAATTCTATTATTGCTTTTTTTTGCTGGAACGCTTCTATTCAAAAACTTGGCGCTTCTGGAACAGGTTTGTTTGGAAACCTGATTCCGGTGTTTAGTACCATCGAAGCAGTATTGTTTTTAGATGAACAATTTACCTCCATCCATTTAATAAGCGGCTTGCTGGTTATTGGTGGTTTGGTAATTGCTAATATTACAACAAAAACTTTTAAACAATAATAAAAAGCGATCGTTTTATATTTAGTGGCGTTCAATTAAGTGACAACAAAGTAACGGAACTGTTTTTGATTGGAATATTTTGTAGTATTCTTTCTAAGTATTTTAATCAACTTCTATTAGGCTAACTTGTAAATTTAAAGAGTGCCTCCAATAGCTTAAAAAGTAAAAGAGGGCGATGCAAGCATTTCCTACGTTGCTTCTTAGCCCAGATAAAAAAAGGTTTAATTTGTTATGATAGGCGTAAAATGAATAGAAATTAAGTCTTTAAAAAAACATTATTCATTTCATGACAGTACATGACAGTTTCAGAAATTTGTTCCCTTATTTTTACCAAAGATTGTTTACTGCTATATTTAAACGACTTCTACATGCAAGTTATTCTCGGAATTATATTTCATTTTATTGGCGGCTTTGCCTCTGGTAGTTTTTACATGCCCTACAAAAAAGTAAAGGGCTGGAGTTGGGAAAGTTTTTGGATTGTGGGTGGCCTTTTCTCCTGGTTGATTGCGCCTCCTATTGCAGCGTGGCTTACCATTCCCGGATTTGCTGATATTATTAAACATGCCAGCAGCACAGTGTTGAGTGCTACTTTTACCATGGGTTTATTATGGGGTATCGGTGGGCTTACGTATGGTTTGGGCGTTCGTTACCTTGGCGTTGCATTGGGCAGTTCCATTATACTGGGATTGTGTTCTGTGTTTGGCGCCATTATTCCATCCATTTATTATTATTTTACGCCAACCGCAGGTAAGGATACCATTGCTGATTTGGTGGGCACTTCCTGGGGACAACTAGTATTGTTAGGCCTGGCTGTTTGTGTGGTGGGCATCATCATTTGCGGTAAAGCCGGTGCTATGAAAGATAAAGATATGCATGGTGCAAAAACGGATGGTAGCGGCAGCGAATATAAAATTGGATTGGGTTTGCTGGTAGCAATTGTTAGCGGTGTATTGAGTGCTTGTTTTAGTTTTGGTATTGAAGCAGGTAACAGCCTTGGAATTGTGGCCAACGATTTTTGGAAAGCGGCCAATCCGGGACAGGGAGAATTTTTGTTTCGCAACAATGTAATATTTGTTGTGATACTTTGGGGTGGATTAACGACTAATTTTATTTGGTGTGTTATTTTAAATTTTCGTAATAAAAGTTTTGGTGATTATAGCAATAAAAAAATACCGCTTGTAAAAAACTATTTGCTTTGTGCATTGGGTGGCATCATGTGGTTTTTACAGTTTTTCTTTTATGGTATGGGTGAAAGTAAATTAGGCAACGGTCCAAGTTCGTGGATTTTACACATGTCTTTTATAATTTTAGTTGCCAATATGTGGGGACTGGTTTTAAAAGAGTGGAAAAATGTAAGCAAAAAAACTACCCATACAATCATTTTTGGGATTGCAATAATTATATTGTCTATTTTAATTGTTGGGTACGGTAATTCATTAAAATAATAACAGAACAAGTAAAACAAAATATTATGAGTATTACAACAACTTTTAAGCATGTAAGCTACCTGTGGGATGATGTAAAAGCGGCAGCACTTGCTGGTGATGAAGTGGCTTTATTGGTGTACCGTTCCAATTTGTTAGGGGCAGATTTACGATTGACAAATTATGGTGGTGGCAACACTTCCTGCAAAGCAATCGCTAAAGATCCTTTGACAGGAAAAGATACAGAAGTAATGTGGGTGAAGGGTAGTGGCGGCGACCTTGGTACAATGAAACGCAATGGTCTTGCTGCTTTGCACATGGATCGGTTGCTTAATTTAAAAAATATCTATCGCGGAATTGAGCAGGAAGATGAGATGGTAGAATTGTTTAACCATTGTATTTATGATTTGGCTTCAAAAGCACCTTCTATTGATACAGCCTTGCATGGATTTTTGCCTTTTAAACATATTGATCATTTACATCCTGATGCAGCCATCGCTATTGCTGCGGCTAAAGATGGTAAACAAATTACAAAAGAATTGTTTGGCGGAAAGATTGGTTGGGTGAAATGGCAAAAACCAGGCTTTGATTTGGGCTTGTTGCTGAAAGAATGTTTGGATGAAAATCCAGGTATTCGTGGCATTATGTTAGGTTCTCATGGTTTGTTTACCTGGGGTGATACGGCGTACGAAAGTTACATGAACACACTGGAAGTAATTGAAACCTGCGCACAATATTTAGAAGATAACTATGGTAAAAGAGGACCAGTATTTGGTGGTGCAAAAATAGCTTCTTTACCTAAAGAAGACAGGCTTGCAAAGGCCGCCGCACTGGCACCAATTTTAAGGGGCTTTTGTTCTTCTCAAACCAAGATGATTGGTCATTTTACGGATGATGACCGCGTATTGCAATTCATCAATTCCAATGATTTGGATCGGTTGGCTCCGCTGGGCACAAGTTGCCCGGATCATTTTTTAAGAACAAAAATTTCTCCGCTTGTATTAAATTTGGATACAGCGGAAGACGTAACCAATACGGCCGCCATTAAAGATAAAATAGGACCTTTATTTGAAGCATACCGAAATATGTATGCTGATTATTATAACACCTGTAAACATCCCAATAGTCCTGCTATACGGGATGCGAATCCGGTAATTATTTTGTACCCCGGCGTTGGTATGTTTAGTTTTGCAAAAGACAAACAGACCACCCGTGTGGCGTCTGAATTTTACATCAATGCCATCAACGTAATGCGTGGGGCAGAAGCCGTGAGTGCGTACACCTCCTTACCACGGCAGGAAGCTTTCAACATAGAATACTGGTTATTGGAAGAAGCCAAACTGCAACGAATGCCTAAACCAAAGGCATTGACAGGTAGGATTGCCCTGGTGACAGGAAGCGCCGGAGGTATTGGTAAAGCCATTGCCAAAAAGTTTGCAGAAGAAGGTGCCTGTGTGATCATCAATGATATCAATGAGGAGCGTTTGCAAAGTGCAATGGAAGAATTTCAAAAATTGTTTGGAAGAGATACTGCGGCAGCAACCTCGCTGGATGTAACTGATAATGCCACCATTGAAAAAGCATTTACTGCCACCGCATTGGCATTTGGTGGGGTTGATATTATTGTAAACAATGCCGGTATCAGTATTTCAAAATCCATTACGGATCATAGTATTGAAGATTGGGATAAGCTGTATAATATTTTGGTAAAAGGACAGTTTCTTGTTTCAAAAGCCGGTACAGAAATCATGCGCAAGCAAGCCATTGGCGGTGACATTATTAACATCGTTTCTAAAAACGCCGTAGTATCGGGACCAAACAATGCAGGCTATGGTTCTGCCAAAGCAGCGCAGGCACACATGAGCCGTTTATTGGCTGCCGAATTGGGGGGCGATAAAATTAGGGTGAATACAGTGAACCCTGATGCAGTTATTGCAGACAGTAATATCTGGGCAGGAGGATGGGCGGAAGGTCGTGCCAAAGCTTATGGTGTTACAGTTGCAGAATTGCCAGCCTATTATGCCAAACGTACGTTGCTGAACGAGACTATTTTGCCGGCTGATATTGCCAATGCGTGCTTTGCTTTTGTAGGTGGATTATTAAACAAATCAACAGGCAATGCCTTAAATGTGGATGGGGGGGTGGCAGCAGGATTTTTAAGATAACCACTAATTGTAGCGGATTGAATGAATTTTGAAAGCGGATTCATTCGTATTTTTTAATAGTTGAATAGCGTGTAATTGTTTTAATTATCAATTGATAAATAAGTACAGGATAGTATGCAACGTGTAGCATTTAAAATGAAACTCTTTAAAGGTTACGAGGAAGAATACCAACGTCGCCACAATAACTTGTGGCCTGAACTACAAACATTGTTAAAGCAGACGGGCTTGCGGGATTATTCCATTTTTTTAGCCGAAGAAACCAACGACTTGTTTGGCTATTTTACTATTGATGATGCAACCCAATTGGATACGTTACCACAACATCCGGTAATGCAAAAATGGTGGGCTCACATGAAGGATATCATGGAAACAACAGCGGATAACTCACCCGTTAGTATTAGTTTAAAGGAAGTATTTTATTTACCATAAAAGATAGCTATGTTATTTGAAAAATATAAACTCGATCAACACAACGAGACGGCATTAAAAGATCACCAACGCAGGTTTGATTTTATTAAAACTGATGTAAATAACACAGAAGCAATTATTAAAAAATTAACTGATTTTCAGGTAGCTATTCCAAGCTGGGCATTGGGTACAGGCGGCACACGCTTTGGTCGTTTTCCCGGTGGCGGCGAACCTCGTAACCTGGAAGAAAAAATTGAAGACATTGGTTTACTTCATGCGCTAAATAATTCAAGCGGCGCCATCTCTTTGCATATTCCATGGGACATACCCGATAATGCAGCGCATATAAAAGTATTGGCAGCACAACATGGTTTACTATTTGATGCCATGAACTCCAATACGTTTCAAGACCAGCCGGGACAGCAACTAAGTTATAAATATGGCTCGCTGCAAAATGTAAACAAAGCCATCCGCAAGCAGGCCATCGAACACAATATTGAAGTAATAAAATATGGAGTCGCATTGGGTTCGCAATCATTAACCGTTTGGCTAAGCGATGGTAGTTGTTTTCCCGGCCAGTTAAATTTTAGAACTGCTTTTCAAAATACATTGGAAAGCCTGGAAGAAATTTATGCAGCCTTGCCCAATGACTGGAAAATGTTTTTAGAATATAAGGCTTTCGAACCCAATTTTTATTCTACCACAGTGGGGGATTGGGGACAATCATTTACTTACGTAAATAAGCTTGGGCCAAAGGCATTTACGCTGGTTGATCTGGGGCATCATTTGCCAAATGCCAATATTGAGCAAATTGTTTCGCTGTTGTTGATGGAAGGTAAATTAGGCGGCTTCCATTTTAATGATTCAAAATACGGCGATGATGATTTAACGGTGGGTAGCATCAAACCATACCAGCTCTTTTTAATTTTTAACGAACTCGTTGAAGGTATGGATGCCAAAGGCATGAACCATGCAAATGGTATTGGCTGGATGATTGATGCATCGCACAATGTAAAGGATCCTTTAGAAGATTTGTTGCAATCCGTAGAAGCCATCATGATTACATATGCACAGGCATTACTGGTTGATAGAACAAAACTGCAAGAGGCGCAAAACAACAATGATGTAGTAACAGCACAGGAAATATTGCAGCAGGCTTTTCGCACCGATACCCGTGCATTGGTTGCTGAAGCAAGGTTAAGAAGCGGCGCAGCATTGAATCCGCTGGGTGTTTATAGAAATGAAAAAATAAGAGAGACATTGATTAAGCAACGGGGATTGAAGACCGTGGCAACGGGATTGTAAAAAAGTTACTTTTCCCTTTTTATTTTATGGAAATAAAAAACGATAGCGGTGTTCGCCAACGCAGGTTAATCTTGTACCTTTCATCAAATGATTAAATAGATATTGAGGAAGTCATGAGCAAACAAAATGTAATAGCCATTTTCGATGTAGGTAAAACCAATAAAAAATTATTGTTATTCAATGAACAATATAAGCTTGTGCATGAACTGAGCCAGCAGTTTGCAGAAACAACAGATGAAGAAGGTTTTCTTTGCGAAGATGTGGAGGCTTTAACACAGTGGGTAAAAGATTCTTTTAACAACATACTGCACAACGAAAACTTTACAGTACAAACTGTAAACTTCTCTGGTTATGGAGCTAGTTTTGTTTACCTCGATGATGCACTGAAAGTTTTTCTTCCTTTGTACAATTATCTAAAACCATATCCGCCTCTATTACAAAAACAATTTTATGATACATATGGCGGAGAAAGTAAGGTTGCCAAACAAACAGCTTCACCTGTATTGGGTAACCTTAATTCGGGGATGCAATTGTACCGTTTAAAATACCAAAAATCTGTAGAATTTAATCGAATTAAATATGCACTTCACCTGCCGCAATATTTAAGTTTTATTCTTACCAATAAATTATATTCTGATATTACCAGCATTGGTTGCCATACAAATTTGTGGGATTTTAAAATTAACCAATACCATCGTTGGGTTAAAAAAGAAGGTATCGATACCAAATTAGCACCCATGCTTAACTGTGAGGCGATAGCAGGTTATGTAAACGAAACTGTTCCCGTGGGTGTTGGTTTACATGATAGTTCTGCAGCATTAATACCTTACCTGGCAGCATTTAAGGAGCCATTTATTTTATTATCCACCGGTACCTGGTGCATTAGTCTAAATCCTTTTAATCATACTCCTTTAACTGATTACGAACTTCACCAGGATAGTTTGTGTTTCCTTTCTTATTTAGGCAAGCCGGTAAAAGCTTCCCGCTTATTTGCTGGTTACGAACACGAACAGCAAACAAAACTATTAGCAGATCATTTTAATAAACCACAAAATTACTTTGCTACGGTTTTATTTAATCCGCAGCTTTGCAATCAAGTAAAAACTGTAAAAAAAATAATGACAAGTCAAGTGGCAGGTGCCATGGTGCAGCAGTCAAATTTTACCAAAAGGAATTTAAATGTATTTGTAAGTTATGAGGCAGCCTATCATCAATTAATTACAGATATAATTGAACAGCAAATCAAATCTACAAAACTTGTTTTAACTGGTACTGCTGTTAAAAGAATTTTTGTTGATGGAGGATTTAGTCAAAATCTTATTTATATGCATTTATTGGCGCAGGCATTTGCTGGTATTGAAGTGTACGCTGCTGCGGTAGCGCAGGCTTCGGCTTTAGGTGCCGCACTTGCTATGCACCAGCATTGGAACAGCAAGCCATTGCCATCCGATATAATTGAACTAAAATTGTATACATTTTCAAAAGAAACTCATTTATGACCGTAGGTCTTTTTATACCCTGTTATGTTGATCAGTTTTATCCGCAGGTTGCCATCGCAACATTGCAAGTGCTGGAGAAGCTTGGTGTGGCGGTTGTATATCCGGCCAACCAAACCTGTTGCGGTCAGCCAATGGCAAACTCAGGTTTTGAACCGCTTACAAAAGGTTGCAATGAACTTTTTATAAAAAACTTTGCTGCGTTCGATTACATCGTTTGTCCATCGGGAAGTTGTACCCTCCACATCAAAGAGCATTTGCACGATGAACACAACGAAGCCACTGCAATTAAAATTCGAAAAAAAGTATATGAGCTAACAGAGTTTATGGTGGATGTGTTGAAAGTTGAAAAACTGGAGGCAACATTTCCTTATAAAGTTGGCATGCACCAGAGTTGTCATGGTCAGCGGGGATTAAAAATAGCGCAGATGAGTGAGTTGGTAGCAGCTCCTTTTTCCAAGCCAGGCAAACTATTGCAACTGGTAAAAGGGCTCGAATTGATTGAATTAAACAGACCGGATGAATGTTGTGGATTTGGAGGAACATTTTGTGTGACAGAAGAAGCGGTAAGTGCAAAGATGGGAAAAGATAGAGTAGCAGACCATTTGCACAATGGGGCCGAGTTTATAACCGCCGCAGATATGAGTTGTCTTATGCATATGGAAGGTATTTTAAAAAGACAAAAAAGTACCGTTCAGGTTAAGCACATTGCGGAGATATTGAACGGGGTTTAGTTAGTTATAAGTTATAAGTTAGGAGTGTTGGCTTAGTTATGAATATCGAATGATAATTAAATATTTTTGTACCGGGCAGTAGCTATTTTGTGAAGCAGTAGTGGCGTCGCACGCTTGTACATATTAGCATTGAGGAACAAAGAAATGCAGGCTCTGAGAAAAATGATAATATTGAATAATAATTATAAAGCAGCCAATAGCGAATAGCCACAAAACTGTTTTTTATTAATTAACAAACGAAGCAATGGAAGAAGAGCTCTTTATTAAGGTACAGAAGTACCGCTCTCTTCCAAAGTAGGGTGCGGTGAAAAAACGCAAGATCAATTACGCCTAAACAAAGCTATAAATGCAACATAATAACAAAGATCATGCAACACTTGCAGCTACATTTAATGTAGATGAACCAAGGGTTAACTGGCATGATGAAACATTGTGGTTCGTTCGCCAAAAACGGGATAAGGCCGTACACATTTTGCCAGAGTGGGAAGCATTAAGAGAAACAGCCTCTCAAATAAAAAACAATGTCCTCTCTAACTTAAATGCATACTTGCTGCAGTTTGAAAAGAATGCACAACAAAATGGTATTACCGTTCATTGGGCTGCGGATGATAATGAACATAACCAACTTATACATTCCATATTGCAACAAAATGAGATATCAAGAATTGTGAAAAGCAAATCTATGCTCACAGAAGAATGTCATTTGAATGATTATTTAAAACAGGTAGGTATTGATGTGGTAGATACAGATTTAGGAGAGCGAATTGTACAACTAGCAGATGAAGCGCCAAGCCATATTGTATTACCCTGTATCCACTGGAAGAAAGAAGAAATTGGCGAATTGTTTCATCAATACCTTGGCACACCAAAAGGAAATGCTGATCCCCAATTTTTAACAGCAGCAGCAAGAGACCATTTAAGAGAAAAATTTTTAACCCGCCGTGCAGCCATTACCGGTGTAAATTTTGCAATTGCAGAAACCGGCGAATTTGTAGTTTGCACCAATGAAGGCAACGCCGATATGGGTGCTCACCTGGCAGATGTACACATTGCCTGTATGGGAATAGAAAAAATTATACCCCTTCAAAAACACCTTGGCGTATTCCTGCGTATTCTTACAAGAAGTGCTACTGGACAGCCTATTACTACTTATAGCAGTCATTTTAAACAACCCCGAAAAGGGCAGCAGTTACACATTGTAATTGTTGATAATGGCAGAAGCCGCCAATTGGGAAGAGATGATTTTCGCAGCTCCTTAAAGTGTATTCGGTGTGCGGCATGCTTCAATACCTGTCCGGTTTACAGACGCAGCGGCGGACATAGTTATCATACTGCTATTGCAGGGCCAATCGGTTCTATACTGGCGCCCAATCTTGATATGAAGCAATATGCAGATCTGCCGTTTGCTTCTACCTTATGTGGTTCCTGCACCAATGTGTGTCCGGTAAAAATTGATATTCACCAGCAGTTATACAAATGGCGACAGGTATTGGTAAAGGAAGGTTATGCCCCAACGGCTAAAAAAATAGCGATGAAAGGTATGGCTGTAACATTATCTAGTCCTGGTATCTATAAACTTGCAGGCAAGTTGGGCAGATGGGTGATTAAAAATCTCCCTTTTATGGTAAATAATAAATTCAATCCCTGGTATAAGCAAAGGGATTTGCCTTCATCGCCCAAACAATCTTTTGGAGAATGGTATGCAAAAAACAGAAAATAAATTTTATCCTTATCAATGAGTAGCAGAGAAAAGATATTATCGGCCATAAAAAATAACCAGCCAGCATTAACCCCCATGCCGCATATTGAATATTTTACGCAACCCTTTACAAATGTGGTGGAGAAATATAAAATGGTATTGCAGTCCATTGGCGGAACTGTGCAGGAAGTAAATAATATTGCGGCCATCATCGAGGCATTGAAAATACAGTTTAAAGATGCAGGAAGAATTATTACTGTTGTGAATGCATTTGCTGAGTATGCAGAAATATATACTCAAAACGATGATCCGCATAAACTGGATAATGTAGATATAGCCATCATCAACGCTCATTTTGGAGTAGCTGAAAATGGAGCGGTTTGGGTAACAGAAGCCATACTGCAGGAAAGAGTTTTACCCTTTATTTGTCAGCACCTCGTGGCTGTTATTAACAAACAAGATATTGTTGCTACTTTGCAGGAAGCCTATGATAAAATTGCAGGTACATCCTATGGTTTTGGAACTTTTATTGCCGGGCCATCCAAAACTGCAGATATAGAACAGTCGCTGGTATTGGGTGCACACGGCCCAAAAACAATGACGATCTTTATTTTAAATACAGTGGATTAATTTTTGCGCTGAACAATGCTTCGTATTGAAGGCAACATTTACCTTACCGGCGTTTTTTTTATAGCATATACTAAAAATAATTTGGCTACTTTGGTAAAACTCCGACGTTGAATACAGTACATCAATAAAACCTGTCACGATGTAAAGAAGGTCGATTTTGCTTCCTTACTGGGTGTGGTTTTCATCACCCAAATTTTTTTCTTTTATTACTTTTTTCCACTCCGCTTCTTCCTTTATAAAATTTCTAAAGTGATGCCTCTGCGCAAATTATTTTAAACTTATAACCAGCAGAAGTTACAGGACTCCTGACATGAAAAATAAATTTTAGAACGGCAAATATTTTTTGTTTAAATTCGAATTATGAAAGGTGTTATTTTATATTGGCTAGTTTCAATCCGTCAGTATTTTCTTATACTTGACACAAGAGATTTTTATACCTGCTCATTCACAGAATTTTTACCTTTTGTTTCTGAGTTATATTATTTTTCTTCCTACAAGGCCTTTAAAACTTTTTCCCCTGCTTAGCAAGTTTTCACCGGCAAAGGGGTTTCTCTATTTATTTTTTCATTTTTATTTTAGTGTTGTGTTAGCTATGCAATAATGTGCTGCGTATATTTCTATCGAGATTGCTTTCTAAAAACTAATCGGTATTTTTTTATAGATACCAATATTAGTGCAAAAGAAAATACCAGAAATTAAGGTTTGCAATACCTGACATAGTAACACTAAAATTTCAATATTTTAAACCTGTAATAAATATCAGGAGGCTATCAACTACAGCTGCTATTAATTTCATAGACAGTTAAAAGTTTAGCTTTCCTGTAAAATGTTACGCAAAATATATTTTATGCATCAGATAAAATCAATTGATAGATCTCAAAGCGAACAAGAAGTTTCTATTAATCAACTGACATTTTTAATCTTTTTATTTTTGAATGTAATTATTTTAAAAACGGCCTATCTAGTGGATGAACAATGGTATTGGGCGTTTACAATTACGATGCCCGTACTAATAATAACTGTATACAGAAATTTTAAAAAAGTAAAAAGGGTATAGTTTGAAAAATAGTTGATAAAATCGTCTGTAACCTATTACATTGTTGATTTAGAAAGAAGTTTAGCGAAAGTCGTTTCACTAAACTTTCTTTTGCCCTTGGTGTTACTTAACAAAATAAAAAACTTCCTTAACTCCGATTTCTCCTTCATAAAACTTCCCCGGCGATGTTTCTGCACAAATTATTTTAAATTTATAACCAGCAGAAGTTGCAGGAATCGGCACCATGAAAGGGAGCTTTGTAAAACGAAAAGTTCCTTACTCATATACAGGCTTTGGAGGAGGTATTGCTGGGAAGGTACACCAATGCGTAGGTTATTTTAATTGAAAAGTGAAAGACAATAACAAAGCCGTATCTTAACAAAAAATAAGACACAAAAAACATGAAAATAACAACGGTAATGCTCCTGATATTATTAATGTGTGCTCCTTGTTTATGGGCACAAAATCAATGGAAGCTGGTACATAAGCAATTGGTTGTTAGTAATCCTCCATTTAAGCAGTGCCATGCTTCTACCATTGTAGAACTTTCTTCGGGAAAATTGATGGCAGCATGGTTTGGTGGTGCCGACGAGGGTGCAAAGGATGTTTGTATATGGACTGCTGTAAATGCAAAAAGTGCATGGAATAAACCTTCTATCATAGCTACTGGTATTATCAATGATTCGCTTCGTTATCCTTGTTGGAACCCTGTATTGTTTATGGCACAAAATAAAAAACTGATATTGTTTTATAAAGTTGGTCCTACGCCGGAATTATGGTGGGGAATGATGTTAACATCTGCCGATGAAGGAAAAACCTGGTCTGCGCCTGTCAGGCTTCCAGAAGGTATTTTAGGCCCGATTAAAAACAAACCTTTTTTATTGGCAGACGGAACAATACTGTCTCCTTCAAGCGTAGAAATAAAAGATAGATGGACTGCTCATATTGAAAGATCAAATGACAATGGAGCGACTTGGCAAAAGATAGCAATCGACACAACAGGATTTGATATAATTCAACCTAGTATTTTAGATTATGGAGGGGGGAAATTACAAATACTTTGTCGTAGTAAGCAAGGAGTTGTCGTACAAAGTTGGTCTGGGGACAATGGCAATACCTGGGGGAAATTATCAGCAACAGCACTATTAAATCCAAATTCAGGAACGGATGCTGTTACTTTAAAAAGTGGGGAACAATTAATTGTCTATAACCCAACTAGTACAGGTAAGGAATGGAATGATGGACGGGAAAAATTACACGTGGCCGTTTCAAAAGATGGAACAAATTGGTTAGATATTTTAACACTTGAAAATGGCATAAAGAAAGAATTTAGTTACCCTGCAATTATACAGGCAAAGGATGGTAGGGTACATATCACCTATACATATGACAGGAAAAATATTAAGTATGTTATATTGGAAAGGAAAGTTTAACTCCATAAAGTATTTAATATTCTTAACCGAAATTTTTTATTCCTGCATCTCCGCAACGCTGTCTTTGAAGGCACTTTCTGCAGCTTGTTGTAATAAGCAATAAATGAATACATAATACATTCAACCTATTGCCGGGGTGATTTTTATACTGTTTTCTTGTAGCCATTTTTTATTATTTATAAAAGGAAGCGATTGAAAATGTATAAGCACAAAAAAGGAATAAAGTACAAGAGGGCGATGCAAGGATTTTTCACATAGCTTCTTTGCCCGGACAATAATTATTTGCTTAACTATGTTGATAATGTATGCCGACTGAATAGAAAAATACCAATGCCGGATTTTTGAAATGCTTTTATAATATTAAACCGTTTATCTTTTTTTTATATTTTTGTTGGTAAATACTTATTTATTAAAATTTTATTTAACTCATCCAATATATAAAATGTGGCTTTTACCTGTCAGCTAAAGTCATGCAGCAATACCAATGAAAAAAATTTTACTTCTATTCATCTGGATAGCACTTACTACCGGGGCAAGGTGTCAGGAACTTTCTGCTGACAAACTGCTTAATTTGCTGTCTTTATCAGTGCCTAAGTTAGAAAGTCAGTTATCAAATAAAAGATATTATACAGTAGCAACTGAGTTTTTTGGTGATACAATCGTTAAAACCTATTTATACCGACCTGTTATAAGAAACAGTAAAAAAAAGCAAATAGATTCTGTAAGTAGAAAATGCCTTAGGTCGGTGCTTAAAGAAACGTATACATTCACTTACGAAACTACTTCTGCAGCAGAATACACTAGTATAATTGCATCATTAAAAAAGGAAGGTTTTTATTGTGAATACGAAAAAGATAGTACGGTTGCAACTACAATTTATTTATACCAGCATGAGGATTATACAGCTACAGCATCCATAACAAAAGTGGACAGTACAGCCTGGTATTCAATTACATTGTTTAAAAAAACACTGCCTATTAGCAGCAATTTACATTTTGCCGAGGATTTACTGGAATTTAGCTCTCATGAATACCTGGTTTATTTTTTTGGAGCAAAGAATGTAAAAAAAGATGTGTATTATTTTGCAAAGAATGATATTGTAAATTGTTCTGTATTGTTTATTAATACCAAGTTGCAGGTTATTTTTGTTTGGAAAGATGGACTTAACAGACGAAAAATTGATAATCTTTTATTTGGTGGTCAGCATAAATTAAAAAGCCAGCAAGAGTATGATAAGCTTATTGCAGAAAATAGCTGGACACTGAAAAGTGGGGTTCATGCAGGCATGCCTTTAATGGAGTTGAGATTGTTAAACGAAAAAAACATTGCGTTTAATGGCGGAGATGCCCCAAATCCTGGGTTGATTTTTTCGGAATCGACAGGTAAAGTTGATTTTAAAAATGCAGATATAATTTTAGGCTGTATCAATTGCAGCGATGATAAATTTCAAACTACACAAATGTTATATGCAGATAAAGCAATGAATGATGGCAGG
Source organism: Ferruginibacter sp. (assembly GCA_025352695.1). Lineage (GTDB taxonomy): Bacteria > Bacteroidota > Bacteroidia > Chitinophagales > Chitinophagaceae > Ferruginibacter. The sequence continues at coordinate 7,046 of JANXSK010000141.1, read as the reverse complement.
GTTTTGTTTGTACTTACAATAGCGTTGTATCCCATTATAACAGGCATATTTGAATAATACTTTTTTAAACGTTGTCTAAAAAACTGTGTAGAAATATAGTTGCACCATATGCGGCTTGGGCTAAACTAGCAGTCTAATTTTTCAACTTCAATTTATCCCAGACAGTGTTTTTTAAATCTTTAAGGCGTACTTGTAACACAGGCAGTTCAGGCAAATTACTGGCTGGTTTATCGAGGTAAAAATAGGCTGTAGCACAAACATCATCATCCCTTAAGAAATGAGTTGAAGTAACAGGAAAATTTTCGTCTTCCAATTTAGGTGGATTGTTTTCATCCAATAAACGGCGCTGTATTGTCTTATTTTCATCTTTTGCAAGCATCCAAACCGGAATAATGATTACACCTTTGGCTTTCATTTTTAATAGGTAATTTTTATCTGCGTTGCCAATTTGCTGAATGGTTACTTTACAGTTTTTATGAAAATATACTGGATCAGGAATGTGATAGCGGTAAAATGCATACACATCATTTTCTTTAGATGCGATAGTAGAACCCAAATACCGAAATGCAAATTCCCCTTGTCCCCAGCCAGTACCAATATAATCTTCAGTTCCAGTACCAACAAGCGATGGATTTTTTTCATCCCCATCCAGGTAAATTTTAATTTCTCCCTCCCCAAACCAGGAACCCCGGTATAATGAATCTCCAATTACTCCGATATTGGTACCAATGTACCGTCCGTTGCCTTCTACCTTAGGCAGTATCACATAATCTTCGCCCCTTGTTGTTTTGCTATTGCGGTTCCAAAAGGTATGAAAATACAGGGCATCCTTTGGTACCTTATCCATTTTTAATAAATTGATATCGTACCAAAGCCACAATTCGGTAGTTGATTCATTGGTAATAGTTATATATGCCGATTTCCGGTAAGGCATTGGAATTGTAAAATTGAATGAACGGGCTTCGGGACTGGAAAATAATTCATTATCATAACGGGCAATTAGACCATGAGCTATACCAAAGAAATCGCCAATGGGAGCAGAAACAGCTGGTTTTTTTGCACCGTCCCAATACATGTCAATTCGAACAGCACGGCGCTGTTCCGCATTAATGCCAATAGTGCCACTTAACCACATTCGGTTGATGATTCCTGCACCTTTTATATCCAGAATTGATTTTGTTTCGTTTGGAGCTATAATAAAAAATGCATTCCCTTTTGCACCTTTATTTGTTAATCCGCCTTTTCCTTTTTCTCCTGTAGGATTTTCGGGACTTACCCAAACAGATTGTACATTGGCTGGCGCCGATTGAAACAATGGGGCTGTTGCCTGCCCATTTACTGTAAGGATTGTTACAAAAAAGAGTACCATAACAAAGCATACTTTTACAATAATGGGTTTTGAAAATTGATTTTTCATGTTTGTTTTTATAAATGATGGAGCTTTTATAATCGTTATTATACCTGTTGTAGTTAGCTATTTAAATATAAGTATTTTGTGTAGGATTCAATATTTTAATTCTATTCAGACAACGTTCGTTTGCAATTGGCTTTAAAGTGATGAGCTGCGCTTTCAGGAAAAAATCGTTTTAGTACAGCGGTCTCTTTTACCCGATGCGTTATAAAGGTAAAACAGGCTATTTTAATTTTTATATTCAATAAGCGGATTAAAAATTCCCGCTTTGATGATACGCATTAGGAAGGCAAAAAATTATATTAGCGGGTAAGTATATAGTATCAGCGGGATACATATCCTTACAATCAAATTGTAAGCCGATGGATTTTAGTTAGATTGAAATCATGGAATATTAATTTGCTTAATAAGCCATCAAAATGAAGTTGATCCAAGCTGCTGTAATTCCTTTTAGTAACAAAACTTGCATGTTGCAGAAAACCTATTAACTGTGGTAAACTATACCGTCCTTTCATTGTTTGTATCTTTACAAAACTATTAATAATCTTCAATTAAAATTTTATATTATGACAAATAACCTGACAAATAAAGTAGTTTATATAACCGGGGGAAGTAAGGGCATTGGCTTTGGTGTAGCTAATGCGTTATTGGCACACGGCATGAAGGTGGCTATCAGCAGCCGCACATTGGCTGCTGCAAAACAGGCCGCTGCATTGCTTAGTACAGATGCATCTATGGTGTTGGCCATAGAGTCGGAGGTAAGTTCGCTTGTTTCCGAAACAGCAGCCGTAAAAGCTGTAATATCTCATTTTGGAAAATTGGATGTGTTGGTTGCTAATGCAGGTGTGGGCCATTTTGCGCCAATAGATTTACTAACGGAGAAAGAATGGAAAGAGACGATTGATACCAACCTGACTGGTGTTTTTAATAGCGTGAAGGCTTCTATCGATCCTTTAAAACAAACTGAAGGATATATCATAACGATCGCAAGTCTTGCAGGTGCCAATTTTTTTGAGACTGCCGCCGCTTACAACGCCAGTAAATTTGGATTGGTAGGTTTTACGCAGGCTATTATGCTCGATTTAAGAAAATACGGTATAAAGGTTACTACAATTATGCCTGGATCTGTGGCTACACATTTTAATAACCATACACCCAACGAGGCCGATGCCTGGAAGATACAACCGGAAGATATTGGACAGATGGTAGCAGACCTTTTACACATGAACCCACGTACATTGCCTAGCAAGATTGAAGTAAGGCCATCTAAGCCAGGTAAATAAAAGGGCATTCATTTTGTAGCGATTGATGCAGCCCGAGCATTCATGCTTTTGGGTAGCAAAATTGATAACAAAATTAATGGGGGTACAAAAATAATGGCGGCCAATCTGTACCGTTTATAACTGCAGATGCCGCAAGTAAAGATTAACCCTGGCAAAAGAAATAACAGGCTTAAAAACATTTTGCCTAAATCAATATAAAAAATGACAAATCAAATAAAAGTAGGATGGATAGGCCTTGGTAACATGGGCAATCCTATGGCAACAAATTTATTAAAAGCAGGGTTCGAACTAACTGTTTTTAATCGTACCAAAGAAAAGGAAAATGCCTTAACAGCTGCAGGTGCTTTAAGCGCCAATAGTCCACAAGATCTGATTAATTCCTGCGACATAATATTTACAATGGTATCAAATGATGCAGCAGTAAAAGAAATTTTTGATGGAGACTCAGGCTTGTTATGTTCCTCCAACCCGGGTAAATTAATTATTGATATGAGTACGGTAGCTCCTGCAACCTCTTGTTATTTATCGGAGCGTTGCAATAAAATGCAAATAAGTTTTTTAGAAGCCCCTGTTTCAGGAAGCGTTAAACCGGCGCAGGAAGGCACCTTGATTATTTTGGTAGCCGGTACTGATGAGAGTTATAAAAAAGCAAAACCTATTTTTGATGTGTTGGGGAAATACGCTATTTATTTAGGTGCCGCAGGAGTTGGCAGTTCGGCTAAACTAGCCATTAATTACCTGCTTGGTTTAAATTTACAAGGGTTAGCAGAAACGGTTTTATTTGCAGAAAAAAATGGTGTTAGTAAACAGGATATGCTCACTATTATTAATGAGGGCGCTTGTGGTAATGGCATCACAAAACTAAAAGCTCCTTCTATTTTAAATAATAATTATCCGGCAGCATTTGCACTAAAACACCTGGTAAAGGATTTAAGATTGGCTAAAGAAGCCGGCCTGCATACGCCGTTGATCCAACCTTTATTTGATAGTTATGAAAAAGCTGAACGGGAAGGTTTGGGTGATGAAGATGTAATGGCGATTATTAAAAGTATTACGTAAAAGAAAAATTATATTGTTTGATAAAAGTATCTGCCAGACAGCGATGCCACAATATTAATGGAGCACTGCGCCTAACTCGTATGATGCAATGAGGGTTTAAAATTTAATCTTCTATACAATTAAAGGCTTACAATCATGTAGGCAGGTGTTGTAAAATATCCATTTTATAACACCTCTTATTAAGTTTTAAGTAGTGGAAAATATTTATTTTTTCGATGGCTTGCAATTGAGCATCTTCTTTTTTATTTTACTTTTAAGTTATATTTTAAGGTAGTTAATGGACAGTCAATTTTGCGAACTAAATACATACTACTATAGCTTTTTTTAATTTTTAGACCTTCGTACAACGGTGTGTAAAATTTAAAATTTAGTATTCTCTATCCCTGATAACTACCGTTCAATTTTAGTAGTTCACAATCATTCAATAATTTTTATCATCAAACTGTTTCGATTGTAATAGATTATTTCGGCATATGATTTGTAATTTTTAATTTATCATTTTTTAAATTATACACCATGCCAAACGCTAAAAGCTCAATACTTAACACCAATTTATTTACCAGGCTATTTGTATTAATTTTGTATATCGCTTTAAGCAAAAATATTTTGGCGCAGCCTTTTTTGGCTTTAAATCCAGTTATAGTTTCAGGACTCAGTTCGCCCATACAATTTGTACATGCAGGAGATGGGAGCAACCGCATTTTTATTGTACAACAGGGAGCTACCATCAGAGCGTACAATGCTGCTTTTAATTTTTTAGGTGTATTTCTTACAGTGTCCAATGTAAACGTGGGTGGCGAAAGAGGTTTGCTGAGCATGGTTTTTCATCCGGATTATCAAAACAACGGTTTATTTTATGTGTATTATACCAATACAATTGGTGATCTTGAAATTGCAAGATACCATGTTAGCAGTGATCCTAATATGGCTGACCCTGCTTCGAAAGTGATTGTTATTACGATACCGCATCCCACTAATTCAAATCATAATGGCGGTGAACTTCATTTTGGAACTGACGGATATTTGTATGCTTCTACAGGCGATGGAGGCGGAGGCGGAGATGTCCTTAACAATGCACAAAATACAAGTTTACTACTTGGTAAAATTTTGCGACTTAATGTAAATACTGCCGCTCTTGCCCCTTTTTATACTATCCCCTCAGGTAATCCTTTTGGTAATGAAATATTTGCACTTGGTTTGCGCAATCCATTTCGCTGGAGTTTTGACAGGCAAACGCAGGATATGTGGATTGGTGATGTAGGACAGGATAGTTTTGAAGAAATTAATTTTCGTGCAGCTGCCAATACTTTGGCTGGTAATTATGGATGGCGTTGCTACGAAGGAAATAATACCTACAATCCTTCTGGGTGTGGTTCAATAGCAAATTATGTTTTTCCCGTGTTAACTTATCCAACGCAAAATCCTTTAGCTGCCGTTACGGGAGGTATTGTTTATCGGGGAGCAGGTTACCCATCTTTGCAAGGTTATAATATTAGTGCCGACTTTTATTCGGGTACTTTTTACCTTACTATTTCAAATGGAGCAGGAGGATGGAATACAACTACACAAATTCTTTCACCTACAGGTATTGTAGATTTTGGTGAAACGGAAGCAGGAGAGGCCTTTGTTGTCTCACTAACTGGTAATAGCGTTTACCGGGTAGTTACTACGGGCGTAGTTCCAGTAATATTAGCAGATTTTAACGCAACAGCAGCCAATGCCGGGGTTGCATTAAACTGGAAAACTTTAAGGGAAGAAAATATAAAACATTTTGATATAGAATATAGCTTAATTGGAAATTCATTTATGAATGCAGGGACGGTATTGCCACATAATAGTACCACGTCTTTTGTATATAATTTTAAACATAACTATACTTATGAAGGGCCTGTTTTTTATCGTTTAAAAATTATAAACAATGATGGTAGTTTTAAATATTCAGCAGTTATAAAAGTGCTTCTCAACAATACTTCAAAAAAAATTGTAGTACCCTCTTTTATAAATAATGGCGTATTGAATGTTAACTTGCCAAACCTTGCTTACAATACAATTGAGGTAATAAGCATTAACGGAAATATTATTCTTCAAAAAAATATTGTTGGGCAAACAGGTAATATAAAAATACCGGTTAATAAATTATCTGCGGGTGCATATATGGTTAGGTTAACAGGTAACACTATAACCGCAGTTCAAAAAATATTTATTCAATAATTTGCCTTAGAGAATTATACTGGTATCAGCTTTACTGTAGATAAATAGCAGTATAGGTTATTTGCCTGCAACAGATAGTTTTAAATGCTTTTTATATACTAATTATCCTGTGGATTAATATATCTAAATGAGGTTATTAAGTATTGCCAGTCAGTTTTACTCTTTAACATCTTTTAATATTTCTGCCACTTTTAAAAGCAGTTTTTTTACTTCAAAGGGTTTAGCAACAAAATCATTTGCTCCTGCTTTTAAGCAAATATTCATTGCATCGGGATGAGCAGACATCATTATTAAAGGAATAGTTGCCATTGCAACATTTCTTTTTAAAGCTTCACAGATATCTATACCATTTCTTCCCGAAAGCAACATATCCATAAAAATTAAATTATAGGGATGGTTGCTGATTTCTTCTTCAATAAAATAAGGATTGGAGAGTATGCTTACATCATAGCCCTTAGACTTAAGCATCATTTTCATTATCATTCCTATATCAGGGTCATCATCAATAATGAGAATTTTTGGCTTTTGCATTCTATTAATTATTTGGCAATGCAGTATTTAATATAAAAGTAAATTCTGAGCCCTTATCTTTTTCGCTTTTAATTACTATTGTGCCATGGTGCTTTTCTATAATTGAACTTGCTATAAACAACCCAATCCCAAAGCCAGGAAAAGTTTGTTCATTCTTGCCATTCACCCGATAAAAGCGTTCAAATATTTTCTGCTGCTCGTCTTTACTTATCCCAATACCAAAATCTTTTACACTTACACTTACTTTATCATTACCGGTTTTATAAATGCGTATATTAATCTTGTTGCTTTTAGGACTGTATTTAATGCCATTGTTTATAAAATTGACAAGCACTTGCCCAATCCTATCCCTGTCGGCAAATATGAAAGCAGAAAAATCATGGTTTAATTCAATTATATATTTAGGCTGGGATACTAAAATATCTTCTTTTATTTCATCAAGTAAATTATTAAGGCTGAATAATTCCATTTTAAACTGCAGCGTGTCATCTTCGATCCTGGTTAAGTCGAGCATTTCGCATATTAACCTCGTTAAATTTAATACTTGCTTG
>JANXSK010000140.1 GCA_025352695.1 Ferruginibacter sp. | reverse complement strand
TACTTTGAAAGCGTTTACTAAATTCAATCGCATTTATACCTTTAAACATAACTAAATAATTTAGAATAAAGTTACTAATATTATTAGTTATAAACAAATCCTATGTTTGTTCCGTGAACGTTCTACTTAATCCTAATTGTGACTTTAAAATCAAAAGGAGATTGCGCCACATTAAAAATAAAGTACTTATACTTGCGAAATATTTTACAGCGAAAATTAAAATTGTATGTACTGATATTTTATATATTAATATTGCAACAACTGCTACCAATCAACAATAAGAATTGCTCAACAAACTCTAAATAAATGGGATTAGCTTTCAATATACTTCTAACACTCTTGATTGAATTACCCATTTTTATGCTTTTTTTTAAAAAGAGAAAACGCCCCGTTGCACTGATGTATGGGGCATTAATAAACCTAATTTCGTGGCCATTGATGAATATTTTAAAATCATCTACTGACATAAACATTTACCTGATTGAAATGGCCGTTGTAATAGGTGAAGGGATTGGCTTGTATTTACTTACAGAATGTGGCTGGAAGAGGGCTTTTATAATGTCTGTTATTGCGAATGGTTTAAGTTTTTTAATTACCAACCTTGTTAATTATGATCTTATTTTTAATCAAGACCAGCAAAATATTATTACTCCCTAAGATTTAACCCAACTTTTATTTATGAGATTATTTTAATGACGCATTTTCTAATACCTCCCCAGTTGTTTAAAATAGTTCCGCTACGCATTTATAAAGAGTTAAATAAAAATATCCATGCTATTCCACTGCAACGAACACCAATTAAATTTAAGTAGTGCTCAGATACGTATTACAAAAACCTAAAAATTGCACTTGCGCATAGTTTCAACTACTAACGGTTAACTCTTAACTAATATGTACCTTTACTACCCTGTCAATTTGGCTCTAAAAATATTTAAGCACCATATTTGACATTGCAAAACACCCGAATTAATTATTTATACATACTCAATAACAAAGAATTTTATGATAGGTTTTTTATCAAAAATATTTGGTGGCAATAAAAGTGAGAAGGACGTCAAAAAGATCAGTCCACAGGTGGCTATTATTAACGGCTTTTTTGCAGAATACCAATTGCTCAGCAATGACGCATTGCGCAATAAAACGCAGGAGTTTAAGCAACGCATCCGGGAACATTTAGGGTCTATTGACGAACAGATCAATACCCAAAAAACAGCTGCTGAGAATTTACCTGTGGCCGACATTAATCAAAAAGATGTTATCTATCAGCAGATTGATGCCCTAAAAAAAGACAGGGATAAAAAAATTGAAGAAATACTGTTACAAATTTTACCCGAAGCTTTTGCCGTGGTAAAAGAAACAGCCCGCCGCTTTAAAGAAAATACCACAATTGAAAGTACAGCGACCGAACTTGACAAAAAATTTGCTGTTACAAAAAAGTATGTTCGCATAGAAACAGATAAATCTATTTATAGTAATAGCTGGACTGCGGCAGGCGGAGAAGTTACCTGGAACATGTTACATTATGATGTACAGTTAATAGGTGGCATGGTGTTGCACAGCGGCAAAATTGCGGAAATGGCTACCGGTGAAGGTAAAACGCTGGTGAGCACGTTGCCTGCTTACTTAAATGCATTGTGTGAAGAAGGTGTACACATTGTAACAGTAAATGATTACCTGGCAAGACGGGATAGCGAATGGAACGGTCCGCTGTTTGAGTGGCTGGGACTTACTGTTGATTGTATTGACAAACATGAACCAAATGGTGATGCAAGAAGGTCAGCATACAATGCCGACATAACCTATGGCACCAACAACGAATTTGGTTTTGATTACCTGCGTGATAACATGGTACACAGTCCCGATGAAATGGTTCAACGCAAACATCATTTTGCAATGGTAGATGAGGTGGATAGTGTATTGATTGATGATGCCCGTACGCCCTTAATTATTAGCGGACCAGTTGGCCACAGCGATAATACCCAACAGTTTTTTGACCTGAAACCACGTATTGAAAAATTACTGGATGCACAAAGAAAAGCAGTAAACCAATTTTTAATTGATGCAAAGAAAAAAATAGCTGATGGCAACGACGACCCTAAAGATGGCGGCTTATCCTTGTTTAGGGCACACAGAGGTTTACCAAAAAATGGTGCTTTAATTAAATTTTTGAGCGAGCCCGGCATAAGGGTAAAAATGCAAAAAAGTGAGAACTATTACCTGGCAGACCAGCAAAAGGAAATGCCTAAGGTGGATGAAGAACTGTATTTTCAGATTGATGAAAAAAACAACCAGGTTGATTTAACAGATAAAGGAATTAACCTGATTACAAAATCTGGTGAAGACCCTGAGTTTTTTATCTTGCCTGATATTGGTGTTAAACTAAATGATATTGACAAGGGCGATTTACCTGCCGAAGAAAAATTACACCTGAAAGAGGGTTTACTGAATGAATATTCTCAAAAGGCAGACCGCATACATACCGTACAACAATTATTAAAAGCGTACACGTTATTTGATAAAGATACCGAGTACGTAGTAATGGATGAAGCGGTTAAAATTGTAGATGAACAAACAGGCCGTATACTTGATGGAAGAAGGTACAGTGATGGATTGCACCAGGCAATTGAAGCAAAAGAAAATGTAAAGATAGAAGCATCTACACAAACCTATGCTACTGTTACCTTACAAAACTATTTCAGGATGTACCACAAACTTTGTGGTATGACGGGAACTGCTGAAACAGAAGCTGCTGAGTTGTGGGACATTTATAAATTAGATGTGGTAACCATCCCTACAAATTTACCTGCCATAAGAAAAGATGAACAGGATTTGGTGTACAAAACCAAGCGGGAAAAATACAAAGCGGTGATTGATGAAATTGAGCGCTTGCGCCTTGCCGGTAGACCATCACTAGTGGGTACAACATCAGTAGAAATAAGTGAACTACTGAGCAGGATGTTGAAGCAAAAAAATATTCCGCACAATGTATTAAACGCCAAGCAACATGCCAAAGAAGCACAGGTAGTTGCAGAAGCAGGTTTAACAGGTGCTGTTACCATTGCTACCAATATGGCTGGTCGTGGTACAGATATTAAACTTGGGGCAGGTGTTAAAGAAGCCGGTGGCTTGGCTATTGTAGGTACAGAAAGACACGAGAGCCGTCGTGTGGACAGACAGCTCAGAGGCCGTTCTGCAAGACAGGGAGATCCGGGTAGTACACAGTTTTTTGCCAGTTTGGAAGATGACCTGATGCGCATGTTTGGCAGCGAACGTATTGCCAGCCTTATGGACAGGATGGGCTACAAAGAAGGTGAAGTGATACAGCACAGCATGATTTCTAAATCAATTGAAAGAGCTCAAAAAAAAGTAGAAGAAAATAACTTCGGCATTCGTAAGCGTTTGTTGGAATATGATGATGTAATGAACAAGCAACGCAACGTGGTGTATAGCAAACGTAACCATGCTTTGTTTGGAGATAGGTTAGCGTTGGATCTTGACAATGCTTTTTATTCAGTTGCTGATGGCCTCATCAATTCGTTCAGGGAAAGTGCCGATTACGATGGTTTTAAATTAGCCGCCATTGTAAATTTTGGTATTGATACCAACATCACCAAAGAAGAATTAGAGAAAGGAAATATACAACAGGTTACAGATAAATTATATGACGAAGCCAAAAGCAATTACAACCGTAAAGTAGTGTCGGTGGCAGCACAAACATTACCCATCATAAAAAATATCCGTAAAGAACAGGGCAATCATATTGAAAATGTAGCCGTACCATTTACGGATGGTCGCAAACAAATTCAGGCCCTTGCCAACCTAGATAAAACCATTGCCAGTGGAGGTACCGAACTACCCAACGCCCTCGAACGCAGCATTACCCTTGCGTTAATTGATGATGCCTGGAAAGAACATTTACGTGCCATGGACGATCTGCGCCACAGTGTGCAAACCGCAGGCTACGAACAAAAAGATCCGTTGGTAATATATAAGATAGAAGCCTTTAGCGCCTTTAAACAAATGGACGATGCGGTAAATAAAGACATCGTAAGTTTCCTTTGCCATTGCGCCATACCGATGGAGCAAACCAACCCGGCCAACATCAAAGAAGGCCGTGAACAAAAAACGGATATGAGCAAAATGCGCCAACGCAAAGAAGAGTTTGCAGGCGCAGCTTCCGGCACCGGCGGACCAGAATACATCAGCAACGAAAATGATTACAACGATCCTTCACCGGCCATCAAACAGGAACCAATCCGTGTAGAACCAAAGATTGGCAGAAACGATGCCTGCCCTTGCGGTAGCGGCAAGAAGTATAAAAACTGCCATGGCAAGGATGCGTAACATTTTTTGATATTCATTTTAAAAACCAGCTTTTTGTATTGATGCTATTTTAACAGAGAAGTTTAAAATAATCACCATGAACCCAAGAGTAATAGCAGTTAAAGTTAAAAGTAAATATAAATTATACTCACTTTTTTAAACAAAGAAGTAAAGGAGTTTGATGTGTCTTCTTATCTTAATTACCCGGTATATTTCCCGTTGAAAGATTAAATCTTTTTGCCAAAAAATGCAGGTTTACAATGGTATTGTGATATGGAATGACACAATAGATTTTGACCCTGATACGCTTTACACGGAATCGAAGCAGTTGCCTGTAGCTGTCGCAGTTAATAATTTTACCCCTGCGGTGGAGGCAAGCAGTATACGAAC
>JANXSK010000117.1 GCA_025352695.1 Ferruginibacter sp. | reverse complement strand
TTTTAAATGTGGATAAGTGGAAAACTAAATTGGGATAGAAAGTACAAAGGCATTAGACCTTTGTATGCTAAAAACTCAGTCTAATGCCTTAAGGGTTGTTGAAGCAACCTTGGGTAAAGTTACAGAAGTGAAGAAACCAGTCTCCAAATTTATTATCCACATAGTGGAGTTGTGGCTAGGGATGAACTGCCGTTATGTGTTTACTAATATGGAACGCTGGGGTAGTATGACAGAAAAGAGTTACCGCCATGGGTTCAAAAAATTCTTTGACTGGTTCAGTTTTAATTTTCAGCTTGTGAAGCAGTTTGGGGGCAAAGAGATAATAGCAGTGTTCGATCCTTCCTATATCAGCAAGAGCGGCAAACAAACATATGGGCTCGGTATGTTCTGGAGTGGTACAAGACAAAGGGCATTAAAAGGCATAGAGATCGGTTGCCTTGCTTTTACGGATGTTGCTGCCGGTACTGCGTTGCATGGAGAAGCAGTGCAAACACCCTCGCCTAAGGAATTAAAAGAAAAAGGGAAGACGCTGGTAAACCATTATGTGGAAGTAATTGAAAAGCGTATCAGCGACATACTGTCTGTCACCCGCTATCTTGCAGTAGACGGCTACTTCATGAAAAAGGAATTTATCAATCCCTTGCTTAAAAAAGGCTTGCACATTGTTACCAAAGCCCGTAGTGATGCCAACCTGATGTATATTTTTAAAGGCAAACAAAAAACAGGCAAGGGAAGAAAAAAATTGTATGATGGAAAAATAGACATCAAAAATATAGACAAGCGCAGGCTGCCCTGTTGCTACAGCGATGAACAAATGAAAGTGTATGCCGGTGTTGTTTATTGTGTGCTGCTGAAACGCACCGTGCTTGCCGCCTTTATTTTTTATGGTGAAAAACAAAAACCTGAAATTATTATTTGCACCGATACGCATATGGCAGAAATGACGATGTGCAAATATTACGGGCTGCGGTTCCAGGTAGAATTTTTGATAAGGGATGCCAAACAGCACACAGGGTTGGAAGATTGCATGGCAAGAGACGAACAAAAGCTACATACCCATTTTAATATTGCCATGACAGCAGTATCCATCGCCAAAGCTGCCTATCACCTGTCAGTGCCGGCAGAACAAAGGGGAAGTTTTTCTATGGCTGATATTAAAATGAAGTACATGAACCAGTTAATCACTAAAAGAATTTTTTCAAACTTGGCTTTAGACATGAGTTGCAGAAAAATAAAACGCATCTATAACCAATGCCTGTGCTTCGGCAGGCTTAGAGCTTAAATTTTTACCGGAGTATTGAGGTTTAGAGTTGTTAAAAAAAGTAACTCCATATTTAAATATAGTACCGGTATAATTTTTTTTCTGCTGTTCAAAACCCGTAAGCCATTAAAAATTTTCTTGAAACTGGAGCAATAGTTTATATTTATAGGTTAGCAGGATATATAAATTTGCACAACTGTGTTTAAAAAATTTGTTGTCATTGGCTTTGTTTAAACCCACCAATAAAATAATAGTAATGAAGAAATTATTAATAATAGAAGATGATAGTGATTTTGCAGATATTATTGCGATGGCACTCACTAATAGATATCTCATAAATGTAAAAAATGACACAGAGAATCTTTTAGAAGTGTTAAATGATTTTAAGCCAGATGTTTTACTAATTGACAACTATGTAGGACAAAGAAAAGCCACAGAAATTATTGCTGAAATACGGCACTTGGATGTTTATGCTAATTTACCTTTAATATTATACTCAGCCCACCCAAACGTAGAACACCTTGCAAAAGAACTTAAAGCTAATGGCTGGTTACTTAAACCTTTTAAATTAACTGATCTTTACGCAACTATTGGAAAGGTTTTAAATGAAGTGGCCTGACAAATGCTTTTATTAATTAATTTCAAAACCATATAATGTTGCAGACCGCCCTAAAAGAAGCTACTACATCTTACCATTCCAAACTTGAACAACTGATGTATGTGGATGAAATTATAAACAGTACATTGACCCTGCAACAATATAAACAACTACTTACTACCAATTATCTGGTATATGCTTCTTGCGAAAACTTTTTGTTTAATTCTTTAAGTTCAGAACTGGCAGGTAAATTAAATATCAAAAAACGCAATAAAATAAATGCATTGATTGCAGATATTGACGAGTTGAAGATGATGATTCCTGAAAAAAAAAATACTGATCATCAATTAATAATTCCAGAAAATGATGCCGCAATATTAGGTGCTTTATATGTGTTGGAAGGCGCTACATTAGGAGGAAATGTGATAGAAAAAAAACTTTCAAATAATATAGGGATAACGTACTTAAATTTAAATTTTCATTATTACCAAGTTTACGGTAGTAGTTTAATTACATATTGGAAAGAGTTTTGTGAAGTGCTAAACCAACAGCCACTTGAAACACATGCTATTAGTATAGATGCAGCTAAAAAAATGTTTGAATATATTATTTATGTGCAGCAAGAAACCCGTTGCGCTCTATTATAATTTTTTATAAGATCATTTTATTTTAGATGCTGCGAATGATTTGTGGCGATTGAAAAGCAATTTAAATTAAATCCAGGGGCACGGGTATTTTGTTAG
>JANXSK010000080.1 GCA_025352695.1 Ferruginibacter sp. | reverse complement strand
TTTTATTTGTACGCCTATTCAAGAAATATAGGCTTCGCTTATTTTAAAAACGCTCCGTTCTAAAAAATCAGCCAACAGACTTCGCATTCTACTCACTCTTCAAACTCTTCACCGGGTTCATCAAAGCCGCCCTGATACTTTGGTAACTCACCGTCATCAATGTAATCAGCAATGCACCAAAACAAACACCCGCAAAAATCCACCACGAAATGGGTGTGTGGTAAACATAATTACCCAGCCATTTATCCATAGCATACCATGCCAGCGGTGTGGCAATTAAAAAAGAAATGAATACCAGCAATACAAAATCTTTCGACAGCAATTGCCACAGGTTAAATACGGAAGCACCATTCACTTTACGTACACCAATCTCCTTGGTGCGTTGTTCTGCAGTAAAGGAGGCCAGGCCAAAAATGCCGAGGCAGGAAATGAAGGTGGCTAAAATGGCAAAGAAACTCGCTAGCTTGCCGATGCGTTCTTCATCACCGAATTTCTGTGCATACTGGTCATTAATAAATTTGTATTCAAAAGGTTGAGCCGGGTTGTATTTTTTAAAAATTGTTTCAACAGCAGCCAATGCCGTGTGGGCACTCATTGCTGGGTTTAACCTGATGTTGATCACATTCTGGGTGCCGGAAGCCATAACAAAAATAGTCCTGAAAACAGGTTCGTAAGGCGATTGCATTACAAGATCTTTCACCACACCAATCACATGAAACTGCTGCCCATCCCATTGAATGTTTTCTCCTACAGGATGCTTCAGGCCCATAAATTTTGCTGCTGTTTCATTCAAAATAATCCCTGTTGAATCTGTGCCAAACGCTGTTGAAAAATCACGGCCTTCTTTGACGCTCCAGCCAATGGTTTTTCCAAATTCTTGCGATATAAAAACAACGCCGAAATTACCTTGTACCGTAGGCGCTTTGCCACTCCAGTTAAATCCATTGTCTACTTCATTTACAGCAGTAGTGCCACCAGAAGATTCCGCTATGGATGATACAGCGCCTGAATTTTTTAATTCAGTTTGTACCGCATCAAAATGATCGTGGATATCATTGGTAGCAACAAAGGTTGTTATTAATCCATCCCGGCTATATCCAACAGGACGATTTTTGGTAAATTGTACCTGGTTAAAAACCACAATGGTACCAATGATTAAAATGACAGACACCGAAAACTGCAGTACCACCAATACCTTACGGGGAAGTGCTGCAAAACGGCCTGCATAAAAAGTACCTTTCAATACTTTTACAGGTTGAAAGGATGACAGGTACAAAGCCGGATAACTGCCGGCCACAAAACCTGTAAGAATAGTGAATGCAATACCCGACAACCAAAAATAAGGACTGCTCCATAAGATGGTTATTTTTTTATCAGCTATACCATTAAAAAAAGGCAGTGTGAGTTGAACAAGCAACAAGGAAAATATAAATGCAATCAATGCTATTAATAAGGATTCAGAAAAAAACTGTTTCACCAATTGCCCCCGTTGCGAACCGATGGCTTTTCTTATACCAACTTCTTTGGCCCGCTTTTCCGAACGTGCAGTACTTAGGTTCATAAAATTGATACAGGCTAGCAGCAGTACAAAGAAACCTATGATGCCAAACAGCCATACAAATTCAATTCTTCCCCCTGTAATAACGCCGTTTTTAAATTCTGAAAACAAATGCCATTTTCGCATAGGATGAAGAAATACCATCGGTTTAAAAGCTGCATCCTGCGGGGTAACCTTTTTAAGTTTTACATCTTTTATTTTTGCTGATACTTTTGCCATATCCGCATTGTCTGCTAACTGAACATAAGCCTGGTATGCATTTGCCCGCCAGGGATTAGACAATTTTTCAGGCCATTGCGAACTGTCAATAAACAACTTCCACGGAGCAATAAATGCCAACTTATTAAAGGTAGAATTATCAGCCAAGTCCTCATATATACCAGTTACCATTACTTCAAATCGGTTGTCAATTTTCAATATTTTATCCATCGCATCGGCTTCGCCAAATATTGCTTTAGCCGCAGTGGCCGAAAGAATAACCGACTTACTATCATTCAATGAAGTAGCTGAGCCTTTCAACATTTTGAGTGATAGCATTTCAATTACCGGGGGTTCAAAAAAATTGCCACTTTTTGTTATCTTCTTTTCACCGCTTGTCAGATTGTGGTCGTATGTCCAGGAAGCCATGGACACATTTTTAAAGTCGTTGGCGTAATCTTTTTTTAGTTCTTCTCCCAGCAAATAGGGCACGGCTGTCTGGCTGCCCGTTTCGCCATTAAAAGTCTGGTTTTGCATTACCTGTGCAATACGATCATAATTTTTATACTGGCGGTCAAACGTCAGTTCCTCGTGTATCCAAAGGCCTATTAATATGGCCACTGCCAAACCTACTGCCAGTCCACCAATATTTATAAGCGAATACCATTTACTTTTTAACAGGTTGCGCCAGGCAATTTTAAAATAATTTTTTATCATGTTTTTGGCCGTTTTGACATTTAGATGTTAAGCTCCGATCTCCGCGGCGGAGTTAATTTGAATACTTCAATTTATACGTTACCTCAATCTACCTGTAAACTCTTTACCGGATTAGCTATTGCCGCTTTTATGGTTTGGTAACTGACAGTTATGATTGCGATAACTAGTGCCAGTACACCAGCTAAAATAAAAATCCACCATTGCACATTAATTCTGTATGCAAATTCCTGCAACCAATTATGCATCCCCCACCATGTTACGGGAATTGAAATTAGAAATGAAATAAAAACAAGTAAGAGAAATTCCTTTGAAACCAGTACAAATACATTCATAACCGATGCTCCAAAAACTTTTCGAATACCTATTTCTTTTGTTCGTTGCCGCAGCATGTAGGTAGCAAGGCCAAACAAGCCAAGGCAAGCGATAAAAATAGCCGCTATTGCAAATAAAGTAAATACCTCCCCTGTTTTTTGTTCTGAAGTATAGAGTGATAAAAATTTATTATCCAGGAAATAAAAAGAAAAGGGAGCACCGGGATTAAATGTATCCCATTGCTTTTTGATAGTTGCAAGCAAATGCTGCACATCCGCTGTTTTAATTTTAATAATAAGGCCTGTCCTATATTTGGTACCAAGTTTCATCATAAGAGGAGCAACTTTTTGTTTTACAGAAGCATAATGAAAATCGGGCACTACACCGATAACTTTAAAGGAGTGTTGCCCTGATGTTACAATAGTTCTATTCACTGCGTTAGTATCATTCCAACCAAGTTCCTTAACAGCAGTTTCATTGATAACTACGGCAAAAGAATCAGTTGAAAAATCTTTAGAAAAATTTCGCCCCGAGGATACAGGAATTCCCAACGTTGACAAGTAATCATAATCTACGTGAAAGATATTAATATGTATTTCAGCACCATTTTTTTTTCTGTCGTTTGAATACGCTTGTGTACCATCCATGTCAGTATTGCCTGGAACATCTGATCCAACGCTTACATGTGTAATACGGCTATCTTTTAACAAAGCTTGTTTAAAAGCAGTTTGCATATTGCTAGTGCCAAGCACATAAGCATCCTGCAGATACAATACCTGTTCTTTATCGTAGCCCAATTTTTTATCCTGCATAAAATGCAGTTGCTGGTAAATTATAAATGTTGCAATTATTAAACCTGTTGACACAGCAAACTGAAAAATAACCAGGCCACTTCTTA
>JANXSK010000066.1 GCA_025352695.1 Ferruginibacter sp. | reverse complement strand
GGCGCATAGTCAGGTATCATTAGCCGGTCTGTGGGGCTTCCGGCTTGATCCCCAAGATCAGGGTTTATCAAACGATTGCTTTAATAATTCACTCAATGATATGAACATTGAACTTCCTGGTTCGTGTGAACAAAGAGGCTTCGGTATAAAGAATACATTGCGTGATTAGCAACAGCGGCTGGTAACGATTCGTAACTTGAAGAGATAGGAGAGGACTCCTGTGCCAGATGCGGTGAATGATGAGAGTGTAAATTAAACTGTGGGCAACAATTATCTACCCTGAAATTGTAGTGCTTGTTTGTAATGATAGCATGGGGATGCTACTTTACCTTGTATAAATATTGAATAACTTTTCATTCAACAATTATATACAAAAGTTAATTGAATAAAATTGAGTATATTCACAATATATATATTCTCTATAACCTTATAGCTTTAACGAACTTTCGATTCTTGGACATTATATTTCCGTTTTAGTTCTTCATCCATAACTATGGAAACAAATACTAAGTTATTAGACCAATTAAACCTTGATTAGAAACTTCATAACAGCGAAAAATAATATTATGAATGCCGGTTTTAATTAATACACTAATTAATTTGCAATATTTTATTTACCAAAATGGTGGGTGAAATATGGAAAGGTTTATCCTAAAAATTGTAGAAATACAAAAAATGATTTGTATTTGCTAAACACATTTAATTGAACTAATGATTTCATCTATTTTTTGTACAGCAAAAATCAACAACTTACAAATATTGCCGGAAGTTAATGTTACCAAGAAACTTTCACATATTAACCAAATTGTGTGTTATGCTGTATAATCTCCAAAATTTGTATTTAACAATTTTAATAAAATAAAAATCAAAACCAATGCGTTACTTATTAACTCTTACGATCCTGAATATTGTATTTCTAGCAAGTTGCTCTTCAGGAAAACAAATTATTAAATTCCCTAAAACCCCCGATGACATCTATGCGAACCCAAATTTAAAAACCTTTTTTAAGGATAACAAAACTCCAAGTATTGTATTAAGAGTTCCAAACAACAGTGATAGAGTAACTAGCAACTCCCTTACAAATGTGCTTTATAACGCAATCGAAAAAGAAATGGTGAAACAAAATTTTAGTGTTAGAGATAGAGGATTATTTAACGAATTGCTAAATAAATCGCAAACCAGCGACTACTCAAAAATTAAAGAATTAACCAATACTGATATAATTTTAGAAGTTGTGAATATGAACCTTTCTGTATTGTATACAACAAATAAGATTACTACAGTTGACAAAAAAAAAGAAACAGTAAAACTTGGAAAAATAGATTATAAAGAAAAGGGTGCTTCCGCAGAGTTTAAAGTAATCTTAGTAAAAACAAATGAAATTGCTGGAACATATAGGTATAATTATACACCTTGTGAAAGTGGATGTGAAATTGGTACATTTAAGTTCATAGGAAAGAGAGGAAATAAAAAAATACAATTGAGAGAATTCGTTGAAATTGACACGATGGAAGAATTTGTTAAACTGTCAACAAAACAATTAATTAATTCCTTTAAAGAATAAATAAAATACAAAAAAACGAATAAACAAGATTTGATAATATAGCCAAAAAAAACGTGAATTTAATAAACATTTCAAGAAAATTTAAAATCCCCTTTCTATTAAAGATCGGGGATCATACCTTTTGGCTTTATGCTGTTCGGTTGTTGCCATGTATAAATTGCAAAATGCTATTTATACAAAACTACAGTCTATTTAAGTTATTCAAATTGTATGTATACTATGTAAAGAGAGGAGTTTTCACAAACTCTAGTCGGGTTTAAGCAGCCCCTAATATATTATCAAGTAGCATGAGACAGAACAAAACAATTTTAACTGTGATAGCAATTATCGGTATCGTATCAACAATATTCTTATGGGCATGGCACAAAGACAACTGGTGGCTTCTTTTTGGGATACCATTTTCACTATTTTTCTTTAGTAATTCACAAACAGTTGGGAGTTCTCTCGGGTACGTACTAACATTTGTATTGGGACATATAGTTTATACATTAGTAACTGGACATTTCCAATTTGCAGTTTGGAGTTGGTTCTTTTTCTTATCCGGGTTAATGAGCTATGCTCCGGCTAGTATAATTTTGGGAACAGAACAATCCAACTGGGAAAAGGAAGCTAAACTTAATGGTGACAATCGGACGTTTGAAGAATATGAAAAAGATAAATTTTTGAGTAGCACAGAAATCAAGGAGATCACAGAAAGACTGTTTGATAAATATAAAAAATAACTATTTCCCAATTATCCCCAGTAATGTTTGTCAATGAGCCATGAGTTGTTTTGACAATGATGCCCTAGTTTAGTATAAACTAAGTTTAGATGCAGGTAATTAAATTTAGTAATATTAAAAAAGCTAATCTGAAGCGTAAGGTACTTATCCTGGCACAAGCTGCCTAAAAACGTTGCTAAGAAGAAGTGATATACAGAAATACGATACCGTTTTAAAATGCAGTAATTTTTGCCATTTATCAAACTGGTTTAGTTTAAAAATATACTTAATTATGATAACAAATATTCCATTGGACCGGCATAAGAAAACAACCAGTATACAAATAGTTGCGATTATGTAGTTCAACAATAAACTAAAAAAATTGAGTTTTATCTTTAAGGGAATTTGGTAAAGTATCAAATCTTTCCAGATTGTATCTTTGTTTATGGTTTAAAAATTATGTAACATCAAATCAATAATTTGTTCCTGTGTTAAGGCATTTTTAAAAATCATCACATCATCTATGTACCCGTTAAAAACCCTATCTACTGCGTTTTCATTGCGGCCAATATTCCATAAGTTATTTGAATAGTCAGATATACCGGTTTCGCCTTTCGGATTGCGTAATTCACCTTTTTTATTTTCAACCAGTTTGCCATCAACATACAATTTAAAATAAGTTCCATCTGCAACGCCTGCCAGGTGATGCCAATGTTGATTCCAGTTTATAGGTACTGTTGCTGTGGCTTCATGCCCTTCCCAGCCACTTGAATAAAAATTTATTAATTGATT
>JANXSK010000061.1 GCA_025352695.1 Ferruginibacter sp. | reverse complement strand
CGGCAAACAAAATTGCCTTCCAAAAAGGGAGCAGGAATTCTTATGCAGTAAGCTTTAAAGCTTTATAACTTTCCTGAAAGTTAATGGTTAGCAAAACGACACCGAAG
The DNA here is from genome assembly GCA_025352695.1 of Ferruginibacter sp. Lineage (GTDB taxonomy): Bacteria > Bacteroidota > Bacteroidia > Chitinophagales > Chitinophagaceae > Ferruginibacter. The sequence continues at coordinate 15,601 of JANXSK010000061.1, read as the reverse complement.
AACTAAAAAGCTACTAATTTGATAGCATTGGTGTATTTACTTACCATCAGGTGCGATAATAAGGAGGCGCCCACATAACTTTTTGCTATGGGCATATTGGGCAACGGGGCTATTACACGTTTTGCCTGTATGCCATCTGCTGTAGGCTTTATATACTCCGGGCGGATGTATTTTTTTACATATAGTTCACCTTGCTGATACTCTAATATTTCTGTTACTTCTTCTCCTACAGGAGTTAAGCCTGTTACATCCTCTGCTGGTGTTAAAATGATTTCTTCCCTGCGTAAGTGTGCCGGCAATGGCTTGCGGCCCGGATGGTTTACCCGTACAACGGTTTGTTTTACATCATGCGCTTTTATATGCCTGGTACTTTCTACCACTACTTCGGCCAGCTTGTCGTTTTCAAATAAGGCTATCTGCTGTTCGTTGCTGTTAGGGTTAAGCTTAAACTTTTCTTATTTGCCGCTAAAGATAAATTTTTGTAACTCGAGGACCTGTAGCTGTAATAAATTTATTTTTTGAGATTGAAGGTCATTTATTTCCTCATGCTTAGCTACAATGATTTGATTGTTGGCAAGGAATATCTGGAAGTTGGCAATGAGTATTTTCTGGTCTTCTACCACTGCTGATGATTGCTCATACAGGCTTTTAAAATCGATATGTTGTGCAGTGTTGCTGATAGCACAAAAGTAATCAACCGCACTGGCTTTAAATACCTGCTGCTACTGATTATAAGCAGTATTTTTACACAGCCGGGGTATATCTTTTTTTGTGTTGTACCGATTTTAATACGATGCCCTGCAGGATGTTGGTTTTTAGTCAGGAATTACTTGATGAATTTTTAGAAGTTGCAAGACTACCAAAATTCAGGCGTTTCTTTTCTCTCTCAAACATAGAGGAAATTCATAAACTCATAAATCAATATGCAGATTTTGTAAAGGTTAAAACTACAATAGAAGTTTGCAGAGATATGAAAGATAATTTTTTACCTTCTTTATCAATTGATGGAAACGCAGACTTCTTGTTGAAAGGTGATTTGGACCTATTAGACTTGATTAAATTTGGAGAAACTATAATTCTCACAATTATAGATTTTCTGCAAAAAAATAGCACCAGCCACGTTTACTCCAAAATACTGTCTGCGGGCAATAAGTATCTGTAATTTTTGTTCCTTGTAAAATATCCAAATACCACTCCTATTTGACTTAAGTTCCAGCCAACAAATAAAGGCTAGTTTGAGAAAAAGAGTATATAAAAAGAATACTTCAAAACTCTACACCGAATGACCGCAATTTTTACCACTGTCGGTATGACTCTTACAAAATAAAAAACTCTACCTATCCAGGGAAGCCTCCGTTGTGCCCCCTCTCTGTCGTAGGATTTCATTAGCCGAATAAAATTATATATGGCACTAAAATGAGGCAATCATTTTGCGGAAAAGTTCCTATTATCTGCAGGTTGTTAATTTTAATAATTAAAAGTTGCTGCATAAAAGATCAGCAACAAAATGGCTCAGGAAATGACAACTGCACAAAATGGCATACAATTATTTTTTTATAAACGGATAATAAGACTTGTATAATAAACAACGCTTTAAATATTTTTTATACTTGCTTTTGCTACTCTTTTAGCCTTCAAAAAAAGGTAGGAGTAAATGCCTGGCGAAATATTTAAAACGTTTAAAGCGCTGCTATTAAAAAATTACCAGGTCAACTAGTAACCAGTATTTTGTGGTTTTAAGTTTGGGTTATTCAGCATTTCCTGTACGCCCAAAGGCAATAGCAAATGCTTTTCTTTTAATGCCTGATTGGAGCTTTTATTAACATGCCCTACAAATTCATCAAATTTCAGCGTTGTTTCGTTGAAAGCTTTTCTCAGCCGCACCATATCAAACCAGGTAATCCCTTCGTAACAGAGTTCATGCCATCGCTCTGTCCAAACAGCTGTTCTAAAAGATGCCATGCTATAGCTGCCTAATGCAGGTGTAGTAAGTTGTGCCCGATCCCTGATTCTTTTAAAAGCATCGTATGCTGCCTGGGTTGGCCCACCTATTTCATTTTGTGCTTCTGCATACGTCAGTAAAACTTCTGCATACCTTATCTGCGGAACATTTAAATTATTTTGACCTGTTCCTCTTACACCAAAAGTGCCAAATGCAGTAATATTAAAGTGTTTGAAAATATAGGGAGCCCCTAATGAAAATAGTGCGCCATCTCCATTGGTATAATAATTACTGTAAAAATAACCTTCGCGATCTTTTGCCCTTAAATCACCGGCTTCATAAGAATTATAAAAAGCTTGCGTAGGCACCGAACTACCCGTACCGCTTTGTCCGTTAAGGGTAACTGCCTTAAAGTTGGGCAAATAATTATCCATCGGATTTCCTGCAACACTCGCTAAGTATTGGATACTAAACAAGTGCTCTATTTTATTTTCAGTATTTACGCTGTGTACTTCTCCATAAGTATTAAAAAGATTAATTGAACTGCTATTTGCATTGGCATAATTAATTACTTCCAACGATTTGTCGGCAGCCAATTGATAGTATGCCGCTCCTTTACTTAAGGGAAATCCAGCCATTGTTAAATATACTTTGGCCAACTGTGCTTTAATTGCGGCAGTAGAAATACGACCGCTTGCATCCATCCATGGCAGACCAGCAATTTCAGCGGTTTGAAGATCTGCGACAATTAGCTTATAGACATCTTCGACACTTGAACGGGCAGGATAAAAATCACTTACCGCGGTAGACTGTGGTTGAGATGCCAGCGGTTTTGTAACCAATGGAATATCTCCCCATAATCTTACTGCATAAAAATAGGCCCAGGCACGCAAAAAGTGTGCTTCACCCATAATTTTAGTACGCTGCGTTTCATCCATCAATGGAATACCTGGCACTTTATCTAACAATAAATTAGTTTGACCAATAATTTTGTACAAACCACGCCACCAGTTAATAATATGTCCTGTATTGCCATCATACACCAAAGAATAGAGGTTATTAAGATCTGAATTTTGTGCAGTTTCTGTGGTAGAAGTACCAGTGATTGCTTCTAACAATTGCCAGTTAGAAGAAAAAATACCTGCACCTCCACCGTAAAATCTGGTATCGGAATAAACAGAAGCGATAGCAGCTTCGGCATGTTCAGGAATGGTATAAAAATTATCTGGTGCAAGATTGGATGGATCTTGTTCCGTAAGCAATTTTTTGCAACCAGTACCCAGCACAATTGCTCCAAAGAGAAACAACAGGCTCATTTTTTTAAATATATTCAACTTCATACAAGTATCTTTTTTAATTAATAAATAAATTATAAGCCAATATTCAGGCCTAGCATAAATGTGGTTGACTTTGGATAAGCATGCCAAAACATTCCTTGCGAAAATGCATTGTTACCGTCGCCAGCGTAACCCCCGGTAGGCGTTGTTTCGGGATCACCCTTTAAACCAGCAGAGGTAATTAAAAAGAAATTTTGAACAGAACCGTACACTTTAAACCTGCTGATGCCTAATTTATTTTTACCAGAAGTTGGAAAAGTATAGCCTAACAATACATTTCTACCACGGATAAAAGAACCATCCTTTATCCAGTGTGTATCTACATTGGTAACATAACCTGCCCTTGTATCACGTATTTCTGCAATGGGTGTATTTTGATGGGTAGGTGTCCACGCATTTAAAACTGTGGCGTAGCTATTTGCAAGCGCAACCCTGTCCTCACTTGAATGTGAAGTCATGTCCATTACATCATTGCCCTGTGAATACTGCAATTCAACAGTCAGGTCAATTTTTTTGTAAGTGAAAGTATTTAACAAAGAACCCCATGCTTTAGGACTACCATTTCCTATAATCATTCTATCCGCATCTGTAATGGCTTTATCACCATTTACATCCAGGTATTTGATATCACCCGGCAACATGGTTAAACCATTGCGGTAGCTAACAAAACTCGCTGCTTCTGCTCTTTCTGCTTCGCTCCAGGTACCCAGCCTCACCAATCCCCAAAAGGAACCAGCGGCCTGACCGATACGAATGATATTAGTAGGATTGGTAAAATTAGGTCCTCCTACATTGAAAATATCAGAAGGTGTAGCCAGAGAAAGTATTTTATTGCGATTCATCGAAATATTATACGTCGTTCTCCAGGAGAAATTTTTCGTATCGATATTGACTGTATTTACAGAAAGTTCCAATCCTTTATTCTCCATAGAACCAACGTTCTTTCTGATGGTAGCATAGCCACTTGTAACTGGCACAGGTGCATCCAGCAGCATATCAGTTGTTTTACGATAATACAAATCAGCTTCGAAGGTAATGCGGTTATTAAATAACCCTACTTCAACACCAACATCAAATTGTGCAGTTTTTTCCCACCTTAAATCCGGGTTAGCCAAACGGTTGATACCAGTGCCGCCCACTCTTGCATCATTTACAATTGCATAATAATTGGAACTTAATAAAGAAAGAGAAGAATAGGATGGGATTTCTGAATTACCCGTTAAGCCATAGCTAGTGCGGAGTTTCATGTTGGAAATGACACTGCTGTTCTTTAAAAAATCTTCTTCTGATACTTTCCACGCCAATGCCGCAGAAGGGAAGAAGGCATATTTATGCTGTGCCCCAAACCTTGAATTACCATCATCTCTACCTGTAACAGTAAGTAAATACTTATTCTTCAGGGTGTAATTAATTCTTCCAAAAAATGAATTGAAAGCAAAGCGGGAACGACCAGAACTATAACCAGGATTGGTACTGCCTGCACCCAGATTATTATATCCAAAATAATCGCTGGCAAAATTCTGAATGCTGGTTCCCATGCTGAAAGCATTCGTTTCCTGAGAAGAAACCCCTGCCAATAAAGTAATTACATGGTCTTCGCCAAAGCGCTTATAATAGGTTAGGTAATTTTCTACAGACCAGAAACTTTCTCTGCGATTGCTTGCACTTGCATATCCCTTTTCATTAATTGCCAGCGTGCGGCCTACTGATTGATTATTACCTTGAGTAAGTATATTGGCGCCTAAAACGGTACGCATTTCTAATCCTTTGGCCAAGGTAATATTTATATACATACTGCCAAGGGTATTTTGCGTATTTAATATAAAACGAGTATCTGTTAAACGATGTACCGAACTAAAACTTCCTTCCGCATTGGGATAATTACGGTTATCAGCCCAACTACCGTCAGGGTATTTCACGGGTAAAAAAGGAAAATCTTCTACAATTTGGCGAGGTACTGCATCATTCTGATCTACAATATTTTCTTCCTGATTGGTATAACTCAATGTACCACCTACTTTTAACCAATCTTTTACTTGACTATCGAAGGTAAACCTTGCAGAGTAACGCTTTAGGTAAGAGGTTAATAAAAGCCCCTGGTCATCCCGATAGCCCAATGAAACGGAATAGGTATTTTTTGCATCACCACCAGAAAAACCTAGCTGGTGGTTTTGAGATAATTTATTTTGCGTAGCTTCTTTTAGCCAATCGGTATCATACAATGGATTACCACTGGCATCAAAAAGCAGTGGGCTCTTTTGACGTGCAAGTACAGGATTTCTTGAAATATATTTACCAGAAGCCCATCCTACCGGATCGTATTTTTGCATATTGGCATATGCCAAATCTTCAACCGCTAAAAATTCTTTTGCATTCAATACTTTTGGGAAATTAGGTCCAACCGTATTGGTACTAAAATCCGCATTGTAGGTAATTTTTCCAACACCCGCTTTACCGCGTTTGGTAGTAATTAAAATTACCCCGTTGGCACCTCTTGCACCATAAATAGCTGTTGAAGAGGCATCTTTTAATACCTCTACCGATACGATGTCATTTGGATTAATATAGTCAATAGCCTGACTGGCTTGGGCTTGATTGGTAATTGGCAACATAACGCCATCGATTACATACAATGGATTATTGGAAGAATTGATAGAACTAAATCCACGAATACGGATATTGGTTCTACCTCCCGGTCGACCCGAGTTGGTATTTACCTGTACACCGGATATTCTGCCTGCCAGTGCCTGATTAAGCGAAGATGCTGGTCTTTCTTGCAATTGCGATTCTTTAACAGAGCCTACGGCACCTGTTAAATCAGATCTTTTTCTGGTGCCGTAACCCACCACTACCACTTGGTCGCCGGTAGCAATATCCTGCTTTAATTGTACTGCAATAATTGGGCGACCGGCAACATTTACTTCTTGTGTTACAAATCCTACATAAGAAAAAATCAGGGTTGCATTGGACCCTGCATTGATAGAAAAAGAACCATTTGCTGCCGACTTGGCACCGTCAGTAGTTCCTTTTACTAAAATGGAAACTCCTTCCAAAGATTGCCCCCTATCGTCAGTTACTTTACCGGTAATATCGATGGCTATAGGAGCAGCAGGTGTAGTAAGTACGTCTTCCGCTTTAGTGGCTACCACTTCTTTTTCTTTAATAATTATAAGCTTATTTAAAATAGAATAAGTAAGCGATTGATCTTTAAATGATTCATTTAAAACCTCGTTTAAAGAAGCATTCATAGCTTTGAGGGAAATCTTTTTTGCCTTTAGCAGTAAGCTTTCTGTGTAAACAAAAGTGTACCCGGTTTGACGGCTAATTTCATTAAAAACTTTCTCTAGTTTTACATTATTTTGAGAAAGGCTAATTGTTTGGGAAAACCCTACTGCACTTGCATTTAAGCAAATAGCAAAGAGAAAGATAGCATTCATTTTCATAATCAATAAGATTTTAGCAAGTCCTTTTCTTCGGAATTCTAAAAGGTTGCGACAAGCAATTAAATTCATACATTTGAGTTGTTTAGGTGAATTAATAAGAATCGTTACGCGGTTTTAAATTGAAAAGCCTCTACATTTTTCCGGGTCCCGCCTGCAAGTGGTGATCCGGTTTTTTGTTATAGCAAATTTTTCTGCTTCGGGTAGTTTTATATTTTTTTCCACTACCTGCCTACTATTTTTTATTTAAATATTTTTTTGATTTCCTCATCCGATAAAAAATGATTGCCTCTTTTATATTACTGTAAACGCCAGATTTTACTACATTATGGATTTACTGTTATTTTTTTCCCATCTAACTTAAAATGAACTTTTCCAGTAAGTTCCAGTGCTTTTAACAATTCGGGCAATTGGGTATTTCGTGGAATTTGAGCATAAAATCGTTCATTTACTTTCTGGTCATTTATAAGCTCTACATCATACCAACGTGCAATTTGATGCGCCATGGTTGCAAAACTTAATCCTTCAAAATCAAATAACCCATTTTTCCATGCAACTACTTTCGATACATCTACACCACTCATTACCTTTAATAGTCCATTTTTAGCAATTTGAGATTGCTGCCCGGGTTTAAGAAAGGCATTGTGGTTATCTTTTACACATTTCACCGATCCTTCCAATAAAGTTGTAGTAAGCGCAGCTTCGTCGCTATACGCATTTATATTAAAATGTGTCCCCAATACTTCTACCTGTCCACCATCGCTGCCGGGCATATTAATTTTAACTATAAAGGGTATTTTATCTGTAAAATTTTTTTGCAAAACCGGTGCTACTTCAAAATAGGCTTCACCAGTTATTTCTACCCTTCTTTGCCTGCCGGTAAAGGCAGTAGGAAACCTGAGAGAAGACGCCGCATTTAACCACACCTTGCTTCCATCTGATAAAATAACCTGGTACTGACCACCACGAGGTGTGGTAATGGTGTTATACAACAATGCGGTTGTGTCGTAGTTGGAAGCACTGTAAGCCAACTGACCTTCCATTTTAATTACGTTGGTTTTTCCTTGCTGTGCAAGTGCACCATTCTTTGCATCATCCAATACTATTGTAGATCCATCAGATAACGTGAGCATAGCCTTATTACCCCCGGGCTTTACTGCCTCCATGATGGGCTTTGTTACAGGCTGTACCTGGGTAATAATTTGTATGGTATTTTTTTTAAAAAATAAGTACGTACTAAAAGCAACTATCCCTACCAGAGAAGCTGCTACTGCACTTACTATCCAGATATACCGTTGCTTTGATTTTCCCCTTTTTTGAGCGTTGTCAATTCGCTCGTGTATATTGCTTAAAAGTTGTTTAGAAATGGCTGCATCAATTGTGATTGCATTTTCAATATCGGCATTAAAAAGTTGCTGCATTAATTGCTTAAATTCAGTTGAGTTGGGATGGTCTAAAACAATTAATAACCACTCACAGTCCTCCGTAGTCCACTCTGCTTTTTCAAGCAATGCTTTTATTTGAGAGTCTTTGTTCAATTACTTTCGCTTTTATATAAATACTACTGGCAATTAAAATCGGGGGGAGTAAAGCTTTTTATATTTTAATAATTTAAAAAGACTTTTAATAGCCCTGAATGTATGTTGGCTATTTGTAAGTAAAGTACAGGTGAATTAATTTAAAACTATGTAAAATAACAGGGATTTACTGCTAGTTTTATTTATTTTGCAGGGAAATAGAAATGCAGTAAACTATCTTGGAGTCATTAAAAATACAATACAAAATTTTGAAAAGATAGCGCACAAATAAACAAGGTGGAATGGTTTACATGCAACTTGATGTATTTTTTAATAGAACCAACAGAACCGGTTAAATATTCCTTTACAGTATGTTTAGAGAGTTTAAGTTCTACTGCTGCTTGTGCGTAGGTTCTTCTTTGAAGTTTACACAATTCAAATACTTTTCTTTTTTGCGGAGATAATTGTTCTATTGCTTTTTTTAACACTTTTACCTGAGCATTTACCAACGCTTCTCCGGCATAAGGCGTATCTGCCACAGGCAATACCATCCTTTTTTGAGCAAGTAAACTAAGTAAATTTCTTTTTAAATATGTGGTTGATTTGTTATGACTTACCACAAACAACCAGCCAGCTATTTCTTGAGTTGGATCAAGCTTTTTTCGATTTTGCCACAATGAAATAAACACCTCCTGTACAATATCTTCAGCCACTACCTTATCTCTTACCAACTTAAGACTGTTGGTATAAATAGCAGCATGGTATTTTTGATAAAGTGCATTGAAGGCAGCTATATCATTCTTTATAAGACGTTCAGTAAGTTCCTTATTTGAAAGATCATTCATGTTTGCAGCAATACAAATTTGATATAAAAAAGCAAGGTAATTAAAATACTACAAACCCAAACAATTGAACACAAAGCAAATTATTGCAATATCATAAACATGAGGTACGCAAAACTGTATGTTAAAGCCAAGCAATCAATTAAAACAAAGTACTAAACTTGATACTACTTTGTTTTAGATTAAAAGGCCAAAATAAAAATAAAATCTTACGATATAGTGAGTAAGTTTGTTTAAATGGACAAAAGAGTACAGTTTGATTTTAACATTTATTTCATCAATGGCGACAGCATTAAAGGCCAGGATTTTAGGCTTGGCATCGAAAGTTAAACTATCACAGGCAAAGAGCTGTCCAACTATATTATTGCAGACCTACAGCTACTGATGATGAGTGAAATCAGCATTCTGAATAAAAATTATTAAGGAAGTAAACAAAATAAAGCCAGCAAAAAATTCCTTTTGAAAAAAATATTTTAATTGATTTAAGTCACATTATTTAAAATGACTTGAAAACCTACATTGATTTACCATCTTCAATTATATGCAATTATTTAAGCAGAGAAAATACTAAAAATATGTATAAAAAAGGAACCCCTTTTTGAATAAATAAAATTGAAATAGTTACCAATACCGGCAATTATATTAATTAAACTTTTCATCAGTTTTAAGATGGGAAACACCTTTCAAAAATAGACTTAGAAAGTTTTATCTTTAATGCTATTACACTACTCTTAAAAAGAGTAAATAAATTTCTTGAAATGGCGATAGCAAAAATAAAAAACACAAAATAACAACCGGTATGGTAAAATTAATAGGTATTCCCTACGATGGAAATTCTTCTTTTTTAAAAGGTCCGGCTCTTGCGCCACCACGAATCAGGCTTATGGATAGGGATGGTTCGGCCAATTCATTTTGTGAAAATGGCAAAGCAATTATCAATGGTGATACTTATACTGATTTAGGTGATCTTTCTTTTGCAGATAACAATCCGCTAGCAGTTTATACAACCATTAAACAAAAAATTGAACAGGAGCTAACCGCAGGTGATAAAATTATTTGCCTCGGTGGCGATCATTCTATTTCTTTTCCCATTATTGAAGCACATACTGGTAAGTATACTAATTTAAATGTGCTGCACCTTGATGCGCACGCTGACCTTTACCACAACTTTGAAAACAACCCTTTTTCTCATGCCTCTCCTTTTGCAAGATTGATGGAAAACGGGAAACTGCAATCACTTACACAGGTTGGTATAAGAACCTTCAATACGCATCAAAAGGAACAGGCTAATAAATTTGGTGTAAAGGTTATTGAAATGAAAGACTTCAGCTATAATTTTATAAAAACATTACAAGCACCATTATATATTTCATTAGACCTTGATGTACTAGACCCAGCCTTTGCACCAGGCATATCTCATCACGAACCAGGTGGTTTTAGTACCAGAGAATTATTCAAAATATTGCAATCTATTTCTGTTGAAATAGTTGGCGCCGATATTGTTGAATACAACCCCATAAGAGATGTAAACAACATGACAGCGATGGTTGCTTATAAATTGCTCAAGGAGATTGTTTCAAAAATGATTGATTAAGCTACTGCGGTATTAACTATTACAAGTGGATAAAATATTAATTCAGATTACTTTACAGAATACTTGTATTTGTATTTTTCAAACAATTGTTGCTGCTTGTTATCCAAATTAATTTCTCTGCCTTGTATAAATGCCTGTGTAACCTTGCTGCTTTTCATATCCAGCAGATCGCCTTCGCTGATTACGATGTTGGCATCCTTTCCTTTTTCTAATGAACCAGTAATATTGTCTATACCTAAAATTTTTGCTGCATTTAAAGTAATGGAACTTAAGGCCTGCTCTTTTGTTAATCCGTAGGCAGCCATTGTACCCGCCTGAAAGGGAAGATTGCGCTGGCGCCAGAATCCATCTCCACCATCCTGACATACTGTAAATAAAATACCAGCCTTTTGTAAAGCAGCACCTGTTTTATAAGGCTGGTCAACATCATCATCATCTGTAGTTGGCAAACTATGTGGCTGAGATAAAATTACTGCAACATTATTTTGTTTCAACATATCTAATATCAACCAGCTATCGCCAGCGCCTACTAGCACCAGTTTAAAATTAAATTCTTTCGCAAGGTCAATTGCCACCATCATTTCTTTTACCAATGTGCAATGCACAAAAAATGTTTTTGATTTATCAAACAATCCTTTCACTGCTTCAAATTTTAAATTTACTATAGCGTGATTTGTTTCGTTGCGATACGCTCTTGCTTCCCGGAAAAAATTACGGATGCTTTCAATTTTTTCAAGCCCCTGTTTTACCCGATCATCATTGGCACCAATACGGCGAAACTGAACAGGAACATTAATAAGCGAAGGCATATTAAAATGGATACCATTGTCTGTTTTGTAAGCTGCATCTTCCCAGTTCCAGGCATCTAACTGCACTATGGAAGATGTACCACTGATAGTACCTCCCTGCGGAACGATGTGCGCAAGCAATATGCCATTGCTTCGTAAAGTATTGATGACTTTACTGTCGGTATTGTACGCAATTAACGAACGGATACTTGGATTGATATCACCGAGCTCTTCATAATCGGCGGTGGCTCCTACAGCACTTATTTCAACCAACCCAAGGTTGGTACTGGATGCAATTACACCAGGATAAACATGTTTGCCTTTAAGATCAACTACTTTAATATCAGCGATCGGTGCTGAAGCACGAACATCAATAATTTTACCTTTGCTAAAAACGATCATACCGTTTTCAATTACTTCGCCGTTGCCAACATGTATCACTCCATTTGTGAGAGCAATGGTAGCAGTTTGTGCCGGAGAAGGATGCATATTTTCCTGCGCCAGCGCAGTTAAAGAAAACAGTAAAACGATTGGTAAGAATATTCTTTTCATACTAATTATTTTTTTCCAGATTTACCTGAACATGGAATGTAATTTTTTAAGTTTCAATTTTATTTGCTGCAACAAAAATTATTGATTGTCGATAGAAAGATTATTTTTTTCTATCTTTCCCCAGAAAGTTTTATCAGTGTGAATATCTTCTTCACAAAAGTTTTTCTCTCTAAAAGAAGGTGCAGCTGGCAATGTTTTTTCGCCTCCCTTTTTGGCTCCAATCATTTTCTGTATCAGCCTTGCTCTTTCTTTTATAATAGTTTCTCTTAATAATTTATCTTTTTCATTGTCAAAATACACAATACCGTCAACAATCGTTTTCTCTGCCCTGGCGTAAATACTTAAAGGGTTGTCGCTCCACAAAACAATATCCGCATCTTTACCGGTTTTTATGCTACCGGTTCTATCTGCCACATGTAGCATTATTGCAGGATTTAGCGTTACCATTTTTAGTGCTGCTACCTCACTCATGTCTGTATATTTTACACTCTTTGCGGCTTCCTGGTTCAAGCGTCTTGCCATTTCGACATCGTCGGAATTAATAGCAACATTAAGTCCGGCTTGCTGCATCAGGTAAGCATTCTGCGGAATGGCATCCACTACTTCCATTTTATAACTCCACCAATCGCTAAAAGTAGATGCATTGGCGCCGTGAATTTTCATTTTATCCGCTACTTTATATCCTTCTAAAATATGTGTAAATGTATTTACCGTAAAGCCAAATTTTTCAGCAACTCTCATCATGGCCGTAATCTCACTTTGGATGTAAGAGTGACAAGTAATGAAACGTTTTTTATTTAGAATTTCAACCAAGGGATCCAGCTCTAAATCTTTTCTTTTACCTGCCGGTAATTTCTCATATTCCTTTGCTCTTGTAAAAGCATCGGTTAAAACTTCTTCTACGCCCATCCTGGTATCAGGAAAACGATTGTTAATCTGAGAATAAGAACGCTTAACGTTTTCGCCCAAAGCAAATTTTATAAAAGGATCCCAGTTGGCAAATTTTAATTGTTCTGCACTTGCTCCCCACCGAAGTTTTATTAACTGTGTTTGTCCGCCAATGGTATTGCAACTGCCATGTAAAATATGACTGGTGGTAACTCCGCCGCTTAACTGCCGATAAATATCTATGTCTTCAGGATCCAGGATATCGGCAATCCTTGCTTCTGAAGTTACCGACTGCGAACATTCATTTATTCCACCGGTACCAGCAATATGTGAGTGTTCATCAATAATACCAGGCGACAAATACTTGCCTGTGCCATCTATTATTTTGGCAGTACCGTCACCTAAGTTTTTACCAATGGCAGCTATTTTTCCATTCTTGATTAATACGTCTGTATTGTTTAAAATACCTTCTTTTTCATTTGTCCAAACAGTGGCATTCCTTATTATAATATTTTCCTGTTTTGGTGCAGTTGTAAAGCCATATCCATTAAAAGGATAAGTAACTTTACCCTCAACGGTAGCAATAGAATCTTTCCTTTTATTGCTGCTAGTATCTGCTGGTATTACCTGACTACCCGCTTTTACTGCTGCCCAGGATAATTGTTTACCTCCAATAGTTTGGCCTGTTCCACTCCATGCATCCTCACTTATTAAACCGCTTAATCTTGCTGCATTGGTACTGTCTTTTTTATAATTAATCACTAACAAAACGAGTTTATCTTTTATCTTCAGATCAACCTTTGTAGTATCGGTACCAATAATTTCTGCGGATGGTTTTGATATATCTCCGGTTACAGATAATGTGTGTGGAATATTGTTGATTACTAAATTATAATTACCCCGGATATCTTTCCAGCCGTCTTCTACCAGCGAATATTTATTACCCTGTATCCAGTTTTGATATACAATCGTTTTTTCAGAAAAGATAGGTGCAGATACAATTAAAAAGTTGGCAATTTTACCCGTTTCAAGGCTGCCCACTTTATCAAACATGCCTACCAATGTAGCCGGTGTTTCGGTTAACGCTTTCAATGCTTTTTGTTCACTTAAACCTAATTGAATTGCTTTACGCAGGTTACTTAAAAAAGAACCGGCTTCCTTTAGTCCGTTGGCAGTCAATGCAAAGTTGATATTTGCTTTTTCGAATGCAGCAGGATTTGTGGGTGCAAGTTCCCAATGCTTCATATCAGCAAGCGCAACAAATCTTGCATCTGCAGGATCTTCCACATCCATTGCCAAAGGAAAGTTTAAAGGAACAATAAAGGATGCATTGGTAGCCTTTATTTCGTTGATACGCTGGTACTCGTTACCGGCAGCACGAATAATAAATTGAACGCCAAACTCATCTCCTACTTTATCAGCTCTAAGATCGCTCCACTTATCAGTGCTTTCAAAAATTTGTGGCAACAACTGGTTATCCAAAAATGCCTGTAGCGACAAGTTAATTCCTTCACTGGCAGGTTTTGTTTTATACCATTGCGCATCTAAATAATTTTGTCTTAATAAGGCAATGCTGCCCATCAGCGAAGTAGGATAATCCTGTGTGGAACTTCCTTTACTAAATGAATAATTGGCGGATGCTTTTTCTTTCAGCATCACTAAATTTTCTTTTTCATTTGCGAGCGTTACAACTGCTCCGGTACCTCGTGATATGCCATCCATCTGGTGTGTTAATACGGTACCAAAACCAATACCACGCAGCTCTTTTGCTTTGGTATCATTTACAACAAATGATTTAGCCACTTCATTTTCCGACCTGATGGCCTGGTTCCAACCGTATGCGCCTTTTGTATTTGACAAAAATTGAGATTGTCCTCTCACACTGCCACCATTTCTTTGCAGGGCTTCAGTTCCATAATCTGAATAGATATCAATAAACGATGGATAAATATATTTGCCATTGCAATCCACTACCACTGCATCTTTTGGCAAAGTCAGTTTGGCGCCAACGGCCTCAATTTTTCCTTTGCGTATAACCATAGTAGCGTTTTGCAACGTTGTTTGTGCATTGGTAACAATGGTTGCATTGGTAAATGCATAGCAACCTTCTTTAGGATTAGCGACATCATTTACCGGAAAAGTAGTTTGGGCATTTATTTGTCCAGCAAAAAAAACTATCCCAGAAAGAACAAATAGAAATCTAATTTTTTTCATATAATGGAGCTTAGGTAAAACTTATTTTCAGGCAATAAATATAGTAAATGATTGGGGTTGAAAAATCGGCAGCAGGAATTTATGCTGCTTATGGTATATTTTTATTTAAGCGGTACATATATGTTTTACCCAAGTCATTTGCGAGGGTCATAACTTGATTACGATGTGAATTATTTCCGGTTAGTTTACCAGAAGATTCTCTTTTCGCAATTTAATGCCTGAAAATTTTTAAAGATAAATTAGCTGACAATAAATACTTATATTTATTTTTAAACATTTGATACTTAGAAAACTTACGTAAATACAGACGTTGAACCAACATTGCTATCGCAATGAGCTTTACACTTTTTTTGTAGTAAATTAGTATTCTAAACTTTAATTTATGCAAGAAAAAAAACACTTAGCCCGTATGCGGTCAATGCACTGCAACGTACAGACGATTTATTAAAACTGGGAGAATACAGCCCGGCCACTATTCGTAATTATT
>JANXSK010000135.1 GCA_025352695.1 Ferruginibacter sp. | reverse complement strand
TTTTATTTAAAATCAAATAGTGTTGCAGTAAATATACTTCTTTCCCGTTTTTTAAAAATTGCCTTCCAATTGCCATTATACCGAATTAGAGCTGGCACCAGATAATTACCAATATGTGTCATCTGTACTTCCATTTGCACTTTAAAATCATATACACCTGCGTTATAACTTAAAGTATAATTGCGTGCTACTACTTCAAAGGTTTTATCATCAAACCAAGTGATCATTTCGTCCAAAACAACGTTGTTTTCCTTACCCGGTTTTACCTTTAGTTTAAAAGTATAACAGCTTGTTTTATTGTACTCTTCCATATCAAGGCTCAGGTCATATAGGTCAGCCATTTCATCATCATAAATTGAAGTTTTATCAGCAATAAATGGAAGTCCATTAATTTTTTTCCCTGGATTAAAAAACAATATTTTTAATTGTTCTTTGTGTTTTTCAAGCCCCGATTTTCCATCAATGTTAAACGTTGAACCAGCAACGATATTATCTTCTCCGCAAACCAACCCATTTGTAAAAAAAATAGAAGCGTACATTTGGGCAGTATAGTAATTATATTGATGGTCGTAGGTATAAAAATCGCCGGAACTTTGTTCTTCTATCACTTCCATCCACCTGCAATTACTATCCCTTAACTGTTTGATTTTACTGAATAGCGAAGCTTTGCTATTGTTATTTTTATCCAACATTCTTACATCATTGATAGAAGAATAATTTAGTATCCGCAGGTTACGGAATGCTTTATAAAAAGTAGTGTCATTTTTTATCCTCTCAATAAATACAGGTACATTTAATTTATTATTGATGACTATTTCAGTAAGGGTGATTATTTTTTTACCCACTAATAATGTAGTATCCTGCGCTATACTTCCTATACACAATAATAAATTAAAAAAAACAGGTATGACTTTTTTTACCATACCTGCAAATTATTAAAATGCAATGAATACATACTTAAATTGAAAAGAAATATTAAGTTACTGAAAAGTAGTTTTTATTTTAACCTACTTGGGAAAAACCATCCGGTAATCAACCTGTACTTTTCCTTTTGAAATATCATCCAACTTTCGTTTCAACAAGGTTCTTTTGAGTGGTTTAATGTAATCTATAAATAATTTTCCCTCAATGTGATCGTACTCATGCAAAATAACCCTTGCAGTAATCCCGTTAAAAGATTTGGAATGAGATTGGAAGTTTTCATCCACATAAGTTAACGTTACCGACTCTTTACGAGATACATCTTCTCTTATTTTTGGAATGCTGAGACATCCTTCCGTATAACTCCATTCTTCGCCATTCAAAGCTGTAATGTGGGCATTAATAAATACCCCTTTAAAACCTGGTTCATCCGGATAATTATCATCATCCTCTTCGTCCATATTTTCAAATATCTGTACGCTGTCAATTAAAAACAAGCGAATATTTTTATTAATCTGCGGAGCTGCAATACCTACACCATTGCTGGCATACATGGTTTCCCACATGTCTGCAATTAGTTTTTCTATACCTGCGTAATTTGCATCAATGTCATCGCATACTTTTCTTAAAACTGGCGAACCGTATGCTACTATTGGTAAAATCATATTCTATTTTGTAAAGCGTATTTTCTGTAATAAAAAAATGTAAATAATTTCTAAATTAATATATGCTTTTTCTACCTGTAAAATTACAATTATTTTATTTATTGAATACTTTGAAGGTACTCTTGTAATATTATGGTAGCCGCAATAATATCTACATTGCCTTTAATGCGCCGATCCTTTTTTTTCATTCCCATTTGAAGCATCGCATCTTTAGCCATTTTTGAGGTATAGCGCTCATCAACGGTTTTAAGAGGTATTTGAGGAAATTCTTTTTGTAATTTTTTGATGGCTGCTTCTGCAAGCGGGGTACCATGCGTATCACTATCATCCCAGTTTTTAGGTAGGCCAATGATGATTAATTCTACAGCTTCTGATAAAAAATATTTTTTAAGATAAGGAATCAATTCTTTTGATTCGATTGTGCTAAGCCCGGTTGCAATAATCTGTAATGGATCAGTTACTGCAAGTCCTGTTCTTTTTCCTCCGTAATCTATTGCTAATATTCTTCCCATTAAAAAATAGGATTACTGCGGTGATGTAAAAAAATGTCGAGCAAAACAAAAATGGAGAACACTACAGACGCAATTCCATTGGCAGTCATAAAAGCAATGTTTACTTTGCTTAGATCATTTGGCTTTACGATTGAATGCTGATAAATAAGCATACCAATAAATACAACAATACCCAACCAATACCACCAGCCAAAATGCCCGTACACTCCGGCAAATACCACACAGACAGCTGAAAATACGTGTAACAATTCTGACACCCTTAAAGCTTTTCGTTTACCCAACCACGCCGGAATAGAGAACAATTTTTGAGATTGATCAAATGCTACATCTTGCAATGCATAAATTATATCAAAACCACTTACCCAAAAAATTACTGCAAATGAAAATAAAATAGGTAAAAAAGCAAACGCTCCGGTAACAGCTAAATATGCACCAATTGGGGCAAGACTTAAACCAACACCTAAAACCAAATGACAGAGTGGTGTAAAGCGTTTGGTAAAACTATAAAATAAAATAACAAACAATGCCACAGGCGATAAAAAAAAGCATATCCTGTTAATAAAAAAAGTAGCCGCAACAAACAGCAGGCAATTAATAATTACAAAATGCAGGGCACTTTTTTTAGAGATAATACCTGCGGGAATTTCACGAATAGCAGTACGGGGGTTTTTTGCATCAAAGTTTCTATCAAGATATCGGTTAAAAGCCATTGCAGCGCTTCTTGCGAAGATCATGCAAAGTATAACAAGAACAAATTTTCCTGCAAATTCATAATTTAGAAATTCTTTGTCAAATCGTTGGAAAAAATAAGTCTCTTTATTATCAGGCTGAAAATCATTGAGATCTTTTAATCTGCTCACTACCCCTAAAAAAAATCCAATAATTGCAAAAGGCATTGCAAAAATGGTATGACTGAATTTTACTAAACTTAAATACTTATTTATAATACTCATTCAATTAAATATTAAATCCTCAATTATAAATCCACTTGCCTTGTTTCTCTTTAGGAGATAAGGGCTGCTGTTCTCCTTATTCCGCTTTAATTGGATAGGGATTTCCTAACCAATTCCCACAACACAACACCTGCTGCAGTTGCAATGTTTAGGGAATGTTTCATACCAGACTGTGGTATTTCAATACAACCTGCACATTGCTGAATGGTACTTTGTTCTACGCCGGTAACTTCATTTCCGAAAATCACTGCAACCTTATCACCTACTTTATAATCTATATTATTCAATAGCGTACTTCCCTCTGCCTGCTCCACTGCAAATATGGTGTATCCCAATTCGTGTAATTCGTGTATTGCCAAATTCGTGTTACCAAAATGTTTCCATGCAACTGTATCTTCTGCGCCCAAAGCGGTTTTTTTGATTTCCTTATGAGGAGGAATACAAGTGTATCCACATATATAAATTGCTTCCAATAAAAAGGCATCAGCCGTTCTAAAAACACTTCCCACATTATAGGCACTGCGTATATTTTCCAGTACAACAATTACCGGAATTTTTTCCGATTGCTTAAACTCATCCACCGTCATCCGGTTCAGTTCCTCCATGCTCAGTTTTCTCATTCCAAAAAATTATGTGCAAAAGTAATTCACATTCAGCATAAACATTGCCACAAACTAAGTAAAGCCCTATTTTTGCGCCTTCACCAGCCAATAAACAGCAAACAGAAAACAAATATGGCCAAAGCCACAACAGAAACACCACTTATGCAGCAACACAATGCCATCAAGGCTCGTTATCCTGATGCTATTTTGTTATTTAGAGTAGGCGATTTTTATGAAACCTTTGGTCAGGATGCCGTAACCGCATCAACAGTATTGGGCATTACCTTAACCAAAAGAAATAATGGCGATGCCAATTCTTCCCTACTTGCAGGTTTTCCTCACCATGCCTTGGATACCTATTTACATAAACTTGTAAAAGCGGGATACCGGGTAGCTATTTGCGATCAGTTAGAAGACCCTAAACAAGCCAAAGGAATTATAAAACGAGGTGTAACAGAACTGGTTACTCCCGGGGTGGCCACGAGCGATAAATTACTAGAACACAACAGCAATAATTTTTTAGCGGCCATTCATTTTGATGAAAACAAAACAGGAATTGCTTTTTTAGATATCAGCACCGGCGAATTTTTTATTGCAGAAGGTGATAAAGAATATGCAGATAAATTATTACAAAGTCTTAAGCCTGCCGAAGTAGTTTTTCAACGCAACAGGCAAAAGTTTTTTAAAGAATATTTTGGCACTAAATTTTTCACCTATGCATTGGATGAGTGGGTATTTGCCGAAGCGTATGCACAGGAAAGTTTACTAAAGCATTTTGGCACACATAGCCTTAAAGGTTTTGGCATAGAAGGATTGCAGGAAGGAATTATTGCCGCCGGAGCCATCCTCCATTATTTAAAAGATACAGAACATCCCAACCTGGGACATATTACTTCTATACAAAGAATTGACAGGGATGACCATTTGTGGATGGATCGTTTTACCATTCGGAATTTGGAATTATTTGGCGGTGCTGATGGCAGTAATACTTTATTAAAAGTGTTGGATAATACCGTTTCACCAATGGGTGCCCGTATGCTAAAACGCTGGATGGTGCTTCCTTTAAATAATCTTACAAAAATACAGGAACGCCTGGATACGGTTGAATTTTTTATTAAAGAAGTAGACGTAAGAAATAAAATTACCCAACACGTTAAGCAGGCTGGTGATGTGGAAAGATTGGTAAGTAAAGTGCCTTTAAAAAAAGTAACTCCCAGAGAAGTATTGCAAATTGCAAAAGGCCTGCAACAGGTACAGGCTATCAAAACTATTTGCAGTACCCTTACTAACACTTACCTGCAACGTTTGGGAGATTCTTTAAACCCCTGCACTTTTATTGTAGATAAAATAGTTAAGGAGATTAGTGAAAATCCTCCTGCACTTGCCTCAAAAGGTGGCATGATCGCAAAGGGCATAAATGAAGAACTGGATGCACTTAGAAAAATATCCAGCGGAGGAAGAGAATACCTGATAGAATTACAACAAAAAGAGGCGCTGGCAACTGGTATTTCTTCTTTAAAAATAAGTTTCAATAATGTTTTTGGGTATTATTTGGAAGTAACCAACCTGCATAAAACAAAAGTACCCAATACATGGATACGCAAACAAACACTCGCCAATGCGGAGCGGTACATTACGCCGGAGCTAAAAGAATATGAAGAAAAAATTATTGGTGCAGAGGATAAGATTTTACTGATTGAAATGCAGCTCTTCGAAAAATTATTAAATGACTTGCAGGATTACATAGCCCCCATGCAGGTGAATGGCCATGTGTTGGCCATTATAGATTGTATTACTTGTTTTGCCCATAATGCGCTGCAATACAATTATTCAAAACCTTTGCTTAATGATGGCTATATTTTAGAAATTAAGGGCAGCCGGCATCCTGTAATTGAACGACACTTGCCTGTTGGCGATCCATACATCGACAACGACATTTTATTAGATCCTGCTACACAGCAAATCATCATTTTAACCGGACCGAACATGAGTGGTAAAAGTGCCATTCTTCGTCAAACAGCATTGATTTCTTTAATGGCACATATGGGTAGTTTTGTTCCGGCAAGGGATGCTAAAATTCCATTAACAGATAAAATATTTACCCGGGTTGGTGCAAGTGATAACCTTAGTGGTGGCGAAAGTACGTTTATGGTCGAGATGAATGAAACTGCCAGCATCATCAATAACATTACCTCCCGAAGCTTGATTTTACTGGATGAAATTGGAAGAGGTACTTCTACCTATGATGGCATTTCAATTGCATGGAGCATCGTGGAATATCTGCACAAAAGCAGTCATCAACCCAAAACATTATTTGCTACACACTACCACGAATTAAATGAACTGGAGAATAAATTACCAGGTGTAAAAAATTACCATGTCACCAACAAAGAAGTAGGTAATAAAATTATTTTTTTACGCAAGTTAGCGCCCGGTGGCAGTGTGCATAGTTTTGGTATACATGTGGCACGTATGGCCGGAATGCCACCAAAACTAATTGACAGAGCCAATGAAATATTACTTCAATTAGAAAAAAGCAGGAATAGTGCAGATTCTGACACAAGTCTGGAACAAACGGTTAAAAGTTTAAGCACGCCTAAAGTACAGCTTAGTATTTTTGATGCTCACTCTATTACTTTTGAAGAGATCCGTACTTTATTGAATGCAGTTGATATTAATCGTTTAACTCCGGTAGAGGCATTGTTAAAATTGCAGGAAATAAAGGCAAAAATAAAATAGTTAAATGTCATACCATTTATAAATATTACCTGTACAATATAATTGGTAGATTTATCCATATTATCCTTTTTCTCGTAAAAACTTAATTTAGTATCAACTCCTCTACATTTGCCGGGGAGTATGTCACGAGATTCAACTTTATCTTTTTTGCATAAAAACTAAATATGTCTCAAAAAGTATAAATAGTTATTAATCGCCGCATAAATCCTTTATATGAAATAGAGCTGTGGCGAAATAAAACATCCTTTAATTAACTTTGATGACATCTATGTTTATAAGAAAAATAACAGTTTTAATATTTGTAAGTTTTATTACGCTAAAAAGCTTGGGCCAAACCTGCGGAGGACTAGGTCAAAACCCCGGAACAGCATTTCCGGTTTGTGGAACTTCCACATTTACTCAGGCATCTGTACCTTCCTGCGGCGGCAAAGCACTTCCGGCAATATGCGGAACCACGGTATTGACAGATATAAATCCGTACTGGTATAAATTTACCTGCTTTAAAACCGGCACATTAATTTTCGTTATCACTCCTAATACAGCCACAGAGGATTACGATTGGCAGCTATTTGATGTTACCAACAGAAATCCTGCAGATATTTATACAGATGCTTCACTAATCGTAGCCTGCAACTGGAGTGGAGAACCCGGCAATACTGGCACCAGTTCTACAGCTACTGCCTTAAAAGAATGTGATGGGCTGGGTGTACCAACATTTAGTAGTATGCCAACACTTGTTTTAGGACATCAATATCTTTTATTGGTAAGCCATTTCACTGAAACTCAATTTGGTTACTCATTGGCATTTACCGGTGGAACAACCAGTATAACTGATCCGGTTCCGCCTCATCTTTTATCAGCCAGGGCTGCCTGCGACGGCACAAAAATTTTTGTTAAATTGAATAAGAGTATGAAGTGCAGCAGTGTAAATGCAGATGGCGGTGACTTTATATTAAACTCCTCCATCGCTCCAATAATTGGTGCTATTGGCGTTGGTTGTGATAGCAGTTTTGATATGGACTCTGTTGTGATAACACTCGGAAATCCGCTACCTCCGGGCAACTACAACATTACTGTAAAACCAAATGACAACCTGTTGGATAACTGTGACAATTTTATTCCCTCCACCGATACATTATATGTAACTGTATTTCCACTAATACCCACACCAATGGATAGTTTATCTAAAGTTGACTGTGCCCCTGATACATTGCAATTGGTTTTTAGAGATCCTATCCGTTGTAGTTCTATTGCAACAGATGGAAGTGATTTTGTTATAACAGGCACTGCTCCAATAGCAATTACCGGTGCTACAGGTATTTGTAATACGAATGGACTAACAAATGTTATACAGGTAAAATTATCTGCGCCCATTCAGGAGGCTGGAAATTTTAGCATACAATTAAAAACAGGTACGGATGGCAATTCCATTATCAATGAATGTGGAAAAGAAACAACAGTGGGAGCAACTTTGCTATTTACTACAAAAGATACTGTTTCTGCATTATTTACAGCAACTATTCAATACGGATGTTTAACAGACAACGTACTGTTTACTCATGATGGCCGCAATGGTGTAACTAGCTGGCATTGGAATTTTGACAACACAATTTCCAGCACTGCAAAAGATACAATAATTACATATACAGTATTTAGCCAAAAGCAATCTACTTTAATTGTAAGCAATGGAACCTGCAGTGATACAGCTTCTGCAGCTATAGATTTAAACAATTCATTAAAAGCATCGTTTGAAGGTACATCAGTTGTTTGCCCCGGGGATCCTGCCACATTTATCAATAATAGTACCAGCAGCCGTAGCCTTACCTGGGCATGGAATTTTGGAAATGGAAACACTAGTTCATTACAAACGCCACCACCACAATTTTATACCGCTGTAAATAGCACGCAGGATATTCCGGTTCAGATGATCATTACAAATAATATTGGTTGTAAGGATACAATAACTAATACTATTAAAGTTGCTGGAAACTGTTACATTGCTATCCCAAAAGCATTTTCTCCAAATGGGGATGGATTGAATGATTACCTGTACCCTACCAATGCTTACAAAGCAAAAGACCTTTTATTTATAATATACAACAGAGGTGGCCAAAAAATATTTGAAACCCATAA
The DNA here is from genome assembly GCA_025352695.1 of Ferruginibacter sp. GTDB lineage: Bacteria > Bacteroidota > Bacteroidia > Chitinophagales > Chitinophagaceae > Ferruginibacter. Next base: position 16,646 of record JANXSK010000135.1, on the reverse strand, counting down.
ATGGGAAAATAAATGGGACGGCACATTTAAAGGAAACCCACAAGATATCGGGACTTATGTTTGGGTACTGCATTACACCAATATTGAAACAGGCAAAAGAGTTGATTTAAAAGGTACAACAGTGCTAATAAGGTAATAGTGCACAATGCTTTTTATGTAAAATTGAAGTACCTGTACAACTTGCAAAAAAATAACTTTTTAAAAGATATGAATACACTTGTTGCACTGACGTAAAAATTTTACCTACGCTTTAAAAAAATAAATTTATAGTTTTACTACCTTCCTATTTTTTTCTGTAACAACAAAATAATGCTTATGAAAAATGCAACCGTTCATTACAGCGAATACCTTCAATTAGATAAAATATTAGGTGCCCAGCAACCAGAAAGTTTTAAGCCCGGACAGTCGCCGGCACATGATGAAATGCTGTTCATCATTATACACCAAACATATGAGTTATGGTTTAAACAAATACAATTTGAGGTAGATGCAGTTATAGCTACGCTTAGCAAACCGACCCTAGATGATAATTCTGCTGAATTGCAAACTGTAGTACATCGTTTACAAAGAACAGTTACCATTTTAAAAGTTTTGGTGCAACAAATAGATATCATTGAAACAATGACACCAATGGACTTTCTTGATTTTAGAGATATGTTACGACCTGCATCCGGTTTTCAGAGCTGGCAGTTTAAAAAGTTGGAAGCAACACTAGGATTGCAATTTGAACAAAGACATGGACAGGAATATTACACTTCACAATTAAAAGACAGTGAGGTAACAATTATTAAAGAAGCTGAAAAATCAGAATCCGTGATATCATTGCTTAATACCTGGCTCGAACGAATGCCCTTTCTTGCTGAAGAAACATTATGGATAAATTATAAACAAGTTAGTGGCAATAACCAATCGCTAAATTTTTTTACAGATTATGAACATCTTTATTTAGGAAGTTTAGCTGATGCTGAAAAAAATAATGCAGCTTTTTTTAAACAAATCTTTTACGATTCTGCGATAAATGCAAACAGGCAATTAACAGCCAAAGCCTGCCGAAATGCGCTATTCATACTATTGTACCGTGGTTACCCCATGCTGGAATTACCTTTTCAGTTATTAGAATCCTTGTTGGCAATAGACAATCAGTTAGGAAACTGGCGACATCGTCATATGACTATGGTACAACGTATGATTGGCACCCGGATTGGAACTGGTGGAAGCAGTGGTGCAGGCTATTTAAAAGCCGCTATGGAAAAGCATTCCATCTTTAAAGAAATTGCTCAATTAAATAGTTTTTTAATTGATAGAAGAAAATTACCCATTTTACCTAAAGAGTTGACATCTAAATTGGGGTACAGTTTTTAACTTTTAAAGAGTATAAATTGAAAAGAAGGCAATTTCAAATTGGGATAAATGTTGCGCTCTTTACAAATAAATAATTAAAAACAGCAAAAAAATAATACATAAATTAGGTAAATATTACTTTAAAACTTTCTACGAATAAATTATTGATTGAAATTTTTTGGTTGTTGTTTTAAAAAATCAACCAACATTTTATCGGGTAATAAAAATCAGTAAATCAAAAAAAAACAATCTCAAAACTATAGATCATCATGAAAATATAAATGCACAAATGAAAAATTACACCAGTAATCACCAGGCGCTTCCTCGCCTTTTTTATCCATATTAGTGTGGGAAAAGACAATTCTAATATAATAGTTCCAAAATTGGTAAGAAAATCTATCCACTTATGCTCAATTATATATTTATTAAATGGCGTACCTGCAAATCTTTCCATTGATAACGCATAATAAGTAGCCTCGCCATTCAACCAAAAAGTAGCATTCATTTTTAAAAAACCTGACGAAAAATAGGCCAAGCATAGGTGAGTCACGATAGACAATGCGGCAAGATTACTAATAAGATTTTTTAATTTTTTTTATATCTTTATTAACAGTTTAATTTTAATTAATATAAAATACTCGTAGGAATTTGCGAGTATTAAACAGAGTAAAATGAGCCTTGCCATCTAATCGCCACCATTAATAAATGACATGTTCACTAGTTAAAAAAATCAACCAATAAAAAAAGTTACACCACAGCAAGAGATTTATATTGATTATAAATATTCGATTGGAATCAATTTTATAACTACTTAATAAAATGTCGTTTAGTTAAGTAATCCGGGTGGCGGGTGGGAACAGCCGCCATGGCTGAACGCCGAGGTTGGTGTCCTCAACAACTCCTTAACTAAACCGCATTGAAACTTAATCAATAAAATAAAATGCCATGGTGGTATTTATATACATTTAAAGCGCTTGGTATAAATAATCAATTAAAAGATATTGCTCTAAATAATCTCTTGTAGCAACGCAACTACAGTGTCTATTTCTGCCGTTGTATTATTTTTACAAAAACTAAAACGAACTGTAATTTGGTTGGGGTTAATATTTATTGCTCTTATTACATGGCTGCCCTGGTCTGCTCCACTTGTGCAGGCACTACCGCCACTAGCACAAACATTGTGAATATCAAGATTAAAAAGTAACATCTCCGACTTTTCCGATTTAGGTATACTTACACTTAGTAAAGTATATAAACTTTTACCAAATACATCTCCATTAAAACCTATAGCAGGAATATGCTTTTTTAGTGCATCATGCATATACATTTTTAATGACCCAATATAAGCACTATCGGCTTCAAATGCTTCGGTTGCCATTTCCAATGCTTTGGCAAAGCCTACAATACCATATAAATTCTCTGTTCCGGCACGCATATTCCGTTCCTGACCACCACCCAGAATGTAAGGTTTAATGCGCACATTCTCGTTGATATATAAAATGCCGACACCTTTAGGACCATGAAATTTATGAGCTGCACCAGTAATAAAATGTACCGGTGTATTTCTAAGATCAAATGGAAAATGACCTACCGTTTGTACTGTATCGCAATGAAAAATAGCATTGTATAATTTGCATAAATTTCCAACAGCATGAATATCCAAAATATTGCCAATTTCGTTATTGGCGTGTAATAACGTAACCAGTGTTTTTTCTTCGGAAGCAGCTAATAATTTTTCTAAATCATCCAAATCAATGTGGCCATTGGGTAATACTTTAACATAGCTCACTATTGCTTCATCCTGGTTGTGTAAATTTTCCACAGAATGTAAAGTTGCATGATGTTCTATAGCTGATGTAATGATATGTTTACAATCAAGATCCCTTACTGCTGCATTGATAGCGGTATTACTACTTTCTGTTCCCCCGCTCGTAAAAAATATTTCTGAAGGATGTGCATTTAAAAATTTTGCCACCGATTTACGGGCCTGCTCAATGGCCATTTTTGTTTCTCTGCCATAGGAATAAATAGAAGATGGATTACCAAATTTATCGGTTAAATAAGGCATCATTGCATCCAACACAACGGGATCAAGTGAGGTAGTTGCAGCATTGTCAAAGTAAATTCTTTTCATATCTCAACCTCAAAAAGGCTAATATAGTTTAATACTTGAAATATAGTTTTTATAAAAAATAAATGTGTTTTAAAAATCTGCTTTATAGATTTTTAAAACACATTTACATTACCTCGCTTATATCTTTCATCAATCGTTTTGCAATATTATCTGCAGTTGTTTCAAAATTGCTTTCTGCATAAATACGGATGATGGGTTCGGTATTGCTAGTTCGTAAATGCACCCAGTCATTGTCAAATTCAATTTTTAATCCATCTTCTGAATTAATTGGTTGATTTTTATATTTGTCTTGTATTTTTTCAAACACAGCCTGAACATTAATCCCTTTTTCCAAAGTGATTTTATTTTTGCTGATGAAATAACCCGGGTAAGTATTGCGTAGTTGTTTGATACTTTTTTGACTATTTGCAAGGTGGGTTAAAAACAACGCAATACCAATTAAAGCATCTCTGCCATAGTGCAGATCGGGAACAATAATACCTCCATTACCTTCGCCACCAATCACTGCATTTACAGCTTTCATTTTATTAACCACGTTAACCTCTCCAACTGCGCTAGGAAAATATTCGCCGCCATGTTTTAATGTAACATCTTTTAATGCTCTTGTAGAAGACATATTGGAAACTGTATTTCCTTTTCTTTTGCTTAGTACATAATCAGCAACGGCTACCAGTGTATACTCTTCGCCAAACATACTTCCATCTTCACAAACAAAACATAAACGATCCACATCCGGATCAACGGCTATTCCTAAACTTGCATTTTGTTTTACTACCTCCGTACTCAATCCGGTAAGGTGTTCAGGCAATGGTTCAGGATTGTGGGCAAACTTTCCATTTACTTCTCCATTCAATACAATTACATCTTTAACGCCTAAAGCTTTTAATAAAGCCGGCACAGCAATGGCACCTGTACTATTTACTGCATCCAGCACTATTTTAAACTTCGCCCTTTTTATGGCTGCAACATCTACCAACTCATAATTAACTACAGCGTCAATGTGTTTCTGCAACAAAGATTCGTTAGTTGTGGTATGGCCTAATTTATTAACAGCTACAAAAGAAAAGTCTTCGGCTGCAGCTATTTCCAACACTTTCATTCCTTCCTCGGCATTAATAAATTCACCTTTACTATTCAATAATTTAAGGGCGTTCCATTCTTTGGGATTATGGCTTGCAGTTAATATAATTCCGCCAGCGGCATTTTCAAAAACTACCGCCATTTCTACGGTAGGGGTTGTGCTATAATCAAGATCAACTACATCAAAACCCAATGCATTTAATGTACTAATTACAAGGCTTTTTACCATAGCTCCACTAATACGTCCATCACGGCCAACTATTATTTTCCGGTTAGCACTTTCCTTCATCAGCAAGGTGCCGTAGGCTGCTGTAAATTTTACTACATCTAAAGGTGTAAGATTATCATTCGTTCTGCCGCCAATTGTGCCTCTAATACCAGAGATACTTTTTATTAATGCCATTTGTTGGAAAAAATTAAGTGAATAACAAAGATAAACAACCCATCTTAAATCACCAGCAAATAGGATTAATGGCTGCGTAATAGCATAAAAAATATAGTAATGATCCGGAAAATCAAACTGTTTTTATTAAAGTTAAATTATTTTTAGTTGGTTATTTCAACTGAAACATTTATTAAAAAACCGATCACTAAAGCTTTATTTAAAAAATAGCCATCACAAATAAATGGATAGCTATTCTAATAAAAATATAAAGCAATTGTTTATTGCATTTTAAAAGTATCTAAAAACTTTGTGGTAAAATTTCCTTTTCTAAAATCTTCATTTTGCATTAACTGCAAGTGAAATGGAATGGTTGTTTTTACACCCTCAATAATATATTCACTTAAGGCTCTGTGCATCGTATCAATTGCTTCTTCTCTTGTTTGAGCAACAGTAATTAATTTGCCAATCATACTATCATAATACGGCGGAATTACATAACCTGCATATACGTGACTGTCTACCCTTACACCGTGGCCACCGGGTGTATGCAATACTGTAATTTTACCTGGGCTAGGACGAAAGTCATTGTATGGGTCTTCTGCATTTATACGACATTCAATCGCGTGCATTTGCGGATAATAATTTTTACCACTCACTTTATGACCTGCGGCTATTTTTATCTGTTCTTTTATTAAATCGTAGTTCACCACTTCTTCAGTAACACAATGTTCTACCTGAATACGGGTATTCATTTCCATAAAGTAAAAATTACGGTTCTTATCTACCAAAAATTCAATGGTACCAACACTCTCGTAGCTAATAGCGCTTGCGGCCGTAATTGCTGCATTGCCCATGGCTTCTCTTAACTCAGGTGTCATAAAAGGAGACGGAGATTCTTCCACTAGTTTCTGATGCCGACGCTGAATAGAACAGTCTCTCTCACTCAAATGACAAACATTGCCAAACTGATCGCCTGCTATTTGTATTTCGATGTGGCGGGGTTCTTCTACAAATTTCTCCATGTAAATACCATCATTTTTAAACGATGCGGCAGCTTCTGTTTTGGCATTATCAAAAGCTTTTTCCATTTCACTTTCCTGCCATACTACCCTCATCCCTTTTCCACCACCACCAGCTGTTGCTTTTAAAATAACCGGATAGCCTACTTCGTTTTTTGCAAGAATTTTTGCCTGCTCCACACTTTCCAATAATCCGCCACTACCAGGAACAACAGGAACTCCTGCTTTTATCATTGTTTCTTTAGCAGTTATTTTATCGCCCATGGCATTAATCATATCAGGCGTTGGGCCAATAAATTTTATTCCATGATCTGTACATATCTGGGCAAACTTAGCATTCTCTGCTAAAAAACCATAGCCAGGATGTATAGCATCTGCATTGGTAATTTCAGCGGCAGCCATTATATGAGGAATGTTTAGGTAAGAATCTACACTGTTTGGTTTACCAATACACACTGCTTCGTCTGCAAACTTTACATGTAAACTATCTTTATCGGCTGTTGAATATACAGCAACTGTTTTAATACCCATCTCTTTGCAGGTGCGGATAATACGCAATGCAATTTCGCCACGATTAGCAATCAATATTTTATTGAACATAATATTAAATTTGAAAATGACATAATTTGAGAATAGCTTAGTTTGAAAAATATATTACATTCAAAACAGCTAAAATTCAAATCAATAAAGAATCTTAAAAATCAATTACAAGATGATTTTATATTAGACAATATCTAACAGTAAGTGAAGCCGCTATTTTTTATTAAATAGTCATCTGAAGTAACACGCCGATTTTTAAGTTAACTTGGATCTACCAGAAATAAAGGCTGATCGTATTCAACAGGACTTGCATCTTCAACTAATATTTTCACGATTTTACCCTTTACTTCACTTTCAATTTCATTGAATAGTTTCATGGCTTCAATAATGCAAACTACTTTTCCTGAAGTTACCTCATCGCCTACGTTTATTAATATAGGTTTACCCGGACCAGATTGGCGATAGAAAGTTCCTATCATTGGGCTTTTGATGGTAATTAAATTATCTATTTTGGGTATTTCAGCTGTTGGTGGAACTATTTGTGGTGTAGGCGGTGGAGCTTGTTGTTGCGGAGCGTTGGAATAAATTTGCCCCGATTGTCCTCCTGCTATAATATGTTGAACAGGATCTTTTTTTTGTTTAACTGTAATTTTAACTCCTTCCTCTTCAATTGTAATTTCACCAATGTTGGTTTTGTTGATGAGCTTTACCAGCTCCTGAATTTGTTTGATATCCATATTAAAAATTAATTGGTTTTTATTAGAAACGGGAAGCTAAGGTAGGTAATGATTTATTAATAATACCATTTTAAAAAATTTAAAAAAATGTAAAAATCAGTAAAAATTGATAAAAATGGCCTAAAAACGACTCAAAATCTATCAAAAAGAGCGAATTTTTAATAAACTAAAAAGGACTGAATTTTAAAATTCAGTCCTTTTTAGTAAATTTATTAAGTTACGCTTCTTTTACCCTTTCAACATAATCGCCTGTCTTAGTATTTACTCTTATCAGTTCACCTTCGTTTACAAAAAGTGGCACATTTACGGTTGCTCCAGTTTCTACTGTTGCAGGTTTTAATGTTTTTGTAGCAGTATCGCCTCGCATACCAGGCTCGCTATACGTAACCAATAATACAATTTTATCTGGTAATTCAACTCCCATTGGTTGATCTGTTTCACCATTGATCAATACAGAAACTTCCTGTCCATCCTTCAAAAATCTTGGGGCATCTACCATTGATTCCGGTACAGTTATTTGTTCAAAAGTTTCTACATCCATAAAACTATAGCCAGTATCATCTTTATATAAATACTGGTAAGCCTTTTTCTCTACACGAACAGGAAAAATAACTTCACCACTATTCCACGTAATTTCAATAGTCCGGTTGTTATCAACACCTTTTAATTTTGCCCAAACTTTTGCGGCCGCACGGGCTGTTTTATTTTGCCCAAACTCTATTACTGTGTACAAACTACCATCCACTTTGATGATAAGGCCTGAGCGCATATCTGCTGTTGTTGCCATGATCTTTTATTTATTTGCTTATTAATTTTTTGTTCCACTGCATGCAATCGCTTTTAAGTGGGCTGCAAAAGTAGCAATAGTAATGGTAAATCTAAAATTTAAACCAATAGTAGTGTGGTTGAGCAATTTGATATTGTGTAAAAAGAGAAAAGTAAACCCAATATCTTTAAAACCGTTATAGCAAATCGGTATTTTTAATAACCAAAAAACTTATACGATTACTTTAACGGCTCATTTGCATTATTAAAATTACCTTCACAAAAAATAAATGTGAAGTATGTTTTAATATTAATGGCTTTTATGGGCAGTTTGCATTTTGCAACTGCTCAGCAACCTCCTTTGCCCAATAGCCTATCAAAATTTGAGACTATTCCTGCTTTTAATATTTATACTGTTCCTGATAGTATTGCATTTGCAAATAAGAATCTGCAAAAAAATAGACCCTTAGTCATTATGTTTTTTAGTCCTGATTGTGATCATTGCCAAAAAGAAACCAAGGAACTACTGGCATACAAAGAAGAATTAAAAAATATTCAAATACTGATGGTATCTCCCAGCAGTTATGGTGCGGTAAAACAATTTTACGAAGAATATACTTTATCTGCCATGCCCAATATAAAACTTGGTAACGATATAAACTATGCCCTTGGCAGCATCTATCAATTAAAAACTTTTCCTTCAATATTTATTTACGATCAATTTGGCAAATTAGCCAAAGCTTTTGTTGGCAATATAGGTGTCCCAGCCATTTTAGATGCGGTGAAATAAATTGTAAATCAGGTATTTCACCATTGCCTAATAAGCTACCTTTGCTGCGCAAATTAATTTTTCTACTTTAAAACATATTTATTATGAAAGTTACCGTTGTTGGTGCAGGGGCTGTAGGTGCAACCTGTGCAGATAATATTGCCCGTGCGGCATTGTGTGAGGAATTGGTGTTGTTAGACATCAAAGAAGGTATAGCAGAAGGAAAGGCTATAGACATGATGCAGACTGCTACCCTACTTGGTTTTGATACCAAGATTATTGGAAGTACAAATGATTACAGTAAAACAGCCAACAGTGATATCGCCGTAATTACGTCTGGCTTGCCACGCAAACCTGGTATGACAAGAGAAGAATTGATTGGTATAAATGCGGGTATAGTAAAAGGTGTTGCAGAAAATATTTTAAAATTTTCACCCAATGTAATCTTTATCATTATTAGTAACCCAATGGATACAATGACCTATCTGGCATTAAAATCAACTGGTTTACCAAAAAACAGGATCATTGGTATGGGTGGCGTTTTGGATAGTGCCCGTTTTAAATATTATTTATCAACAGCAATGGGATGTTCGCCAAACGATTTGCAGGGTTTTGTGGCAGGCGGTCATGGCGATACAACAATGATACCATTAACAAGATTGGCTACCTACCAGGGTTCACCAGTAAGCAACTATTTAGACGAAGCCACTTTGAAAAAAGTAGCCGCAGATACAATGGTGGGTGGAGCTACTTTAACAGGATTGTTAGGCACTTCTGCCTGGTATGCACCTGGAGCTGCCTGTGCAGCTTTAGTAAAATCAATTGTAAAAGATGAGAAAAAAATATTTACCTGCTGTGTAAGTCTTGACGGTGAATATGGTCAAGAAGATATTTGTATCGGTGTTCCCGTAACACTTGGTAAAAATGGCTGGGAAAAAATTGTTGACTATAAATTAAATGAAGAAGAACAAGCAGCTTTCAATAAAAGTGCAGCCGCTGTTAGAAGTATGAACAGTGTGTTGAGTACGTTATAAACGTTAGCAAGCTAATAAAAAAGTCTCCTGATATCTGGAGGCTTTTTTATTAGCAAATCACTAAATTTCTAAAAAAAAGTATTGCCCGGACTAAGAAGCAATGTGAATCGTCGTTGCATCGCCCTCTTGTACTTTATACCTTTGTGGAACTTCAGCTTTCTGGTTGAGGTAACTACCACCAACCAAGTGTTGCTCAATTAAAAATTATTTCACTAGCTAATTCCATCTGTCAACATTTCCTTATTAATCTTTAGTACCAAGCCTTGTAACACTTTACCCGGACCAACTTCTGTAAACTGCCTTGCCCCATCTGCAATCATTGCTTGTACACTTTGCGCCCATCTAACAGCGCCAGTTAATTGATCAATTAAATTTCTTTTTACTTCTGAGGGATCTGTTACGCCTTTTGCCACTATATTTTGATATACAGGACACAAAGGGGTATTAAAAGTTGTTGCTTCAATAGCGTCAGCTAACTCTTCTTTTGCTGGCAACATTAATGGTGAATGAAAAGCTCCTCCTACCGGTAATACCAATGCTCTTTTTGCACCAGCAGCCTTCATTTTTTCACAAGCAATTTCAACGCCTTTCAAAGTGCCGCTAATTACCAGCTGTCCCGGGCAATTATAATTTGCCGGCACTACAATTTCGCCTGTTTCATTTTGAACTGCAGTACAAATTTCCTCCACCTTATCATCTGCCAAAGCCAATACCGCAGCCATTGTGGAAGGAGTTAATTCACAAGCCTTCTGCATTGCCTTTGCCCTTATTGAAACCAATTTAAAAGCATCTTCAAAACTTAAAACGCCACTTGCAACCAATGCAGAAAATTCACCCAATGAATGCCCCGCCACCATTCCCGGCTTTGGATTTACAAGGGTTTTAAATGCGATCACTGCATGTAAAAAAACGGCAGGTTGTGTTACATTGGTTTTCTTTAAATCTTTATCAGTGCCACTGAACATTATGTCTGAAATGCGAAAGCCGGCAATATCGTTTGCCTGCTTAAATAAATCTTTCGCCAAAGCATTGGTATCATATAACATTTTACCCATTCCCGAAAACTGGCTTCCCTGACCGGGAAAAATATACGCATGTGCCATAATTAAATTAGTTTATTTACTGTGCAAATAAAACAAAAAATCCCTCATAAAGAGGGATAATAAATTTTACAACCATTTACTCTAGTGCAATTTTGCACTTATAAGTTTTACAAACTCACTCCTTGTTTCATTTTTTTCAAATTCACCCCAAAAGGCTGAAGTGGTAGTAACTGAATTTTGTTTTTGTACACCTCTCATCATCATGCACAAATGCGAAGCTTCAATTACAACAGCAACACCCAAAGGATTCAATGTTTCCTTAATTGAATTTAAAATCTGGTGCGTTAGTCTTTCTTGAACTTGTAACCGTCTGCTATATACATCCACTACCCTAGCAATTTTACTTAATCCTGTTATCCAACCATTTGGAATGTAGGCTACATGCGCCTTGCCATAAAAGGGCAACATATGGTGTTCGCACATACTGTACAATTCAATATCCTTTACGATCACCATTTCACTAACATCCTCATGAAATTTAGCTGAATTTAAAATGGCATTGGCATCCTGCTGATAACCCTGTGTTAAAAACTGCATTGATTTTGCTACTCTTTCCGGCGTTTTTTCAAGACCTTCCCTATCTACATCTTCACCAAGTAAACAAAGCGCAGCTTTATAATTTTTTATCAATCCTGAAGTTACGCCTTCATCATAGTGATCTATTTTTCTGTATCCCATATTGTTGTGTTGAGATTAAATTTAGTTAGATAGCTTTAACAACATCCTAAAGGTTTTGTTCTGTGATACTTTTAGAAATTTTAGTACCCAGTAATCAATTAATTGGATATTCAACATAATTTCTTTCGGTTTCAAATAAGCGAACCTGAAGGTCGAATGCCGGTGCTATTTTATCTCTCAAAATATTGTAAATAACTACAACAATATTTTCTGCAGTTGGATTTAAATTTTTGAATTCTACTGTATCAAGATTTAAATTTTTGTGATCAAAACGATCCAAAACATTTTCTTGTATAAGATCACTTAATAACTTCATGTCATATACATAACCTGTAGCTGCATCAGGCACTCCAATTACTTTTACGATTAATTCATAATTATGGCCATGAAAACTAGGATTGTTGCATTTGCCAAATACATTTTTATTCATTGCATCATCCCATAACGGATTGTTCAACCGATGTGCTGCATTGAAGTGTTCTTTTCTATAGATTGCTACTTTTTTACTCATTTTGAAAAGCTATAAATTATTTGAAAGGATTAAACTACTTAGTACTCCACGTTATGCTGTAACAAGAAATTATTATTTAAATATGATGCTGGTTAAGTTAAAACAGAAGTCTGCTGTTTAAACGATACAGTATTATGAGAGTAAATACAATTAAAGTTACTATTTGTTTGCAGTAACTAATAAATTAATTGCCAAAATATTCTACAAAAATACGGGGTGTTTCATATAATTTAAGACAATGCAGTTGCACATCCTTTGGTAAGTGAGGGACTAATTGTTTCCAAATAGCAATTACTAAATTCTCGATAGAACAAAGTATACCTGCCATAAAATCCACATCTACATTCAAATTTTTATGATCCAGTTTATCTATCACATGTTCTTTTACAATAATGCTCAATCTTTTTACATCATACACAAAACCAGTATTTGGATTTGGATCTCCTTTTATAGTAACATATAATTCAAAGTTGTGACCATGCCAATTTTCATTTGCACATTTACCAAAAACTGCCTCGTTCTCTTCTCTGCTCCATACCGGATTAAATAACCTGTGTGCAGCATTAAAATGTTCTATGCGTGTAATGTAAACCATTCCTGATGTAAAAATTTCGGCAAAGGTAATTGCTAAATTCTGAAATATGAAGTGTAAGTACGAATTTTGCTGAATGTACATATTACTAGTAGCTGCAACAAAATTTGAAATACAACCAACTTTAGAATTGCTAAAAAAAAAACAATACAACTTACATGCTCATATAATTGAAGTATTAATTACGGGTGTTGGCCAGATAAATACTACTTATCTGCTGGCTTTAAACTTGTTACAGAAAAAACCAGACCTTGTGATACAGGCCGGATTTGCCGGCACATTTAGTGATAGTCTTTTTTTAGGGCAAACTGTATTAATAAAACAGGATAGTTTTGGCGATATTGGAATAGAAGAAAAAAAACAATTTTTAACACTTTTTGATGCTGGGTTTACAGGAAAAGATGATTTTCCTTTTACAAATGGTTGGCTGATAAACAATACCATAAATTTTTTAAATCAATCATCTTTAAAAGTTGTAAAAGCCATTACAGTAAACAAAGTAAGTGATAGCTTGTTTCAAAAGCAACAATTGCTAAGGTACTTTTTACCGGATGTAGAGAGTATGGAAGGTGCTGCATTTCATTTTGTTTGCTTGCAACAAAAAATTCCTTTTATTCAAATAAGAAGTATTAGTAATTCAGTTGGAGAAAGGGATAAAAGCAAATGGGTTATAAAAGAGGCTGTTAGTAATTTAAATATTGAATTAGATAAAATGATCAACAACATACAATGAAATTTACTTTAGGATTTTCTCCTTGTCCAAATGATACTTTTATTTTTGATGCCCTCGTAAATAAAAAAATTGATACCGGAAATTTCGATTTTGACGTGGTGCTAGAAGATGTACAAACACTTAACCAGTGGGCAATAGAAGAAAAATTAGATATTACTAAATTAAGCTATGGTGTTTTGCCATTGGTATTAAATACTTATGCTGTACTCAATAGCGGCAGTGCGTTAGGCCGAGGTGTAGGGCCATTGCTAATTACTAAAAATGATATTGCATTAACAACAATTGATGCCTATTTTATTGCCATACCAGGTGAACAAACAACAGCTCACTTACTTTTTTCTTTAGCATACCCCAATGCAAAAAAGAAGCTTTTTTTACGGTATGATGAAATTGAAAACTTTGTTGCAGCGGGTAAAGGATTGGGAGTAATCATCCACGAAAATCGTTTTACTTATCAGGATAAAGGACTCAAAAAAATTATTGACTTGGGTGATTTTTGGGAAAAAGAAACAGGCAAGGCAATACCTTTAGGTGGTATAGTTATTAAGAGAAAAATTGCTGTCAAAACCCAAAAGCAGATTGATACACTTATAAAAAAGAGTATTGAATATGCATTTAAAAACTATCCTGCGTTAAATGATTACATCCGTAGTTATGCGCAAGAGATGAGTGAAGCCGTAATGCGCAAGCACATTGATTTATATGTAAACGAGTTCTCACTTAATTTAGGAGAAGAAGGTAAAAACACAGTTAAAAAATTATTGAACGTTTTTCAACAAATTAATAATTGTACTATTAATTACGAAAATATTTTTATAAACTAAGCAGTGAGTCATCTTATTATAAAAGTTCACAATTTTTTTAATGCCTGACTGTAAACTTCCAGACAACGTTTCCTTGCAAATTCATGATCCACGATAGGCTTAGGATAATCAAAACTATCCAACTCAGGAACCCAGTGCCTGATATATTTTAGTTGCTTATCAAATTTTTCAGTTTGCAATCTCGGGTTAAATATTCTAAAATAGGGCGCAGCATCACAACCACTTCCTGCAGCCCATTGCCAGCCGCCGTTATTAGCTGCCAAATCGAAGTCTAATAATTTTTGTGCAAAATAAGCTTCTCCCAACCGCCAGTCTAGCAATAAATGTTTTACTAAAAATGAAGCAACAATCATGCGTACTCGATTGTGCATAAATCCGGTTGCATTTAATTCCCTCATGCCAGCATCCACAATTGGGTAACCAGTTTTACCATTACACCAGCACTCAAATTCGCCTCTATCATTTCTCCAATTAATTGTATCATACAATGGCTTAAATGCTTTTCCTTTACCTACAGCTGGAAAATTCCATAAAATCATCTGATAAAAATCTCTCCAGATTAACTCATTTAAGTAAGTATCTGAAAGATCTTTACAACGTGCAGCAAGCTCCCGGATACTAATGGTACCAAAACGTAAATGAACACCTATTTTAGAAGTCCCTTCTATAGCAGGAAAATTTCGTTGATCAGCATATTTTTTTATCAATTCTTCTTTCAGATCTTTTGATGGAAATGGTTTATTTAATGCAACAAAATCCATTGAATTTAAAGTCGGTATTTTTTTGACCGACTGCTTATAAAAATTGTGGAAATATTTTTTTGTAGGATAAGCTTTCAGGTGATAATCAGTTAATAACGACTTCCATTTTTTGCTATAGGGTGTAAAAACTGTATAAGGTTTTCCATCGTCTTTTACCACTTCAGCTTTCTCCAATAACACCTGGTCCTTAAAAGTAAGTAAGGAAGCTTCTTTTATCTTTAATAATTTAACTATATCTAATTCCCGTTCAAATGCATAAGGTTCATAATCATGATTGGCAAACACTTTTACGATATTATATTTTACTAAAAGTTTTTTAAAAACTTCTACAGGTGTTCCATAATATACTTCAAGCGTTGATACTGTAGAAACTAAAGTAGCCTGAATTTCTTCCAATGCAGCATGAATAAATTCAACTCTCCGGTCAGCCCTATCTTCCAGTTTATCAAGAATATTTTTATCAAAAATAAATATGGGTACCACAGGATTTTCGCTTTTTAATGCATGATATAAACCTGCATTGTCTTTTAAACGTAAATCTCTTCTAAACCAAAAAATATTAACTGTTTCCATGTAATTTAACCTTAGTAAAGAATAACATTTTTAAAAAAGTGATTTATTACCTTTTAATAACAAAGCAATTAATCAATAGTTGAAATGATAGCATCATATATTTTTTTAGTAACTACATTGGAAAATTCTTTATTCTCAATACGCTGAACCCATCTCATATTATAAATACTGTTCGTAAAAAAAACTTCCTCTGCATTTAGCAGATCATCCACCGTAATTTCCTTCTCTTCAACTTTAAATTGAAACCTTATTAATTCCTGAATTATTTTCTTTCGCATAACGCCTGCAACACAACCCTCACTTAAAACAGGTGTAGAAATAATTCCCTCTCTTATTAAAAAGATATTGGCAATTGTTGTGTCACAAATCCTTCCGAAAGTATTTAAAAGTATAGCATCGTTCCACTTTTCTTTTCTTGCTTGCAATGCAGCTAATACGTAAGGCAGGTAATTATTGTGCTTTAAATTACTCAATATATCGCAGGATTTTTTTGCTTTGTCATAAATACCGGCAATCAATCCATTGCTATTCAATGCTCCATTCACTTTGGGCAAAGCCCAGGTTTGTATTATATAATTTGGAAAATAATTTTTAGCATCATATAAGCCCCCGCTTCCTCTAAATGCATTCAGCCTAATTCTTGCAGTATTTTCATGCCCATTTTTTTTTAACAGTAATGCAATTTCATATTGCAATTTATCGGGTGTAAATTGTTTGGGAATCTCAAACTGCAACACATTCATTCCATTCCATAACCTTGCAAAATGTTCATCTTCGTTAATCAATTGACCATTTTTCATCTTTAAGGTTTCAAATAAACCGTCTCCGTACCGGAACCCTCGATTATCGGCACCAATTACTGAAGTTCCTTCTGAAAATATTTTTCCGTTGAAATTAAAAAAGTTCATTACACAAATATGGTACAAAGTTTAGCCATAAAAAGCTTTTGTTTTAAATCTAAGACATAAAAAATCCCATCAAATTTGATGGGACATTTCTTCAGCGGGGTTTTAAGAGAAAAAAAAGTTTTATAGTTAAGCTTTAATGATTTTATTTATTAAAAAAAT
>JANXSK010000045.1 GCA_025352695.1 Ferruginibacter sp. | reverse complement strand
TTAACAGGAATTGCTTACACTTCAAAATATCCTGTAAGCCAATGGCAATGGAACTTTGGTGATGGCAATACAGCCAATACTCAAAATACTACTTATACTTATTCAATAGCAGGTACTTATTCAGTTTCATTAGTTATTACAGATATAAATGGTTGTAAAGACAGTACAACTATTAGTATAACTACTGCTGGATCCGGGTTTGATTTCTCTTACAAACAAGATGTTTGTAACCCGCTAGCTGTTCAATTTTTTAACATTGGTGATGCGCCCTTAAATCCTGTTTGGTTATTCGGTGATGGTAATAATGTTTCGGGTACTGCCAATCCTTCTCATTTGTATGCACTACAAGGCAATTACCTAGTAAAATACAGTGTTCAAAATGCGGGCTGCACAGATACCATTACACAAAATATATCAGTTAATATTCTTAAAACAAACATCATTCTTACAAAGGATACCACTATTTGTTATGGTGCTGCCAAACAATTAATAACAGCACCATCCCTTAGTTTTTGCTGGTCGCCCACTACTTACCTGAGCGATCCGAACAATGCAAATCCTTCTACCACTACAACCGTACCCATTACTTATTATTTCACAGCAGAAGTACAAGGCAATAACATTATTAATAATGGCGATTTTACAGGTGGTAATACCGGGTTTACTTCTCAATATAATTTTGCAAACCCTAATATTACCGAAGGACAATATTTTGTAGGGCCCAATCCTCAAAGTTGGAATGCCTCTTTAAGTTCTTGTGCAGACCATACTACCGGCAATGGCAACATGCTGCTGGTGAATGGTGCTCCTATAGCAGGTGTTACAGTATGGAACCAAACTGTACCAGTTACACCAAATACCAATTATGCTTTTGCCACCTGGATTCAGGCATTGTATCCACCCAATCCGGCACAACTGAGTTTTTCAATTAATAGTGGAGATGTTGGAACTTTAATTACCGCCAGTTTACCTACCTGCACCTGGAACAGTTTCTATACAACCTGGAATTCTGGAAATAATACAAGTGCATCCATATCAATAGTAAATAAAAATACATTTGTACAGGGAAATGATTTTGCACTGGATGATATTTCATTTTCACCTGTTTTAATCCAACGGGACAGCGTTGTTATTAGTATAGATCATCCTGTTGTAAAAACTAACAACGACACGCTGGTTTGCGCCGGTGATAAGGTTCAGTTAATTGCAATTGGTGCACCTGCTTATAATTGGTTACCGGCAGCAGGTTTAACCAATGCAGCTATTAGCAACCCGATAGCTTCCACAATTAATTCAACCCAATACATTGTTACAGGAACTTCTTTGTATGGATGTACTGCTTCGGATACCGTTAATATAGTTACAAAACCACTACCTATTATTACAAAAACTGCTGACACAGTAATTTGTAATAATACCAGTTTACAATTATTGGCTACGGGTGGAATTAGTTATCAATGGCTGCCAGCAACCGGACTTAATAATGCTTCCATTGCAAATCCTACAGCTTTGCCAATAAAAAATACTATCTACAGCGTTGTTGTAACAGCAGCAAATAGTTGTACTGCAACAGATTCTATAAAAATTACCGTAAAAGTAGCCCCCGTGTTTACAGTTTCGCCTGCTGATACAACTTGCGCCAATACTGCCATTCAACTAAATGCTACGGGAGGTGATGTATATAGCTGGACGCCGGCAGCATTTGTGAGTAACCCAAACATTGCCAATCCAAATACAGTTGGGAATAATAATACCACTTATTCTGTTGTAATAAAAGAATTGGCTTGCAACAATGCAGCAACACTTTCTACGACTGTAACAGTTTTGCCTATGCCCACAATTAAAGCCTCAAAAACCAATGATATTAATTGCAGCATTGCAGCTGCACAGTTATCAGTTACCGGTGCCAGTCATTATATATGGTCGCCTGCTGCTGGTTTAAATAATAATACCATTGCCAATCCTATTGCAAACCCAACCAGCACTACCCTGTATTTTGTAACAGGTAAAGACTTAATTACTAATTGTATTGCAAAAGATACCGTTACTGTATATGTAGATAAGGGAGGGAAAACATTATTTTATATTCCTTCAGCCTTTTCACCCAATGGAGATGGAAAAAATGATTGTTTTAAGGTGAAGCATTTTACCTTTTTAAAATCTATAGATATTACCATTTACAACCGGTTTGGAAATTTAGTTTTTCATAGTACTACCGATAATGATTGCTGGGATGGAACCTTTAAAGGAAATCCTGCTGAGGCCGGCAACTACGTTTACTATATTAAAGCAGCAGATAACTGCGAAATATTTTATAAAAAAGGAAACCTGGTATTGTTAAGATAAGAGAGGAAGTTGTTTTAAAATGTCGAATAGGTCATAGTCGATTTTGCATTTTATATGGACATGATAAAATTTAACTTTGGAATTTTCATTAAATATATTGGGCATTATATTCCAATACTTAATTAAGAAACTGAAGTGGCGTGTGAGGACACCCGCCACGGCTACGAATTTAACCCGGGAATTGATTGCTTTATTGGCTGCTTAATTTTTCAATATCATCCAAATCTTTATACCTCCCTGATGCCTTTTTTGCTTGTATCAAAGTATTGATATGAATAAATCTTATCAGCAAACCGTCCTCATTGTAAACGTTACTTAATGAATATGCCTCTTCAAAATTGCAACCTTTTACAACTTTCATAATATCAATACTTACCGGGGGAATACCATAGGTAAAAACTTCTATCTCATTATTATCTAAAAAATTCTCTTCTGAAATATCTACTGTAGGTAACCCAAATGATAAATAGGCATTGATTAATTTCCTATGATTTTCGGGTGTAACCTTTACCCAAACATCCATATCACCAGTTGTTCTTCTATAACCATTTAAAATAACAGCGTAGCCACCAACAAGCAGATATTCTACCTCATGTTTATTGAGTGCATTTATAAAATCCCTAAAATCTTCATTAAATATATTAGGCATTATATTTTCTTTTTACGGATGCTGACTAATACCTTTTGCATTTTTGGTGGATTGAGAGGATCAATACCATAAGCCATTGCAGTTAGATACCAGGCCTGACATAACCTTTCTGATAAAGGATCTGTCTTTAAAAAAAGCTTGTCCTTTTCAGCACCGGCAATAGTTTGGGCTTTTGAATATGACCTGTTCATTTTATACATCCAATAAATTTAATAAAAATATTCAACCCGGCATTAGCAAGTTAACGAATGAGCACATTAAACCATTCTTTTACTTATGTATCTCACTTGTAAAATGAAATTCAATATCCGGATTGTTTTGTCTTTCGGTATTTAAAAACCATTCACTTTGCGCCAAATAAACAAGGTGACCATCTTTATCTTCAGCAATATTGCCTTGTTTAAATTTTGTAAAATCCTGCAGCTTTTTAGGATCTTTACTGGTAAGCCAGCAAGCTTTAAAAAAGGGCAGACTGTTCATTTGTACAGAGGCGCCATATTCCTGCAATAAGCGATATTGTATCACTTCAAACTGCAACTCGCCTACACAGCCGATTATTTTTTTATTACCACCGAACTGCGTAAATAATTGTGCTACCCCTTCATCAGTAAGCTGCATTAATCCTTTTTCTAATTGCTTAGTTTTCAATGGATCTTTATTAACTACCTCTTTAAAAATTTCTGGTGAAAAAGAAGGAATTCCAGTGAAATAAAATTTTTCTCCTTCAGTAAGCGTATCACCTATTTTAAAGTTGCCGGTATCAAATAAACCAACTACATCTCCTGGAAAAGCTTCTTCAATAATATCCTTTTGACGGGCTAAAAAACTGTAGGGATTGTTGAAACGGAAATCTTTTTCCAACCGTACATGTTTGTAATACTTACTGCGTTCAAACTTGCCACTGCAAACCCGAAGAAAAGCGATTCTGTCCCTGTGCTTAGGATCAAGGTTGGCATGTATTTTAAAAATAAATCCGCTGAATTTCTCTTCTTCCGGATTTACATCTCTTGTTGTTGTATGCCTTGACCGTGGCGTGGGAGCAATGCGAACAAACGTATCCAACATCTCTTTTACACCAAAATTATTAACCGCACTACCAAAAAACACCGGGGCAGTTTTACCGCTCAGGTAATCAGCCGAATTTAATTCTCCGTATACACCATCTATCAGTTCCACATCTTCACGCAAAGTATTTGCATCTTTAATACCTATTTTTTCATTCAGTATTTTATTATTCAGGTCAGTAATCTCTAAAACATCTTCGTCGTTGGCCTTTGTGCCTGCTGTAAATAAGACCAGGCTTTTTTTATGCAAATCGTACACGCCCTTAAATTCCTTTCCGCTGTTAATGGGCACTGTCATGGGGTGCAATTGAATCTTTAATTCATTTTCAATTTCTTCCATCAAATCAAAACGATTCTTACCATCTCTATCCATTTTATTAATGTAAACAATTACCGGTGTATTGCGCATAGCGATAACTTCCATTAACCGCCTTGTTTGTGCCTCAACTCCATTAACACTGTCAATCACCAATACTACGCTATCAACAGCTGTTAGTGTACGGTAAGTATCTTCTGCAAAGTCTTTGTGACCCGGAGTATCCAATAAATTGATTAAATGACCGTTGTATTCAAAAGTCATAACACTGGTAGCCACACTAATACCACGCTGCCGTTCTATCTCCATAAAATCACTGGTAGCATGTTTTTTTATCTTATTGCTTTTAACCGCACCTGCCGTTTGAATTGCACCACCAAATAACAAAAACTTTTCTGTTAAGGTAGTTTTACCGGCATCCGGATGAGAGATAATAGCAAATGTTTTGCGCCTGTTGATTTCTTTAGTATACTTCATGCCCCTATTCTTCTAAAAGAATTAATTGTATTTGTAATTTTAAGCGGCAAAGGTAAGGGTTGATAAAGGTTAAAGCAAAAAGCCCTTAGTTTAGTAAAGCTAAGCAAGGATTGGCAGCTGTGTTTCATTTAAATAAGTTGTAAAATAACCTGCCCTTATTTATACCTGCTAAAAATAGTTAAATTAATTTATTGTAATTACACCCGCTACACCTTCCCTTCTATAATTTCTTCTTTCAACGGCGGCGGCTGCTTTTCGTCTTTTTCATCCCCTAATAAATAGCCCCAAGGATGTAATCCTTCTACTCTATCGAATATTATTTTTGCAATCGCAATTACAGGAATTGATAAAAACATACCTGGTATTCCCCAAATTCTTTCCCCAACAATTACGCCTAATAATGTAATCAATCCATTTATTTTTACTTTACTTGCAACAATAGTGGGCAACAATATATTGCTGTCTATAAGATGCATAATTACTACAGCAGCCACTACCAGTAAAATTTTGGTTGCCACCGCCCCTGTAGCAAAAGTTACCAGTACACTAATCAAAAGGGCTGTAAAAATCCCAATATAAGGGATGATATTAAAAAGGCCGGTAATTATACCCAGTAACATCGCATACTTAATACCCAATAACCAGAATACAATACAAAGAACAACTGCTACAATCCCCATCTCAAGCAACAGACCTACAATATATTTACGAATAATGTATTGCACTTGTGCTATGATATCATACACAATCGCTTCGTTTTCTTCGTTAAAAATTTTTACCAGAAACGTTACAATATGTCGGCGGTAAAAGAGTAGAAAAAAAGTATTAATCATAGTAAAAACAAGAAACAATAACATGGAAGAAACCGATACAACCGTTGCACCAATTACAGAGGTACTTTCCGTTAATAGTTTTGTGGTAGCGGTATTTACATACGCCATTTGCTTCACCATGTTTACATGAAACTGACTGCTTATCCAATGCTGAAATTCATTCATAGAAGTGGTTAACTGCTCCTTAAACTGTGGCCAGTCAGCCGCCAGATCTGCGATCTGTTTACCAACCAAATATAAAATACCGCTTATAAAAAAGATCATCAATATTACAGAAACACCTGCTGCAGCACTGCGACGAAATTTAAAACGATGCTCAAAAAAACCGGCCAGCGGCAACAATAAAATTGATAATAACATGGCAAACAGCAATGGACTTAATACTTCTTTTCCCAATATTGCTAAATAACCTAAAGCAATAAGACTAACAAGCACCATTGCAAGTTTAGTATAAAAAGGCCGGCTGTATAACGTTTGTAGGTTCATAAAAATCAGGGGGTATTTTTAATAATTATTCCACATTAATATCGTGCCACAATGTAAGGTTTGTTTTCAATGGTTATAGTGAAACTAAAGTTATTGAATTAAGGTGTAAGGTTAATAAAACGTCCCGATATTTACTTTCTCTTTTTATTTCGCAGTCGCCATTACCTTGGGGTTTACTGCTGCGTATAAATTTTGAAAACACTATCTAAAAGTGTGCAACTACAACAATATCACTTTAAAAATAGGGTTGTTTATTAACAATACCAGAAGAAGTTTAAATCCCCCCCAACCATTTATCAATTTTAATTACCAATTTACTTTGGTTGCTGTATTTTTGATATATGCGAAAAACGCTTCAGATTCTTGGCAACTCTCTGCGCCTCACCTTACAGGAGCTTAGAGTAAACAAACTACGTACTGGCTTAAGTCTTACGGGAGTTGCCTTTGGTATTTTTTGTATTATAGGCGTGCTGGCAACAGTTAACAGCCTGGAACATAATATTCAAAAT
This sequence comes from Ferruginibacter sp., assembly GCA_025352695.1. GTDB lineage: Bacteria > Bacteroidota > Bacteroidia > Chitinophagales > Chitinophagaceae > Ferruginibacter. The sequence goes on along the minus strand of JANXSK010000045.1, from coordinate 5,147 downwards.
GAAGTAAGCAGTCTTGGTACTAATACTATTTACATAGATAAATGGGAATACAGCGGCGGACCCGACAAACCGTTTTGGAAATTCAGGGCAAGGCCTGTAATGAAATATGAAGAAGTAGCACTATTAAAACAGCGATCAGAACTGGTAGATAATATTAGCTTTTTAATGAGATCGGGCGGATCAATTTCGCACAATGACGATATCATAGAAAATACTTCTATTTATGGCATTACAGAATCGCAAATGACCGTACAACCTATTTCATTTGCATTTGGCCGCTATTTATCCGAAGCCGAGTTTAAAAGTGGAAGTTCGGTAGGACTAATTGGTTTTGACAATGCAGAAAAATTGTTTGGTACAGCAGAAAGAGCCCTTGGAAAATATTTTGAAGTTAAAGGCAAGCGGGTAAACATAATTGGAGTAATAAAAAAAGAAGGTAAAAATTTTATTGGCTGGGATTATGACAATTGCGTTATGCTGCCCTATAGATTTGCCAGACAAATTATTTCAGAAGAATTTAGCAACCCCGTGCTGATTGCAAAAGGTAAAGACAAAGTAACCCCCACACAATTAAGTGTAGAATTGCAAGGTGCCATGCGACAAATAAGAAGATTGAGCCCAACACAGGAAGACAATTTTTCGCTAAATAGTGTAGAAGCTTTTAGCCAGGCCATCAGTGGTTTATTTGGTACCGTAGATATTGTTGGTGGTTTAATAGGCGTTATTAGTTTAATTGTGGGCATGTTTGGCATTGCCAATATTATGTTTGTAACTGTAAAAGAAAGAACAAGTATGATTGGGTTAAAAAAAGCCATCGGTGCAAAACGTTCCAGCATATTATTTGAGTTTTTAATGGAAGCAGCTATGCTTTGCCTAATGGGCGGCGCCATCGGTTTGCTATTGGTATACATTCTTACATTGGTGTTTACCCATTTGCTCGATTTTCCCGTATTTGTTTCCATCCCATTATTAATAGGCACCGTAATTATCTGTTTAGTTGTAGGGGTCTTAGCTGGTATTTTCCCCGCCTCCAGAGCAGCTAAAATGGATCCTGTTGTGGCAATACGAAGTAAATAGTTTTCATTAATAATTTTTATTGTCCGGGCTATAAAGCAATGTGGCACATCGTTGTGTCTCTCACTTGTACTTTTAATACTATGTGGAAGGCTAATACAATTATTTATTGCGTTAGTTTTAAAATCACAAAAATCTGTAACAATCCTACAAATGCAGCAGCTATATTAAAGGGTTCCTTTGGACAAATTCCAGTTTCAAGTATCTTTGAGCTCAATATGGCAGTTACCATTTTAGCAATTGAATCTTCCTGCGATGAAACCGCAGCAGCTGTCTGCATCGACGGACAAATATTATCAAATTTTATAGCCAACCAAACGGTGCATGAAAAATATGGTGGCGTGGTACCAGAGCTGGCAAGCAGAGCGCATTTACAAAATATTGTGCCCGTTGTAGATGCCGCTTTAAAAACCAGTGGTTGCGCATTGTCATCGATAGATGCCATTGCTTTTACACATGCACCCGGTTTAATTGGCTCCTTATTGGTAGGGGCTCAATTTGCCAAGTCGCTTGCACTTGCGTTAGATAAACCTTTGATTGCAGTACACCACATGCAGGCGCATGTACTGGCCAATTTAATACCTGCCGAAAAACCAGCATTTCCATTTTTATGTTTAACAGTTAGTGGCGGGCATACACAAATTGTGTTGTGTGAAAGCCCTACAAAAATGAAAGTAATTGGCGAAACCATTGATGATGCTGCTGGTGAAGCTTTCGACAAAACAGCTAAATTATTAGGCCTTCCCTACCCCGGCGGTCCATTGATTGATCGGTATGCTATAAACGGAAATCCAAAGCGTTTTGCTTTTCCCGAACCACAAATACAAGGACTAAATTTTAGTTTCAGCGGTTTAAAAACTTCTATTTTATACTTTTTACAAAATGCAGGTACCAGCAATGTTTTTAAAGAAGCTTTTACCGCCACAGCGGAGGAAAAGAAAAAATTCATTGATGAAAACTTAACGGATATCTGTGCCTCTGTTCAATACAGAATTGTAAGTATTTTGTTAAACAAATTAAAGAAAGCAGCAAAAGAAACCGGCATCAATACTATTTGTATTGCAGGCGGTGTAAGTGCCAATAGTGGTTTACGCAATGCACTAAAAGAAACTGGTAATCAACTGGGCTGGAAAACTTTTATACCTGCCTTTGAATATTGTACAGACAATGCAGCCATGATAGCGATCACTGCCTATTATAAATTTTTAGAAAATGATTTTGTGCCTTTAAGTGTCAGCCCTTCGCCAAGAGCTGCATTTAATAACTAATCTCACTTTCATACATTTTCAATTTCTACTAAATAGTGGCAAATAATTATTTTCAATTTAAACAATTTACTGTTCAGCAGCAATTTTGTGCCATGAAAGTGAGTACCGATGCCTGTATTTTTGGTGCTACGGTTACTAAAGTATTTGCTAACACAGCATTAGCGGGCAAAGAAAAAAAAACTTCTTACCTAGATATTGGTACCGGAACAGGTTTACTAAGTCTGATGCTGGCACAAGAAAGCAATGCTGAAATTGATGCTGTAGAAATCGATCTTGCAGCGCACAACCAGGCAAAAAACAATTTCGACGCTTCCCCTTTTAAAGAAAGACTCCGCATTTTCCATACAGATATTTTACTTTTTACAACCGACAAAAAATATGAAGGTATTGTTTGCAACCCTCCTTTTTTTGAAGGCGATTTGCGATCGCCGGATAAACAGAAAAACGCAGCCAAACATGCTACTACATTAACACTGCTGCAACTACTAAAAGTTGCTGACAACCTTTTAATAGAAAATGGACTACTAGCTGTTTTATTACCTTATCACCGTATACATGAATTTATAAAAGATGCAGTTGAGCGGCAGTTTTGTTTGAAGGAAAAAATACTGCTACGCCATACATCGGCACATCCATATTTTAGAGCCATCTTATTTATATCGAAAAATAATACTGCTACAACAATAAAAGAATTGGTGATAAAAAATGAAGCTGGTAACTACACAGATGCATGTATATTTTTATTAAAAGATTACTATTTGCATTTGTAATCAATAAATTATTGTACCGCCTTAACTTAAATCTTGACTCAACAATTAACTTTGTCCTACATATTCCTTCATGTAATTAAATGGTTTATTTAGCACTCCTTCGTTAAGGATGGTTGCTTTATTGATGGTTTCACTTCCGCCTTTTCTTATATCATCCAATACAAATTTTATTAGCTGCTCGCCAAAATAACGACTGGCATCTCTTGGTAATTCATTGGGCAAATTACCTACTGCCATAACATCTACCGAGTTGGGCAGATATGGTGCAGTGCGTTCAAAAGTATTTTTATCCACTCCATAAATCGGGTTATCAATCGTACTGTCGCCTAAATTGCAAGGCACCGACCCACCCATATCGTCCGTAATATCAGCAATGGTAGTAATGTTGAAATTATCCTTTGCCATATCCTGCAGTTCAAACAGTCTTGGCACATTTTTATTCCAGTAAATACCGTTGAGCAAAATAGTTGTTTCACTGATATAGTTGATAAATTTACACCGGTAATTTTCGGGGTGTTCGTGGAAATCATCGCGGCTATATTTACCTGTTTGGTGCTGCATATATAAATCTGCTCCTTTAAGGTGCACATACACAGGGTAACTAAATTTCTTTTCGAGATATTCGTCTGCCTCAACTTCGTGAATACCCAGCAGATTCATTATTTCCAATACGCCATGGGCTACACGTCCGCTACCTGTTACAGCAATTTTTATCATCGGTACTTTTAATCCAAAATAGGTATGTATCAATTTTTGAAAACTATTAACTGACCCAACTCTTTGTAGTTTAAACAATCCTGTTCGGTTGCCAAACGCCATCATGCCATTGTGTGCACCCACAATACCGGCAAAAAAACCAAATCCTATAATCCTGATGCCATCTGCATGTTCCAAACATTCATAATCAATCAGCGTAATTTTTTTTTCAGCAACAGCCTGTATTAACTTTTGATTATAAGATTGCAATTTTTTAGTATGCGAAAAAAAAAGATAGGTTTTACCGGCAATCAACATATTAACTGGCACTTCCTTAATACCCAGCAACACATCACAATCACTTACATCTTCCTTTACCACTATACCCGCTAGTTGGTACTCTTTGTCGCTATAACAACGGCTGCTACTTTGCTGAACCGTAACTTTTATATCTATAAAATTTTTATTTAACCATTTACATTGGGCTGGTGTAAGTGCCACCCTGTTATCGCTTGGCGTTTTTCCTTCTCGTATTAATCCTATTTTTAACATGCAAACTTCTATTTAAACTGCAAGGTATTATTAATTTGGAAGTTGACATTTTGAAGTTGAAATTTGCTATATGAATTATTTTGAATTATTTGATTTACCGATTAGCCTTACCATTGATAAAGCCAACTTACCAAAGAAGTATTTTGAGTTGCAAAAAAAATACCATCCTGATTTTTTTACGCAGGCTGATGAAGCTGAACAAGAACTAGCGTTGGAAAAATCGTCTGACATTAATAAGGCTTTAAAAATTTTAAAAGATAAAGACAGTATCATTAAATATGTACTGCAACTTAAAGGCTTGCTAGAAGAAGAGGAAAAATACCAGTTGGAACCTGACTTTTTGATGGAGGTAATGGAACTAAACGAAAACCTTTCCGATGCGTCTTCCCCAGCAATTACTGCATTTGAAAAAGATATTTACACAGCTGTAAAACAAATTATTGAGCAATATGATGATGCTTCGATAACAACCGCAGACTTATTAAAAGTAAAAGAATATTACTTTAAGAAAAAATACTTGCAACGTATTTTGGAGAGATTGGATGATTAACGTAATATTGCAGCCCGTTAAACAAATGCCCATGTGGCGGAATTGGTAGACGCAGCAGACTCAAAATCTGCCATTCGCAAGGGTGTGAAGGTTCGATTCCTTTCGTGGGCACCTAGTTATTAGTGAGTTATAAAGATCAGCATTTGCTGGTCTTTTGCATTTGCAAACAATTTGCAAACAATCCGAGAATAGCTACCAATTTAACCCATTGATTATTCAGTGTGGAAAAGAACTAAT
>JANXSK010000010.1 GCA_025352695.1 Ferruginibacter sp. | reverse complement strand
GAATCGCTTTGAATCAGATCTGGTCAATACTGCCGAAGATGTACTGCGTTTAGTGAATGATATAGATCATCCCGCTGCAAAAATAATGCTCGATGGATTTCATATGAATATTGAGGAAAGGGATGTTGAGCAGGCAATTATTACTGCCGGCGACAAATTAATTCATTTGCAGGTTTCTGAAAATTACCGCGGTACACCCGGCACAGGACAAACCAATTGGAGTGCTTATAAAAAAGGGTTAGAAAGAATTAAGTACAGCGGCACCATCACTATTGAAAGTTTTACACCAGAAAATAAGGAGCTTGCAGGTGCGGTTTGTTTTTGGCATCCCATGGCAGAAAGCCAGGATAAATTTGCATCTGAAGGGCTTGCTTTTTTAAAAAAATGGGCAAGTGAATAAAATAATATTTCACATCAATCAATTTTAAAATCTTTTTAAAATGTCGAAAAGTAAAATCAATATCGCAATTGCAGGCCTCGGCTTTGGAGCAGAATTCATCCCTATTTATCAGCGTCACCCTAATGCAAACATGTATGCAATCTGTCAGCGTAATTCGGAAAAGTTGAACCAGATCGGAGATGAATTCAATATTGAAAAAAGATATACTGATTTTGATGAATTACTAAAGGATCAGCATGTTGATGCGATTCATATTAATACGCCTATACCGGATCATGCAATACAATCTATAAAAGCATTAAAAGCAGGAAAGCATGTAGCCTGTACTGTACCAATGGCCACAACTGTTGAAGAATGTAAGCAGATAGTAGAGTTAGTGAAAGAAACCGGACTTACTTATATGATGATGGAGACGGTTGTTTATGCTCGTGAATTTCTATTTATACAAGAGCTTTATGATAAGGGTGAACTTGGAAAAATACAATTTTTAAAAGCAAGCCATCAGCAGGATATGGATGGATGGCCTAATTATTGGCCCGGACTTCCTCCTATGCATTATGCTACACATTGTGTTGGACCAGTGCTAGCATTAACCAAGGGTGAAGCAGATTATGTTTCCTGTTTTGGATCTGGCACCATAAGAGAAGAATTACAGGATCATTATAATTCGCCTTTTGCTGTGGAGAGTACACATATTAAATTCAGAAATTCCGATTTAAGTGCGCACGTTTATCGTTCCTTATTTGATACGGCCCGCCAGTATCGGGAAAGCTTTGAAGTTTACGGATCAAAAAAATCAGTAGAATGGCCATTGATAGAAGGTAAACCATTAGTAGTACATACAGCTAAACGGACAGAAGCAAAAATACCGGAAGAGGTTCATTCGCCTGACTATGCACATTTATTACCAGAGTCCATTCAGCGATTTACTACAAAAGGAGTCTATGATACCGATGAACATCAACATCTTTCTTTTATACAAGGTGGTGGTCATGGAGGTTCGCATCCGCACCTGGTTCATGAGTTTGTAAGTTCATTGGTAAGTGGAAAAGTACCATTTCCAAATGCACGCCAATCAGCAAATATTACCTGTGTAGGTATCCTTGCTCATGATTCTGCTATGCAGGGAGGTAAGCAAATTTATTTACCGGAATTTACATTGAGCAGCGTTAAGTAATAAGTTATGCTAAAGGCAACGTGGTAATTAATATTGATTATTAGTTAATACCAGTAAACGCAGAATTTCTATACTACTACTTTTGTTTCTATTATTAAAAAAATAGACATTCAATTACATATTCTCGACTGTAAAATTTTTAAACTAAGACAAACAAATAAAACCAAACTGAGTAAAGATCAGTAAATTATTCTTTACCACATCTTCTAAGAATAGATTAGCGATTTGACAATTTCTGTAAATTAGAAATGTCAACTCAATCGTTTATTTTCTCCATGTTATTTTTTACAATCACCCCAAAATACCCCCTTAGATAAAATTTGTAAATAAACTGCCATTTTAAATCAATTATAGTTTTTATCCAATCAGTACTTTTGTGCAACAAACAAAATTTTAACGTATGACTATACCTAAGTGGGAGGGAGTTTACCCTGCAATGCTTACTCCGTTTACAAAAGATGATGCCATCGATTTTGAAATGTTTAAACTAAACGTGAATGCACAGTTAGATGCCGGTGTAGACGGACTGGTGGTAGGCGGCTCTTTAGGTGAAGCCAGTACCCTGCTTACTGAAGAAAAATGGGAATTGCTGCGCTATTGCAAAACCGCAATGAACAGGCCGGTACCAGTGATTGTAAATATTGCAGAGCAGTATACAAAAGCTGCCATCCAAATTGCAAAAGATGCAGTTACCAATGGAGCAGATGGATTGATGGTATTGCCGCCCATGCGCTACAAAGCAGACGACCGGGAAACGGTGGAATATTTTAAAGCCATCGCAGCCACTACAGATTTGAACATCATGATTTATAACAATCCGTATGATTATAAAATAGAAGTAACACTGGCTATGTTTGAGGAACTGGCTAAAATGCCTACTATTGTGGCAGTAAAAGAATCTACCAGGGATGTATCAAATGTAACCCGGATGAAAAATCATTTCGGTGACCGGTTTAAAATTTTGTGTGGTGTTGATACGCTGGCACTGGAAGAACTTGCGCTGGGAGTAGATGGCTGGATCGGTGGTTTGGTAGATGCTTTCCCTGCGGAAACAGTTGCCATTTATAAACTGATGAAACTTGGCCGCTATAAAGAAGCGCTGGACATTTACCGCTGGTTTTTACCATTGCTGGAACTGGATATTCATAGCAAACTGGTGCAATACATTAAACTGGCTGCCACGCAAACTGGCATCAGTACACCGTATGTAAGGGCGCCAAGGTTAATGCTCGAGGGAAAAGAAAAAGAAACCGTGCTTTCAATTATCAACAAAGGAATTGCCACAAGGCCAACGTTGCCAGATTTATTAAAATAAATAAAAAAAATATGCTGAAAGGGTATAACCTGGTAGGACAAACAGAAAGTGCAGAAGGAGATCAGTATCTAAAGGTTTTTAGTGCCGCTAGTCAGTATGACTTACTCGAAAAATTTGCGGTAGCGGCAGCGTTTTTACCCAATGCATTAAAAAATGAAAATCTGTTGCACATCATGCGAAAGGTGAATGGCGTTTATACCAAAGAAAGTATTTAATGGATTAAAATAAAAAATCATTGTCCGGGCTAAGAAGCAATGTGAATCATTGTTGCATCGCCCTCTTGTACAATTACAGCAATGTGGTACTGTTTGCGGAACGGGTATTGTTTCATAAAAGTGTTAAGTGTCTAATTGCTGTAAAAAAGTATGCTAAATCAGGTAAAATATTTTATAAAAAAAATATCATTCAACATATGCTTTCAAAAAAATTCTTTTGTATTGATGCCCATACCTGTGGCAATCCGGTAAGACTGGTTGCAGGCGGCGGCCCGTTTTTAGAAGGCAATAACATGAGCGAAAAACGCCAGCATTTTTTAAAAGAATACGACTGGATAAGAAAAGGCTTGATGTTTGAACCCCGTGGCCATGACATGATGAGTGGTAGTATTTTATATCCGCCACACGACGCAGCGAATGATGTAGCCGTTTTATTTATAGAAACTAGTGGCTGCTTACCCATGTGCGGTCATGGTACTATCGGCACCATTACCATCGCCCTTGAAGAAGGATTGATCACTCCGAAAATACCGAGCATCATCCGCATGGAAGCTCCGGCAGGACTGGTATTGATAAGCTATACACAGGAAGGTAAAAAAGTAAAAAGTGTAAAGCTCACCAACGTTGCCTCTTACCTGGCAGCTACTGAATTAACGGCCGAATGCCCGGAGTTGGGCGAACTGGTAATTGATGTTTCTTACGGTGGTAATTTTTATGCTATTGTAGATGTTCAAAAAAACTTTAAGGGCATCGAACATTACAGCGCTGATAAATTAATTGCATGGTCAAGAGAATTGCGCAAATGCATCAACGAAAAATATGAGTTTGTGCATCCGGATAATCCAACTATTAACGGTTGTTCACATATACTTTGGACAGGTGCTGTATTGGATAAAAATTCCACTGCCAGAAATGCTGTTTTTTATGGTGATAAAGCCATTGACCGCAGTCCGTGTGGCACCGGAACTTCGGCTCGTATGGCACAGTGGTATACCAAAGGCAAACTAAAAAAAGGCGATGTGTTTATTCACGAAAGTATCATCGGCTCAAAATTTAATGGCACCATCGAAGAAGAAACAACTGTAGCAGGCAAGCCTGCCATTAAACCCGGTATAGAAGGCTGGGCAAGGATCTTTGGGTACAACACCATTAGCATCGATGAGGCCGATGATCCTTATGCATTTGGGTTTCAGGTATTGTGAAAAGTTTCTTTTTTATCAAACAGTACAACGATTTCGCATGCTTCTTGTTGAGCAAAGAACAAAAGAAGAAGTGGAAGAATAAATATTTAGTTGAGATTTGAAGTCCTTCTCCCTCTCCTGAAGGAGAGGGAGAAGAAGGGTGAGATTAATGCAAGGTTCGTCAACACAACATTAAATTATATAAAAAAAAATAATGAAAGCAGTTGTTATTGGAGGGGGAATAATTGGTTTATGTTCTGCTTATTATTTACAAAAAAGCGGGTACCAGGTAACTGTTCTGGAAAGAGGCGACCTGAAAGACAACTGCTCTTTTGGCAATGCAGGCATGATAGTGCCCAGCCATTTTGTTCCGCTGGCTTCCCCTGGCATAGTTGCCCAGGGCATTAAATGGATGTTTAATAGTAAAAGTCCTTTTTATGTAAAGCCCGCTTTAAGCTGGCGAATGGCCAACTGGGGAATAAAATTTATACAACATGCCAATCAAAAAAATGCAGATCACAGCGCACCCTATTTACGTGACCTCAATTTACTGAGCAATAATTTATATATAGAATTGGCCACCCAACCGGGTTTTGATTTTGCGTTAGAGCAAAAGGGAATCATCATGTATTATAAAACCGACAAAGTTGGTGAGGAAGAAATTCACCTGGCAGAAAAAGCAAGGTCGTTGGGATTGGATGCAGAAGTATTGTCAGCGCAACAGGCACAGTTACTGGAGCCAGAAGTACAAATGGATATAGTAGGCGCCGTGCACTATCATTGTGATGCACATTTATATCCCAATAAATTAATGGAGCAATTAATAAAATCTGTTACAACAAATGGGGGCGTTATCAAAACCAATTGCAGGGTTACCAAAATTGAAACAGAACTGGGTAATATCAAAAATGTAGTAACACCAAACGAAAGTTTTTCTGCAGATGTATTTGTAGTAACTGGTGGCTCCTGGTTACCTGAATTAAGTAAAATGGTGGGCATCAATATTCCTTTAATGCCGGGTAAAGGGTATTCCATCACACAAAACAATCCTGCGAAAAAACTAAACATACCCGCCATACTCTGCGAATCAAAAGTGGCCATAACTCCCATGGATGGCCGCATGCGCTATGGTGGTACCATGGAAATTGCAGGCATCAATAATAAGGTAAACATCAATAGGGTAAAGGGCATCATCGAATCTGTTCCAAAATATTTCCCCAATCTGCAGGTGGCATTGCCGGAAACAAAAGATATCTGGTACGGCTTCCGGCCTTGTTCACCGGATGGATTACCTTATATTGGACGGAGCAAAAAAATAAAAAACCTGATCATAGCAGGAGGACATTCCATGATGGGGTTAAGCCTTGGGCCAGCCACTGGAAAATTGGTAGCGGAATTGGCAAATGGTAATCCATTATCTGTAAAAGCAACTGCTTTTGATCCGGAGCGTTTTTAATTTTTATGATTAGCCGTTAAGATGTAGATATATCATTAAGTCCTAAAATAAATTAAGCTGATGACTTAAACAACTCAACGCCTAAACGACCAATTTTTTTCACTGTAAGTTAACCTGTATACATTTAAATATAAAACCATTCAGCATGCGTAAATTATTTTTCAGTATCACTTTCTTCATTCTTATAACACCATCTCTTCATGCACAAATGAGTGCAACCTACGTGCCCTGCAATGAGATGCCCAATATCATCCAAAGCTATTACGCAGATGTGAATGCATTGAACAGGGTGTATGTGGCAACGGGCTCTCCAGAAAAAAGAGAACGCTATAAAAAATTGGCAGAAGATTATACCGGCAAACTAAATAAAATAAGTTTTGCTATGCTGCCACAGGGGTGTAAGGCTGATTATCTCTTATTTAAAAGAGACCTGAACGAAAATATTTTTGACGCCAATACAGAAGCAAAGGAATATGCAGCCATCCAACAATGGTTTCCTTTTGCGGATTTTATTTATGCACTTGAAAAAATACGTCGCCGTGGTGGTGCGGTAGATGGTAAAAATGTGGCGGCTGATTTTTTTGCCATCAATAAACAACTGCAACAATTAAAAATAAAACTGGCGGCTGAAAAGACTATAACGGTTAACAATAGCCGCAGGGCTTCCTTCATCATTAAAGGATTACAGGCTGCTGCAAAAAATGTATTTACTTTTTACAACGGGTACGACCCTTTGTTTAGCTGGTGGGTACCCGATACGTATAAAAAATTGGATAGTTCATTAACAGCTTACGGCACTGTTTTTAAAACCAACGCAGAAAAAAATGCACCCAATAAAGATTCAAGTGGCATAGTAGGGTATCCCATTGGCCGGGACGAAATCGTTCGACAGCTTGGTTATGAAATGATTCCATACACACCGGAAGAACTAATACTGGTGGCCAATAAAGAATTTGCCTGGTGCGATAAAGAAATGCTAAGAGCCACTGCCGAAATGGGCTTTGGAACAGACTGGAAGGCAGCCATGGAAAAAGTGAAACAGAGCTTTGTACCTGCCGGTGAGCAGGCCCAGGCAATGGTAAAATTATACAATGAATCCATTGCTTTTTTAAAGGCTAAAGACCTCATTACGATTCCTGAATTGGCAGAAGAAACCTGGCGCATAGCCATGATGACACCAGAACAGCAATTGGTAAACCCCTTCTTTTACGGCGGCGAAGAATTCGCTGTTTCTTACCCTACCAACACGATGGACTACGATGCCAGGATGATGAGCATGCGAGGCAACAATCCTCATTTTTCAAGAGCTACTGTACACCATGAGCTAATAGCCGGGCATTACCTGCAGCAGTTTATGAACGAACATGTAAACACCTACCGCAATTATTTCACTCCTTTCTGGACAGAAGGCTGGTCATTGTATTGGGAAATGACTTTGTGGAATGAGGGCTTTCCACAATCGCCTGAAGATCGCATTGGTATGCTCTTCTGGCGTATGCATCGCTGTGCAAGAATTATTTTTTCCCTCAATTACCACATGGGTAAATGGTCGCCTCAACAATGCATTGATTTTTTGGTTGATCGTGTTGGCCACGAACGTGCCAATGCCGAAGGTGAAGTACGCCGCTCTTTTGTTGGGAGTTACAGCCCCCTGTACCAGATTGGTTATATGATGGGCGGGCTGCAGTTTATGGCATTAAAAAACGAAATGGTGGGTCAAAATAAAATGAGCCTTAAACAATTTCATGATGCGGTGATGCAGCAAAATTCCATGCCGGTAGAAATGTTGCGAAACATTTTAACTAACCAGTCATTAAAGGAAGACTATAAAACCAACTGGCGTTTTTATAAACTGCCATAAATTTGTTTAAATAAAAAAGCAGCCTTACACTGAACTGCTTTTTTTGTAATAGGTTAAAGCTTTTTATAGGTATCTTTATTCCTCACAATTTTTTATACTGACTGCTGACTCTATACATATGAAATGCATTTTATTGTTATTGATTGCCAGCGCTGTTTCTATTGCAGGAAATGGTCAAAACCAGCCTGTCATGTTTCGTTCGCCTAACAAAGTGTATAATAATCCGTTTGTAAAGAAATATAAAACGATAGCAGGCTTAAAGTGGAAATTTAAAACATCCGGCAAAATATTTTCATCACCTGCGGTTTTCAATGGTATGGTTTTCATTGGTAGCGAAGACAAGAACCTCTATGCCGTTGACATAAAAACGGGCAAAAAGAAATGGTCATTTAAAACAGGTGGAGCAATCCATTCATCTCCCGCTGTGTTTGATAATATGGTATATGTTGGAAGTTTTGATGGATATTATTATGCATTGGATTTTATTACAGGTAAACAAAAATGGAAATTTAAAACAGGTGGAGAAAAACAATTTGGAGATACTGCTTACTGGGGTATGAAACCTGCAGGTATTTACATGGAAGACCTTTGGGATTGTTTTCTGTCTTCACCCATTGTGGATAAAAGCAATGAGCATGTTACGGTGTATTTTGGCAGCAGCGATGGTAACCTGTATGCAGCTGATGGAAAAGATGGTTCATTAAAATGGAAGTTTAAAACCAATGGCAGTATTCATACCAGCCCCACTTTACACAACGGTATTATTTATATTGGCAGTTGGGATAATTATTTGTATGCTGTTAATGCTAAAACAGGTAAAGAAGAATGGAAGTTTAAAACTGGAGAGAAGATAGCAATGAGCGGCATACAGGCTTCAGCTACTGTTGAAAATGACGTTGTTTATTTTGGAGCAAGGGATGCACATCTCTATGCATTGAATGCAGGCAATGGCAACCTGCTCTGGAAATATGATGCACAGGGTTCATGGATTATCAGCTCTGCGGTTATTGAAGAAGGAGTGCTGTATGTGGGTACATCAGACACCTATTTATTATTGGAGCTTGATAGTAAAACAGGTAAAGAAAAATATAGGTTTAAAACAAATGGTTATGTATTTGGAACTCCTGCTATTGCTGGCGGCACAGCTTACTTTGGAGATTTTACGGGTAAAATGTATGCACTTGATCTTACCTCATATGGTAAACAATGGAATAGTTTTTCAACAGCCGCCAGGAAGCAACATGCACCAACCATTTTAAAAAATGATTCACTGGATTTTGGGTATGCTGCCAAAGGCGCTGATCTTTCTTTTTATCAGGCAAATAAAAAAGTAATGGATGATTTTTATATGCTTGGTGCTGTTGTTTCCTCACCGGCTGTAAAAGATAACGTGATCTATTTTGGCAG
>JANXSK010000242.1 GCA_025352695.1 Ferruginibacter sp. | reverse complement strand
CAAGAATTCAAACACATTTAACACGTTCTAAACAGCATGGTTTAATTAATAAAGAACCAGCCGAATATTTGCAACAGTTAACCATTTCAGAAGATTATACCCTGCTTAAAGATTGTAAAGTAGTAATTGAATGCACGCTTGAAAACATTGACATCAAAAAATCGGTTTATAATAAAATTGAAGCCGTCATTAGTAACGAGGCTATTTTAACAAGCAACACATCTGCTATTCCCATCAGCATCTTACAAAAATTAACGCTGTTTCCTACTCGTTTCTTTGGTTTGCATTGGGCAGAACCTTCTCATACAACAAGATTTTTGGAAATAATATGCGGAGAATTAAGCGATACCGTAAAGGCTGATTTTTTATATGAGCTTTCACATTATTGGGGTAAAGAACCTACGCTGGTGAGAAAAGATATCAGGGGATTTATTACAAATCGCCTGATGTATTCAATGTACAGGGAAGCAATGTACCTGGTGGAAAATGGTTACGCTACCATAGAAGATGTTGACAGGGCCTGTCGCAATAATACTGGTTACTGGATGACACTTGTGGGCGTGTTTCGGTGGATGGATCTTACCGGTGTTCCTGCTTATCATACCGTAATGAAAGATCTTTTACCAACACTTAATAATAGTACAGAAGTGCCGGAGCTGATTGATAAAATTGTTCGGGAAGGCGGAAAAGGGGTAGCTAACGCACATGGATTTTATAATTACACTCCTGAAGAAGCTAAATGCTGGGAGGAAACCTTTACTGAGTTTAGTTATGAAATCAGGCAACTGGCGTTAAAATATCCTGCAGATGTTGTAAAGAAAAAATTGAAGAAAAAGCAAGGTAAAAAATAGGTATAAAAATAGCCGATGTAACTATTTTATTGCCCTGTAATTTAACCCAGATTCTGATATTATATTTAATGCAGGTTTACAATAATATTGGTGCATGTAAATAAGAGGGTCTTAAATATCTTATTATTGGTGAGGTTACTCATCATCCTGCATGTTTTCAGAAGCCTCAAAAGCGCCACCTGACCCATCTGATTTGGCTTCATCAGTTTGGGATAATTGTTTATTAATTTTTTCACCATCTGTAATATCAACACCAGCAACTTTTTTTTCCTGATTAGTTATTGGCGTTATTAATTTTTCCGTTGCAGTGCCATGTGGAAATCCTGGAAAATCCTGATCTATTTTGTTATCGGGGTTTCGCTGAATGTCTTTCTTATCTGTTAATGGATTGGGATTTTTTTGCATACTTTTTTTAATAAAGTCTACAACATTATGCCAAACTAAAAATGGTCGTTTATAAGTTTTAAAAATGAATACATTAAAATGTAAAAAGCGTGCAATGAGTAATCATTGCACGCTTTTTAAAAGCTATTTTTTTAATATTTTATCCACAACATGGGAATTTGGTTACCCATAAATAAGGGAATGACCAAATGTTTTTAACTAAAAAGATACTGCATAAAATGGCTCTATTTAATTAAAAAAGCAACTTGGCTATCGCCCCAAAGTAAATTTGTAGTACCATCTTTTGCAAGTGTGATAGTAAACTTTTCTGCAGATTTGCTGGCTTTAGCAGCTTTAGCTTTTACCCTTAAAATATCGTCTGCCTGTTTGTAGTCGTAAGCTCCCCATTGATTCCATGTTTTGTTAAAAATAATGGTCCATTCATCTTTGCCTGCAATTGAAAACAAACTGTATTTGCCTGCGGGTAAAGGTTTGCCATTTATTGTAACCGCTTTGCTAGTTTCAAACACGGTAGCTTCATTGGCTCCTGTGCGCCAAACAGCATCACCTTTTGGTTCAAGATCTTTGCCTATTGTTCTGCCTTTTACTGACGGCTGACTATAATCAATGCTAATTAAAGCACCGCTACTAATTGTTTCGCTAACTTTTGCAGGTGGGCTAGGACGTTTACTTTTATCCTCTGCTTTATCCTGAGCAAACGAAGCGGTTGCTGTAAAAAGTAAAACTACCATTGAAAATAATGCTGCTAATTTTTTCATTTTTGTTTTTTTTAATTAATGATGGTTTGTAAAATATGATTATCTGGTGTTGTTTAACCAAATGCTAAATTATATAATTATAGGGAATAATGCTTTTTCAACTGTATCAAAAAGATCAATCATTTCAAAAGGTTTTCCTAAAAAATAATCTGTACCTGCTTCTACACAACTAATATTGGCGTCAGGTAGTGCAGAAATCATAATTATTGGAATATGGGCTATTGCTTGGTTCATTTTTATATTTCTGCATACTTCTCTGCCATCCGCTCCGGATAAAAGCATATCCATTAAAATTAAATCAGGTAAGCTTTTTTCAATAAACAATTCAATATTTTCAGGACTGTCTTTTGGTGTAATTAGGTAACCTTTCATTTCCAACATAGCCTTTAACATAAACAGAATATCCTCATTGTCATCTATAATTAAAATATGATGCATTTGTTTTAACATGGTTTTCATTTTTTTAAATTGTTTAAAGGAAGCGAAAAGTAAAAAGCCGATCCTTTTCCAGGTTCACTATCAACACCTATTGTGCCATCGTGCCTTTGTATAATTTCTGCTGCAATAAATAAACCTATTCCAAAACCTGGAAATGTTTTTTCATCTTTACCTGCAACACGGTAAAAGCGTTGAAATATTTTTTTTTGGTCTGTTTTATTAATTCCAATACCGGAATCAGTAACTGAAACAGTTATTATATTGCCAGTTACCTTACTGCTAAGCGTAATTTCATTGCAATTTGGAGAATATTTAATAGCATTTGTTAAAAAATTTATTAATACTTGACCAATTCTTCCCCTGTCTGCATAAACATCTGCATCATCTTCGTTTGTAAAAACTATAACACAATCTGGTGCCGTATGTTTTATTTCTTTTAAAATTTCTGATATCAAATGCGTAATGCAAAAATGTTCTCTACGAAGCTGCAAACTACCAGCTTTTATTTTAGATAAATCAAGCAGTTCTGCAATAAGGGTAGTAAGTGTTATAATTTGTTTGTTTACAATTTCAAGAGAATTTTTAAGAAAGTCATCCCCCTTGTCTTTATACCTACTCATTAATATTTGTATATATCCTTTGGTAGTGGTGATGGGAGTTTTTAATTCATGACTTGCCATGGAGATAAAAAAATCTTTTTGTTGTTCATTTTCTTTTATCTCATGTATATCGGTACTAGTACCTACCCACATTTTAATATTTCCGTTGCTATCTTTTTGTGGGAGTGCACGGCTTAATTGCCATCTGTATTCGCCATCTTGCCTTCTAAAACGATGTTCAAAAATAAAATCTTCACCAGTGGTAACAGCATGTATCCATTTTTGCAGGTTTTCTTCTCTGTCATCCGGGTGTACAATTTGTAACCAACCATTATTCTGCAATTGTTCAAAAGTTAATCCAGAAAATTCATATACAGATTTGTTAAAGTAAGTTAAATTACCATCTGCTGCACCAGTCCAGATTTGCTGAGCCATAGAGCTTGCAAGTAATCTAAATTTTTCTTCACTTTCCGAAATTTGCTTTTCTATTTGTTTTTGTCTTGTAATATCACGGGCAATTGTTGAAGCACCAATAATATTTCCAGCAGAATCTTTTATAGGTGAAATGGTTAGTGATATATCTATTTTAGTATTGTCTTTTTTTAAGCGGCGGGTTTCAAAAGAATTTACAGCAAGTCCTTTTTCAATCTTCGAAAGAATTTTAATTTCTTCTTTCATTTTATCAAGAGGAATTATTATTTTAATAGAGCGGCCAATTATTTCATTGGCTTTGTAGCCAAACATTTCTTCAGCAGCCTTATTCCAACTTATAACTGTACCATCAAGTTTTTTACTAATAATAGCATCTGCAGAGGATTGTACTATTGCTGCAAGGCGTGCAACTTCCTGTTCATTAATTTTACTTTCGGTAATATCTAATAATGTGCCTATCATACGCTCAGCAACTTTTTTTTCATTATAAAGTACTACAGCGTGCGTTCGTATCCAGTGTACAGAATTATCTGGCCAAATAATTCGGGCTTCACAATAATAAATACTCTTTTTAATAGCTTCTTTAAAAGCTTTTTCTACCACAGTATATAAATCGTCCGGATGAATTTTTCGGCGTATTTCCTGATGTGTCATTTTAACGGAACCATCATAACCAAAAATTTCTGCAAGCCTTGCAGAATATATAAGTTGCATGTTTTGCAGGTTAAGGTCCCAAGTGGCTAATCTTGTTCCTTCCGTTGCCAAACGAAGCCTTGCTTCTTCCACTTCGAGGCGTTGCCTTGTTTCTACATTTTCAGTTACATTGTTTACAGTAACCAATATTCCGGATACCATACCATCTGTTTCAAATAGAGGGGCATATTCATAATTGAGGTAAAATTTTTTAAGACCGTCGTTTCCCTTTATATAAGCAACTGATTCATTATTCTTGCAAGTTTCACCTGTTGAATATACTGCAGCCAATTCTTTCAGAAACGGTTGTTCGCTTAATTCAGGAAACACCTCTGATAATTTTTTTCCTATTACAGAAGCTTCTTCTCTCCTCCAAATATTTTCATACATTTTAATATTGGCTGTTTCAATTTTAAATTCAGGGCCCCTCAAAATGGTCATTGGTATTGGCGATTGCATAACCATTTTGCGAAAATTTTTTTCACTTTCAACCAATTCATATTTTGCTTTTACTATTGAGGAAATTTCGTTGGCAATTATTATAATACCGGAAATGATACCATTTGCTTCTTTAAGTGGTTGAAAATTAATATTAAAATAAGCATTTTGTATTTTCCCAAAACGATTGAAAGGAACAGGAAATTCAGTTGTAAGATATGGGATACCAGTTAATAAAACCTGAGTGAGTAAGAATTCTACGGATTCCTTTATTTCTGGTAACAAATTAAATAAAGACCTTCCAATACATTCTTCCTCAGTTTTGCCTATATAATCAAGGTAAATTTGATTGGCCATTTCTACAATAAAACATGGCCCTCTTAAAACGGTAATGCCCACCGGTGACTGCATTAGTGCATTGCGAAATTTATTTAAATCCCTTATCTTTTGTGTTGTTTCATTACACAATACCAACACACCACCTGGTTTTTCAGATTCGTCTTTTATAGCACTGTATGTAAATTTCCAAAATACTTCTTCATTTTTTCCATTGTGGAAAACAGGAATTGCCTCATCTTCATGCTCTACTGTTTCGCCTCCTTTTAATACCTGATCTATAAATGGACTAATTATGGGCCATATTTCACTGCATGCTAATTTACCGGCTTCACCCAAGATAAAAGGATGTTTATCATTTCCTCTTAAAAATGGCCTGTAAGCATCATTGTAAAATGAAATTAATTGAGGACCCCAAAATAAAAACATGGGAAATTTAGAGCAGAGCATCATACTTAATACGGTACGTAAACTTTGTGGCCAGTTAATTGGTTCTCCCAGAATATTGTTTGACCAGTCTTTTTCACGTATAAGTTTGCCCATTTCTCCACCACCAGAAAGAAAAGGGTAAGATGTTAATTTATTAGAGTTGTGGTTTAATTCCGGCATTTTAAAACGATCTATAAAAGTAATAATATTTATGGTCTAACAATTCAATCGACATTCCTTTAATAAATAACCATTCATAGATTAAATATAAATATTTTTTAGACAAATATTGAACCACTATTTTTATAATAAATAATACAACATATTTCAATGCCGTTAAGTTAAGGAAAATTGGAGGTAAAACTTAGGTATTTTTATATCTTTGCAAAGTAAAAAAAACGCATAGGATTATAGGGGTAACATTTTTAACAATATAAATACGAATCTGGATGATAAAGATTTTAAACG
>JANXSK010000238.1 GCA_025352695.1 Ferruginibacter sp. | reverse complement strand
AGTTAAAGGGGTTGCAAAAGAATTTGCTGATACCAATATTACCGTAAATGGATTGGCACCCGCTGTTATAAAAACTAGTATGAATGATAATACATCTGCCGAACAATTAGCGTATATGATTGCTAAAATACCTATGAAACGATTGGGTACTGTAGAAGAAGTTGCTGCTCTCTGTGCTTTTATTGTATCTGATGAAAATAGTTTTTCTACGGGGTTTATTTATGACATTTCTGGTGGTCGAGCAACCTATTAATAACATAACAAAATACCTCACTTATATTTAAAGATAGAATTATAGTTTGTTTTATTGATAACAATGCATTGCAAAAAAAATTAAAAACAGGTCGATGAAGCATCAAAAAAAACCGTTATTATTAGTGTCTTATGTGTTCTTGTTTGTGGGAGCTATTATTTGTATGAATGATATTTTACTTCCATCACTAAAAAGTTTTTTTCATCTATCCTACACACAGTCCACCAGGATACAGCAATCTTTTTATTTAGTGTATTTGGTTTTCCCAATTCCTATTGCCTATTTAATTTCTAAAGTTGGCTATAAAATTAGCTTGATAATAGCATTGTCTATTTGCAGTGTTGGGTGCTGTATATTTATACCTGCTTATTTCAATTCTTCATACGGGTTGGTGTTAATAGCATTGTTTATTGTTTCAATTGGGGTAACGGTTATTAATGTGGCTGCAAATCCATTGGCAGCTATGCTGGGTACTCAAGAGGGGGCACACGCCCGTGTTAATTTTGTGCAGGTATTTTCAAGGATCGGTTATTCCTTAACGCCCATTTTAGGTACCCGTTTAATTTATGGCAGTGATAATAATATTTCATTTTATAAACCTTACATGGGTTTAGGCATAGGTACATTTCTGCTTGCGGTATTTATTTTTTTCTCCGTGTTGCCAGCTTTTAAACCATCAGTAGAAAAAGGTTTTTCTTTCTTATCCATTGTAAAAGAATCCAAAAAATATCCCCAACTTTTTTGGGGAGCTATCATCATGTTTTTTTATGTAGGCGCAGAAGCATGTACAGCAGGTTTTTTTATCAATTACCTTCAGGATAAATTCATTGCAGGCTTTAGCGGCGATAAAGCAGCCAGCTTTCTTACTTACTATTATGTTATTGCAACTATCGTGGGCTTTGTAAGTATCTATTTTTTTAAATTTATTTCAGCAGGCAAATTGGTTGTTATTTTTGGCTCGGGTATGGTTGTTTTGCTTCTCTTAATTGCACTTACAAAATCATCCTGGAACCCATATTATATGGCAGGGTTGGGTGTTTTTATATCTATATTATTTCCAACCATATTCAGTTTAGGAATAGAAAAAATTGGAAATTTTACAGAAAAAGGGTCTGCTCTAATGAGTATTGCTATTGTGGGTGGAGCTGTGTTTCCACCACTTCAGGGAATGATTGCAGATTCAATGGGGCTGCAGATTTCATATTTAGTTCCTTGTGGCTGTTTTCTTTTAATTGTGTTCTATGGGTTATTTTGTGCCAAACTACAGCGTAAGGTTGCTAATGTTCAAAATGGGATTGATTAATACCAACGGCTTACTTTTTATAATACATGTATATCTCAATATTTTTTACGCCACTTAATTTCAATTTATCTTTTACCTAATCCTTCATTATTAACGGGTAGTATTTCGGTTTTTGTTTTTATTACACAATCGATTTTCTATCACATTAAAAAGATATCGTTACTATTATTCTATTAGTTTTAAGCTTTTGATAATATTGTAAAATCAATTATTACTACTTATAGAAAAAGGGGTGTACAACTACGTGTCTTTTTGTATAATACGATGTTAATATTATTTTTTAGATTCCACAAAACAAATTCCATAAAATTTTGTAATGGTTATTAATTTTGATAAATATCGCCCTCATGAAATATAAATGTATAATCGTTTCCTCTCTTTTTATTTTCCTGCTTTCTAAAAGCTATAGCCAAAATTTTCTGCCTGTTGATGATGGTTCCTCAATAAAATTTGCCATTAAAAATTTTGGATTTTCTGCAGGAGGAACTTTTACCGGCGTTAAGGGTAATATAAAGTTTGATGCTGCTAATGC
>JANXSK010000221.1 GCA_025352695.1 Ferruginibacter sp. | reverse complement strand
ATTCAAAAAAAAGGACGCTTACAAAAAGAGGATGTACTGGATATTATCAAGCAGATGTCATCTAGCAATGTAGTAAATTATACTTATCAGAATAAGGCCGATCTAACATTTAAGGATGTAGGTAAACAGTGGGGCCTAACCGTACCTTCAAGCAGTAATGGAGCCGCCTATGCCGACCTGGATAATGACGGAGATCTTGACCTGATAGTAAACAATATTAATCAGCCCGCTTTTATCTATCGTAATAATGGAAAAATGCAAACGCAGAATCATTACTTACAAATTAAATTAACCGGAGCTAAAAAAAATACAGACGGGTATGGAGCAACCGTAACCATTTATCAAAAAAAGAACAAGCAATACCTGGAGCAAATGCCTGCCAGGGGATTTCAATCTACGGTATCGGCGGTATTACATTTTGGATTAGGTAAAGAAACGTTGATAGACTCTCTGCGTATTGTTTGGCTTGGCGGTAAAGAGCAATTGCTTACCAATGTTAAAGCGGATCAGCTACTAACATTAAAAGAAGATGAAGCTACACTTCATTATAAAATTCCCAATCCTGTAAAATCCATCTTTAAAGAAATAAGTAGTCCATTAAAATATGAGAGTGCAAAAAATCAGATCAACGATTTTAAGCGTCAACCACTGTTGGTTAATCCGCTTTCTTTTAGCGGTCCTTGTATGGCAAAAGCCGATGTAAACGGGGATAGTTTAGAAGATGTATTTGTAGGCGGCGGTAGCGGAAAGCCAGGAACACTATATATTCAACAAAAAAATGGCCAATTTAGTCAAAAATCAACCTCTGTGTTTGAAGCAGATTCCTTGAGTGAGAATGTGGATGCCCTATTTGTAGATGTCAATAATGACGGGTACAGCGATTTATATATTGTAAATGGAGGATATCATAATTATACAGCAAGCGATGTTTTATTTCAAGACAAACTGTATCTGAATGACGGTAAGGGCAACTTTTCCAAAACCACCAATTCGTTACCTAAAATGAGCGGTAGTAAAAGTTGTGTCCGGGCCGGCGATGTAAATGGAGACGGATTTATAGATCTGTTTGTAGGGGGTAGAAATATTCCCGGTCAATATCCTGAATCCCCTCAAAGCTATTTGCTTGTCAATGACGGGAAAGGTAATTTTACAGATAAAATTGAATTACTTGCACCACAATTAAAAAATGCAGGTATGATAACCGACGCAGCATGGCTGGACATTAATAATGACAAAAAAGCTGACCTTATTGTTGTGGGCGAATGGATGCCAGTTACGGTATTTATCAATATAGCGGGAAAACTTGAAAATAAAACTACCAATTACTTCGATAAGGAATATAGTGGTTGGTGGAATAAATTGTTGGTTGCAGATTTAAACGGGGATGGCATACCCGATTTGGTAATAGGAAATATGGGTTTAAATACGCAGTGCAAAGCAAGCGATGTTGAACCAGCAGAAATATTTTATAAAGATTTTGATAATAATGGATCGGTAGATCCTATACTTTGCCTTTATATACAGCACAAAAGTTATCCCTATGTAACCCGGGACGAATTATTGGAACAGATGAGTATCATGCGAACGAAATTTACTGATTACAAATCTTATGCAAATACAACCTTAAAGGATATTTTTTCTACAGAAGAAATGAAAGATGTAAAGCATCTTAAGGTCAATGAACTGGGTACAGCTTATTTTGAAAGTGGGACGGATGGAAAATTCCATAAAAAAACACTGCCGATTCAGGCACAGTTTTCACCGGTATTTACAATCAACACAATCGATTATGATAAAGATGGCAAATTAGACCTGCTTTTATGTGGAAATATTAACCAGGCACGTATACGCTTTGGAAAAAATGATGCCAACTATGGAATGCTTCTAAAGGGGGATGGTAAGGGCCATTTTAGTTATATTAACCAGCAGCAATCTGGGTTTCATATTTGGGGTGACGTTCGCTGTGTACTCAATATTAAGAACAACTTCTTGTTTGGAATTAACCAACAGCCCATCAAGGCATACCAACTTAAGTAGTTTGCTGAATTGTGAATCGTAACGTCCTCGATTACACCCAGTATATTAAAAACCATTGAATATGAAAAAACGATTTGTGAATTTGAACGATAAAAAAAACAGCGTTTTTTTATATACCTATTTACTTGTTATATTATTTTTATTAATTCTTTTGCCCTCCTGTACACACAAAAAACAACTTACTACTTTCGGCAATAAAGAGTTGGCAAAAATCATTTCTACCATGACGGATATTATGCTACAGGACATTACAAACCCACCGCTAGCTGCAAGATTTTTTTCTTATACCTGTTTAGCGGGGTATGAAGTGGTAGCACAGTATGATACTGCATTTAAACCGATGTATGGCAAATTAAATGGCTATCCAAAAATGAAAATGCCTTTATTAGTCCACCCGTATTCAAATCAATTGAGTGCATTGCTTGCAATGATGGAAACTGCAAAAAAAATTCAGCCATCAGGGGCTTTAATGGATTCATTTGAACAAAATTTCATTGACTCTTGCAGTAGGTTGGGATTTGATGAAGATGTAATTGCCAATTCCATGAATTATGCGAAGGCGGTTAGTCAGCAAATATTGACCTATGCGAAGGCGGATGGATATAATAAAATCAGCAATTTGCCAAGATACACAGCTTATAGGGAAGAAGGGTATTGGTATCCTACTCCTCCGGGATTTATGGCTGCGGTAGAACCCTATTTTAAAGTAGTGCGTCCTTTTACATTGGATTCCTCTGACCAATTTAAGCCTTCGTCGCCTACTCCCTTTAGTGGAGTAAAGGGTTCACCTTTTTATAAGTTAGCTGAGGCTGTATATAAGGAGGGAACTGAATTATCAGAAAATCACCGGCTGATAGCGTCTTTTTGGGATTGCAATCCTTTTGCCATACAGAATGGCGGACATCTTCAATATGGGTTAAAAAAAATATCACCGGGTGCACATTGGCTAGGTATTACAGGAGTAGCCTGCGCTAAGGCAAACAAGGGTTTAGAAGAAGCACTGCAAATTTATACGTCCGTATCTGTAGGTTTAATGGATGGGTTTATCTGTTGCTGGGATGAAAAATACCGTAGTAATCGAATTCGTCCGGAAACGGCCATTCGAAAATATATTGACCCTCTGTGGGAGCCTCTTTTGCAAACACCCCCCTTTCCAGAATACCTTAGCGGGCATTCCGTTATTTCAACTGCATCAGCAGTAATACTTACCCATTATTTTGGCGACAATTTTTCTTATACAGATAACGTGGAAGTTGTTTACGGATTATCTTCGAGGGCCTTTCAGTCTTTTAGGCAGGCTGCGGAAGAAGCAAGCGTATCAAGGTTTTACGGAGGTATTCATTTTATGGATGCCATCACCAACGGACAAGAACAGGGTGGCAACGTAGGTAAATGGATATTGCAAAAAATTAAGTGAAATGGAAAGTTGAATTTTATGTGATTGATAGGGTTGCAATACACTGTAAAATCTAAAACTTTGGGTTTTAGATAGCGGAATTTAAATTTGTTTCATTTTGGAAAATTTGTTGTTTAGTTTTCTAATTTAATTATTAACGTACTAATTGATTCTTTCAAAACAGTATAGGCCAATAGTTTTGAGGTAATATTTAGTGTTGCTAACATTTGGCAATTTTCAGAAGCCGATGTCCTGTATAATTCTACAGGCAAGTTAGTGTAAGCAAAGTCGGCAAGGTCTATTTTCATGGGTTTGTCGGTATCCGAGGTATTAAGCAACGCAATAACAAGTTTTTTTTTCAGGGGATCAATGGCTGCTAATACCTGGTCATTTCCGGTTTCGATAACAGTATATCCTCTCTTAAAGAATCTGCTAATTTGCATTCTTACATAATAGTTTTTTAGGATCTCGTACGTTTGATCTTTGAAATTACAAACCAGTAATCCCCATTCTCTGTTTCCCTCTTCCATCAGTTGCCAGTCGAGCCACGCTGTTGGTTTCAGGTAATGCATATCATTGAAAAGTTTCTGGGTAAAGCGAAGGCTGCTTTGAAATTCAATTCCTCCATCAGGGCCTGTTTCCGATACCCATAATGGTTTTCCAACTTCCGAAACCAATTTTGCAATCTTTGTACGTTCCTCGTTTGAACCTGAATAGGTATGGGTATTTAAGTTAATTATTTTTTCAAAAATATCGCCTTGGCTTTTATACGTATTCATCACAGTTAGAAACTGATTTAGATTTGTTTCGTCAGAAGCAGATAATTGTGTAGGAAGATTTGAGTTTTTAAGAATGGGATACAACGCACGAATAAGATTTATTTGGGCCTGTGGTTCAAAATGGCAACCCTCCTGAGACCCCTTATAATACCAGTATTGAGAATACGATTCGTTGAAAGGTTCCAATGTTCTAAATACGATGCCATATTTATCATAATAGTGCTTGCATACGTCCACTAAATAATTACAAAATGCCTGGTAATTTTGGGGTGCCAAATTTTCGTTCGTCTTACCCTCCTTTCCTGCACCTGCCGAGCAACCGCTAATGGTCATCCAGTAAGGGGCTGAATTTGAAAAAGCTTCAAAGATAATGTCCGTCCTTTTTCCTTTTATTTTTAAAAGAATATTTCGTTGTGCTTGATCGGCATCCCAGTTGTAAGCTGCAGTAGGGGAAGCCTTAAAACCTTCCATTTCTGCCCGTTTACCCTTTCCGGCAACCATATGTCCATTGGCATGCAAAGGATCATCCCCACCTCCAATGTTGTAACGAAAAATGTTCATATTGAGTTTATCCGGATCAGTAAAAAGGGATACAATTGTATCTACTTTTGCCTGATCCCATGCACCAACCTGGCCAGCCCACCAGCACAAGGAGCTTCCCCATCCTTCTATAGTTTGATAAGTTTTGTTTGGCTCTATCTTAACCAACGTTTCGGTAACATACAGCTTTTTATACCCTGAAGAACAATATGTAACTAGTGGTAAAATGGCGACCAAAACGATTAACTTTTTCATTCGTAATTTTTTTAGTTGGAATAATTTAAAACACACCAAAAATGTCAGTCAATGGTAATTTGAGAAATATTTTTAATTTTTATGTTACCGGCATTCTTACAACAATTAATAAATGTATCAAATTAGTACAAATCAACGATTTTGCAATAGCAGGATTGGTACTACTTTTAAAGATAGGCTTTATAAAGAAAGGGTCTATCAAATACCAACAATGATAGGTAATTGTTGCTTTTTTCTTCTCCCAATTATCTCTAAAATTGTGCATTAAAAGCAATGCTAGTTATCTAAAAATAATTTAATAGTAGAATCTACAAGTATAAATTTGTAGCCTTCTTAAAAAATACTGCTAATTAGTTTATAACACAATATATTTAATATTTATACCGTTATTATATTATATATTAATATAAAATCTATTTCTATGCCAAGTACAGTTAATAAAAACAGCACTTTTCAGGTTGTGCAAATGGTAAGAAATTTAATAAATAAGCTAACCCAAACGCCAGACATTTACCCAATAAAATATTACAAAAAGAGTAAGCGCAATGGAAAAAACAGAAATGCTTTCTTGCTTTAAAATAATTACTAATCCCCATAGATATGCCTTCATTATTAATGAGGGCTTTTTTTTGCCTTATCTAAAACTTAGTGAGTTGTAGTAATTGATCGGTATCTATAACTTACCTTATACACATAATTATAACAGCTTTTCCATTGCACTTTTTATAATAATAATTGAACGCTGCAAAGTTTCAATAAAGCTTAGTTCTTTAAAAGAGTAAGCAAATACTCCAATCCGTTTATTTTTGTTTTATATACTATTTCAAGTAATATGCCCAGTTTGACCTTCGGAAATCCTTTTAGCTTTAACCATTCTAAATATGCGAACACTAAATCGCAAAGCAAGTGGTTTTGTATTTACCAAAAGGCATGGGCATTTTAATCAATGGTAATAAAAGTTCGGGGTTACCGGATGGGTGCATAATAAATGTTTTAGAAGGACAACTTACTTTTAATTAAGAGAGGCATTTTACAAAAAGAATCTAGTTTATATAATTTCAAATTATAATTTTTGTGCTTATTCTTACAATCATTGTACTTTTTATCCTCCGCAAACGTTTGCGAAACGAATTGCGAGGGCTTAAAGACCCAATAATGATTTATTAATAAATCTAAATTATACTTTTAATGCATTATTCGCTTTTGCTGACTATTGCTGTATGAAGTGACCTCTCTTTTATTTTCTGATTTTGACAATCAATCTTCATTCTTGTAATTCAATGTAAATAGTGTTTTTTTAATAAGAGTGCATTTACAAAAACTAAAACCAAACGACTGATTATGAATTTAAAAAAACTTGCAAAAGGCATACTCTTCCTCTGCCTTGCTATTTTTTCCACTGCATCCTATGCTCAAAATAAAGAAGTATCGGGCAAGATAACTGATTCAAAAGATGGATCACCTCTGCCGGGTATTTCTGTATCTGGGGTAACAGGAAAAGGAAAAAAGATTGGTACCGCTACTGGTACAAATGGAACTTTCAAACTAAGTTCTGCTGACGGGATAA
Source organism: Ferruginibacter sp. (assembly GCA_025352695.1). Lineage (GTDB taxonomy): Bacteria > Bacteroidota > Bacteroidia > Chitinophagales > Chitinophagaceae > Ferruginibacter. The sequence continues at coordinate 12,364 of JANXSK010000221.1, read as the reverse complement.
CAAAAATTACGTTATCAGGTGCAGGTTTTGACAAACAGGAGATAAATGTTACAAGCAAATCGGATATTGCTGTTTCAATGAAATCTAGCAATACCAGTTTAAATGAGGTAGTTGTGGTAGGTTATGGTACCAGGAAAATTAAGGATTTGACTGGATCTGTTGCTGCTTTATCAACAAAAGATTTCAACAAGGGAGTTATCTCAACTCCTGAACAATTGATTCAGGGCCGCACACCTGGGGTAACTATTACACCTTCAAGTGGTGAGCCTGGTGCTGCATCAGTTATCAATATAAGAGGAACCTCTTCTATTAGAGGTAACAACGAACCTTTGTATGTTGTAGATGGGGTTCCGTTAGATAATACGGGTACTTCAGGTTCTGCAAGCGGTGTAGAAGGAAGTTCTACTCCTAAAAATCCATTGATATTTTTAAACCCCAACGATATTGAAAGTATTAGTATTTTGAAAGATGCATCCTCCGCTGCCATTTACGGATCACGTGGCGCAAATGGTGTGATAATTATTACTACCAAGAATGGCAGAAGTGCCAAAGGAGCATTTACTTTTGGGGCAACAACAAGTGCATCAAAAACTGCAAAAAGATATGATCTGTTAAATGCCCCAAATTTTTTACTGGCGGTTAAAAAAGCAAATATTGATGCCGGAACTAGTTTGGCTGATGCAACTACTGCCGTATTAAACGTAGATAAAGGATATAATACTGATTGGCAAGACCAAATTTTCCAGACAGGTGTTTCTCAAAACTACAACCTAGGTTGGGGTATTGCAAGAAAAGGTACTAATTTACGTTTGAGCGGATCTTATGATGACCAGGTAGGTACAGTTAAAAACAGTGGCTTGAAAAGGATGACCGCCAGAGCTAACTTTTCTCAAAAATTCCTGAATGATAAAGTGAAGTATGAAGCTTCGATAACTTATTCTAATATTAAAAATTCATACGCACCCAATACCAATAATGCTGGTTACCAGGGAAGTTTAATTGGAGCTGCAATTTCTTTCAATCCCACTTATCCTGTACATAATCCAAATGGTACTTTTTTCGACCCAGGTGATGGCAACAGGAATCCTGCTATAATGTTAGCCTATTTCAGTGATAACGATAATATCAATCACTTTTTAACAAATCAAAGTTTAAGTATACAAATTGCAAAAGGTCTTACCTATAAAGCAACCTTTGGTTATGATAATTCAAAAAGTTTGAGAAAATCTTTTGCGGACCCTCGCTTGGGTAGCAATGCTTTTAGTGGTAATAACAGTCTTTGGAATGTGGATTATAATAATCCAATAAATGGTAATGGAAGAGCGGTATATCAGGATCTTCAGCATACTTCATCGCTGGTTGAACACACTCTAACTTATGATAAATCTTTCAGCAACGGAAATGAGTTAAATGCAATTGGGGGTTATTCTTATCAGAGTTCAGAAAATAAAGGAACCGCTAGGGTTGCCTGGGGTTTAAACACACCCGTAGTTAATCCAACAGACGTATATATAAAAGATATCGATAATTTTAAAAATCAAAAAATTCTTTACCTGCCTTTTGATACCAAAACAGAACTTCAATCGGTTTTTGGAAGAATTAACTACACAATTAAAAGTAAGTATTTTTTTACTGCTACAGTTAGAATGGATGGTTCTTCGCAATTTGGTACTCAACATAAATATGGAACTTTTCCTGCATTTGCTGCTAAATGGAGAACGTTGAATGAAGAATTTATCGCTAATTCAATATTCGGTAGAATCTTTAATGATTTTAGTGTTAGAGCTAACTATGGTATCCTCGGAAGTCAGGATGGTTTAGATCCATTTAGTGCAAAAGGGCGTTTAGTAATAAAACCAGCCGGCGATACAGCCAATGTACTCGTAGCAAATCAAAAATTAAAGTGGGAGCAGGGTGCAACTGCAGGCGCAGGTGTTGATTTTACTTTTAAAGGAATTCGTTTATCAGGAACCATCGATTACTATTCTACTAAAAGAACCAATTTAATATATCAGGGTCCAACACCAGGTGGGTATAGTGCAACCTCTACAGCCTTTTTTAACTTACCAGGTTATGTGTTGAATACTGGTTGGGAATTTAGTTTAAATTATGAACCAATTAAAGTAAAGAAATTTAGCTGGGATATTAGTTATAATATGACTTTCCTTCACAATAACGTAAAAAATATAGGGTTGACAGTAAATACAGGAGCAGTTAGTGGACAAGGTTTAACAGGAGCTTATGCTCAAGCAATTGTGGCTGGTTATTCACTTTATACTTGGAAAATGCCTGTATTTGCAGGATTTGATGGTAATGGTGATCAACGTTTTGCTAACAATGATCCGGGTGATAAATTGTTAGGTAGCGCTTTGCCAACCTTTACAGCCGGTTTAACCAACAGCTTTAGCTTTGGCAAATGGGGAGCAAGCTTTTTCTTGAATACTACAAGAGGGTTTTATGTATATAACAACACTGCAAATGCTTTATTCTTAAAAGGAGCTATTAAGACAGCTCACAATGTTACAAATGCTGCAGCAAATAGTCCAGAAGATCCAATTAACCCTGGTAGTGTTTCAACCAGATTTTTGGAGAAAGGTGATTTCATCAGGTTGTCAAATGCCATTATTAGTTACAATTTTGAATTAAAAAATAAATTTATTAAAACTTTGTCTGCGTCAGTTTCTGGACAAAATTTATTCCTGATTACTAAATACTCAGGATTAGATCCAGAAGTAAGTGTTGATAAAAATATAAATGGGGTTCCATCCCGTGGTTTTGACTATGCCGGTTATCCAAAAGCAAGAACAATAAGTTTAGGTCTTAATCTTGGGTTTTAATTTTATACTAACAAACAAATTGATATGAAAAAAATAATTTTAAATAAATCCAACTTATTACTGCTTATGTCAGTAATAGTTATAGGTACTTCATGTACTAAATTAAATGGTAAAATTACCTCTCCGGATTTAGTTGATCCAGGAACTGCTGCGGGAACTCCTACGCCCTCTTCGTTAGTAACTGTGTATAACCAATTGAATCAATTAGTAGGGCAGGGTAATTATTACGCAATGCAGGAGCATACTACTGATGAAATTTTAGGCCCAACCCGGGGTACAGATTGGGATGATTTTGGTACTTGGCGTAAATTGCATCTGCATACATGGGATGGTTCACACAATCAGATCAATGATACCTGGAACGGCTTAAATGGTGCTTTATTTCAAAGCAATTTATTAGCCGAAACAGCGTCGGGACAAACCAAGTCAGAAGCAAGGTTTTTAAGAGCTTATTTTGCTTATATCACTTGTGATCTTTTTGGCCAGGTTCAGCACGGTCCTGCTACTGCTAAAATAGATGATTTGCCAGCCGTGTATACTCGTTCAGAAGTAACTGATTTTATTATTAGTGAATTAGAAGCTATTACCGCAGAACTACCTGCTTACACACATGCTACAAGAAATGTTGCTACAAAAGAAGCAGCGCAATTTTTATTAGCCAAGGTTTATTTAAATAAAGCTGTATTTAAACAAGACCCAATCAAACCAGGAGGTCCGTTTACATTTTCTCCTGACGATATGAACAAGGTAATTACCCTAACAGATGCTATTGCAGCTAATTCAGCATTATCTGTTGCTACTAATTACTGGGATAACTTTACTTGGGATAATGGTACAAAATCTACCGAAAATATTTTTGTACGTCAAAATAGCCAAGGCATTAATGTTGTTTGGGCTACTTGTATGGGCAATCACTATGCAATGGCTCCAAGCGGCTGGAATGGGTTTACTACTTTAGCTGATTTCTACAATAGTTTTGAAGATGGGGATGTTCGTAAAAGTGCTTCAATTCCGGGTTATACCGATACAGTAGGTACTAAAGCGGGGTTCTTAGCTGGTCAAATTAAGGGTCCCATTGGCGGACATGTTGGTAATGCTTTGGTAAATTTAAAAGACAGAAGTGGTAATCCATTGGTGTTTACTCCTGATGTTAGCTTATTCTTTTCTACAGAAACGAAAGGTATCAGGACTAATAAATATCCTCTAGATCCCAATACCATCAATGGTGGGGGATGGAGTAGTCAAAATGAATATGTATTCTTTCGTTTATCTGATGCCCGTTTAATGAAGGCTGAAGCTATTCTTAGAGGCGGTGTAGCTACTGGAGGAGAAACTGCAGGTAGTATTGTTAATAATATTCGTTCTAAAAGAAATGTAGCGGCACTAACTTCTGTTGATTTACCAAATTTGTTGGCCGAAAGGGGAAGAGAGTTATATCTTGAAGCTTGGAGAAGAAGTGATATGATTCGATTTGGGGTTTTTAATAGTCCTATTGGACAAAGGCCTAAGGTTTCTGATCCTTCAAGGGTAGTATTTCCAATTCCCAATATTGCACTTTCATCCAATCCGAATTTGAAACAGAACGTTGGATACTAATTAATTAAATAAATTTTGTTAAAGGCCATTTTATAAATGGCCTTTTTTTTATTTTTACTTATGAATTTATTCAGATTGATTGCATTGTTTTTTGTTTTGTTTTGTTTTTCCTGTAACAAAAATCAAGAAAAACCATTGTTTTCTTTAGTTCAAAATAGCAATATTAATTTTGAAAACCGGATAACTGAAACCAAGAATTTGAATGTATTTAATTACAGAAATTTTTATAATGGGGGAGGTGTAGCGATTGGCGATCTTAATAACGATGGATTACCGGATCTTTTTTTTACGGCCAATCAGGGGGCCAATAAATTGTATTTAAATAAGGGAAACCTGCAATTTGAAGACATTTCTATAAAAGCAGGATTTGTAGAAAAAAAACAATGGAGCACCGGTGTGGTATTCGTTGATATCAACGGAGATGGATGGCTAGATATTTATGTTTGCAATGCAGGCAATATGTTTGAGCCTAGCCTCAGAAAAAATCAACTTTTTATAAATAACCATAACCTAACTTTTACAGAAAGTGCTGCAAAATACGGATTAGATAACGATGGATACACTACCCAAGTCTCTTTTTTCGATTATGATTTAGATGGAGATTTGGATTGTTTTATGGTTAACAATAGCCCCATTCCGGTAAATACTTTAAACTATGTCAACATGCGGGATTTGCCTTTGGCACAATCTGCAGTACCCGATTTTTTAAAAGATGGCGGAGATCATCTATACAGAAATGATAATGGGCATTTTACTGAAGTAACAAAAGATGCAGGTATCCATGGAGGGCTGATAAGTCTTGGGCTTGGTGTAACGGTAGGCGATGTTAACAATGATGGTTATCCGGATATATATGTATCTAATGATTTTTTTGAACGGGATTATTTATATATTAATCAAAAAAACGGAACATTTAAAGATGAGCTGGAGGAAAGGATACAGCACACCAGCCTTGCTTCTATGGGGGCAGATATGCAGGATATTAACAATGATGGGTTTGCCGATATATTTACAACAGACATGCTTCCCGGCGACGATGTGCGTTTAAAAACAAATACCTCTTTTGATAATTATGATATTTTTAAATTAAAACAGAAGCAGGGCTTTTACAACCAGTTTACACAAAATACGCTACAGGTAAATAATGGCAATGGAAAATTTGTAGAAACTGCCTATTATAGCGGTGTTGCAGCCACCGATTGGAGTTGGGGTGCCTTGATGTTTGATGCAGATAACGACGGACAAACAGATATTTATGTGTGTAATGGTATTTATCATGATGTAACAGATCAGGACTTTATAGATTTTTTTGGCAATGATATTGTTCAGCAAATGGTAATCACCGGAAAAAAAGATGATGTAAACAATATCACCAATAAAATGCCTTCCGTTCCTATCCCTAATAAGGCATTTAAAAATATGGGTAATCTTCATTTTGAAGATATGGGCAAAGAATGGGGTTTTACAACTCCTTCTTTTTCGAACGGGGCAGCATATGCAGATCTGGATAATGATGGCGATCTGGATTTAATAGTCAATAATGTAAACGAAAAATCATTTGTTTACCGCAACAATAGCAGGGAATACAATCACAATAATTTTATTGCCGTATTATTAAAATACACATCACCCAATAATTTTGCAATTGGTAGTACCATTAAAATTTACCAGGGAAATCAAATAATTAGCCGTCAGATAATGCCCAGTCGCGGATTTCAATCTTCTATGGAGTACAGGCAAACAATTGGTTTAGGTAAATTGGGAGCAGATTCTATGACTGTAACCTGGCCCGATAAAACCATTACTTCTTTTATTAAACCAGTCATCAATAAACTGGATACCATCGAGTATGTAAAAACTGCAGTAAAACAAAAACTTTCAATAGAAAAAGTTCAGCAGGTATTGTTTGAAAAAACAGTTAATAATTTTGATAAGCATGTGGAAGATAATTATGTTGATTTTTACCTTGAAAGAAACATTCCATTTATGCTTTCCCGCCAAGGACCTAAAGCAGCAACAGGAGATGTAAATGGGGATGGATTAGCCGATATTTACATCGGTGGTGCAAAGGACCAGGCTGCACAATTATACCTGCAAACTGCAACTGGCTTTGTTAAGCACATAGTACCAGATTTTAAAACATATTCATTTAATGATATAACAGCGGCTTTCTTTTTTGATTGTGATGGAGATGGTGATCTGGATCTTTTTACCGGTGGTGGAGGAAATTTTGCATCGGCAACTTCCGGAAGTTTTCAAAATCAACTTTTTATAAATGATGGCAAAGGCAATTTTACTTTAAAGCGAGGCGCATTACCAATTATTAATACCAACTGCGGTGCCGCCATACCTATTGATTATGACGGCGATGGAATCCTGGATTTATTTATCGGCAGCAGAAGCGTACCACAAGATTATGGTTTGGATGCAGCTAGTTATATTTTACACAATGATGGTAAAGGAAACTTTAAAAATGTAACGGCTTCGGTTTGCCCGGCACTTGCTTCTATCGGTATGGTAAGTGCTGCAGGGTATGCAGATATAAATAAAGATGGCAAAAAAGATTTAATCATTGCCGGAGATTGGATGTATCCGCATATTTATTCTTTTAACGGCAAAAGTTTTGAGGAAATAAATACGGGGTTGGAAAACTTATTTGGCTGGTGGCAAAGTATAGCTATTGCAGATGTAGACCTGGATGGGGACCCCGATATCGTTTTTGGTAATATGGGAGAAAACTTTTACTTAAAATCTGATGCCACTCATCCAGTAAAGCTTTGGATGAAGGATTTTGATCACAATGGAACTGTAGATAAAATTTTCACCAAAACAGTTCAGGGAAAAGATGCACCTGTATTTATGAGAAAAGAAATTGCAGACCAGATTCCCTCACTAAAAAAGCTGAATTTAAAAAACCATGATTATGCAACAAAATCCGTACAAGAAATTTTTGGTAATGAAATAAAAGATGCTCAAATTAAATTGGTAAATTATCAGGCATCAGGTGTGGCATATAACGACGGAAAGGGACATTTTAGTTTTAAAAAACTGCCATTAAATGTGCAACTTTCTTCTGTAAATGCGTTGAAAATTATAGATGTCAATCAAGATGGTTACCCTGATATTATTGCTGCAGGAAATTTTATGGATCTTATACCACAATTTTGTAGTGTGGATGCAAGTTATGGACACATTTTATTAAATGATAAAAAAGGAGGATTTTTTGAAATGTCTCCTTCAGCAACAGGAATATATGTGCCCGGGCAAACAAGGGATATTATTTCTATAAAATATAAAAAAGAAGACTACATTATTTTTTTAGAAAACAATGAAGTTCCTGTAATGTATAAAATGAGAATAAAATAGATTTAAAGGCGTATGAAAAAGCAAGTAGCAGTGGAGGATTGTAGCATAAAATTTTTTTACTTAATTAATAAAATATTGAGCAATTACAAAAAACATAGTTTTTCTTACTTATTGATACCACTGCTTTTTTTTTCTTGTACTCAAAAGAAAAAAATTAGAGCACCATTTTTTAAAATGGTCGATAGCAAAATCTCTGGAATTAATTTTATCAATAAACTTACGCCCACAGCCCAGTTCAACCTGTTTTCTTATATGTATTATTACAATGGCGCAGGCATTGGTGCAGGCGATTTTAATAATGATGGTTTGATTGATCTTTTTTTTACAGCTAACCAGGGGGATAACAAATTATTTTTAAATAAAGGCGGTTTAAAATTTATGGATGTAACCACAACTGCACATATCCCACAAGATAGCGGCTGGAGTACTGGTGTATCAGTGGTAGATATCAATAATGATGGTTTACTTGATATTTATATTTGCAAGGTGGGCCATTACAAAACTTTAAAAAGTAAAAATGAGTTATTGATTTGTAAGGGAATTGATCAACAAGGAATACCTTATTATAAAGATGAAGCCAAAGAATATGGATTGGATTTTTCAGGATTTAGTACACAAGCTACTTTTTTTGATTACGATGGAGATGGTGACTTGGATATGTTCTTGCTCAATCATTCAGTCAATCACGATGGTAATTATGCACCAAGGAACGTTTTTTTAAATACCTATGATTCTTTTGCAGGGCAAAAATTGTACAGGAATGACACGGAAAAAAATGCCGAAAAAAACCCCGTTATTCATTTTACGGATGTAAGTAAACAGGCGGGTATTAATGGAAGTAAAATTGGTTATGGATTAGGTGTTGCTGTTGCAGATATTAATCTGGATGGATGGCCGGATTTTTATGTAGGCAATGATTTTCATGAAAATGATTACTTATATATCAATCAAAAAGACGGCACTTTTAAAGAAGAAAATAATAGCAGGCTAATGCACACTAGCCAGTTTAGTATGGGGGTAGATATTGCCGATATAAACAATGATGCGTATCCGGAAATCGTATCAATGGATATGCTTCCTTCCGATCCTTATATCCTCCGTCGTTCACTTGCAGAAGATGATTATAATATTTTTTATCAAAAAATTGGCTATGGATATAATTACCAATATTCCCGAAACAATCTACAATTAAATAAACGCAATGGCATGTTTAGTGAAACAGGTCAATATTCAGGGATATATGCAACAGACTGGAGCTGGGCGGCACTGTGGATGGATTTTGATAATGATGGAAATAAAGATCTTTTTATCTCTAATGGAATACCCAAAAGGATGAATGACATTGATTACATCAATTTTATTTCTAGCGATGAAGTACAGCAAAAGCTGATAGATAAAACGATGGATGAAAAGGATATGTCATTATTAAACAGGTTTCCGGAAATTAAGATTCCCAATAAATTTTTTTCTAACACAGGAAATTTAATTTTTAAAGATATATCGGATAGTGTTGAAAATAATTTGCCCAGTTTTTCTAATGGAGCCGTATATGCAGATCTTGACAACGACGGAGATTTAGATATTGTGGTCAACAATATCAATGAGCCGGCCATGATATATCAAAATACAGCCAACGATAAAAAAGACAGGCCATATGCAACAATAAAACTAAAAGGGTCAGAAAAAAATATTGGAGCAATCGGTGCTAAAATTATTTTATTTGCCAACGGGGGAATAAGAACTTATGAAAATACGCCCGTACACGGTTTTCAATCAAGCATGCAGTTGCCCATCACTATTGGATTAAACAAAACAACAATTGATTCTGCTTTTTTAATTTGGCCTGATAATTCTTACCAACCAATTGTAATTATGCCTTATCAACAATTGTCTTTTAAGTACACTGGCAATCTTCCAAAATTTAATTATACAATAATAAATACTTATAATAAACCTTTGGCTGCGCCGATGGTAGATATCACAGCTTCTACAGCGATGGATTATAAACATGTGGAGAACCCTTTCAATGAATTTGACCGTGAGCCACTTATTCCACATATGGTTTCAACCGAGGGACCTGCATTAGCAATCGCCGATATTAATCATGATGGGTTGGAAGATATTTTTATTGGAGCCTCTAAAACATTTCACAATGCCGTGTATCTGCAAACTGCAGATGGAAAATTTGTAAAAAAAATACAGCCAGAAATGTTACAGGATAGTATGTGGGAAAATGTTGATGCGGTTTGGACAGATGTGAACAATGATGGTAATGTAGATTTAGTTATTGCTACTGGTGGCAATGAATATTATGGTAAAGATGCTCACATGCTTCCTCTTTTATACTTAAATGATGGAAAAGGAAACTTAACAAAAAAAACAGATGCTTTTGCTAACGTGTATGCAACACAAAGTACAGTGGTACCATATGATTTTAACGGTGATGGGTTTATAGATTTATTTGTTGGAGGTAGGGCAGAACCCTGGAACTATGGCAAAATGCCCCGCTCTTTTTTACTGCAAAATGACGGTGCCGGAAAATTTACCGATGTTACAAAAAAGTATTCAAAAGAATTATTGACTCCAGGAATGGTAACCAGCGCCTTATGGATTGATATTGATAAGGATGGAGATAAAGACTTGCTGCTTTGTTATGAATGGGGAGGTATTGATGTATTTATTAACAATAAAAATAGTTTTTCCAAAAAGATAATTAGTGATAAAAAAGGGTGGTGGAATTTTTTATTGCCCTGTGATATTAATAATGATGGCAATATTGATTTTATTGCAGGCAACTTCGGTTTAAACAGCAGGCTAAAAGCTTCAGAAAAAGAACCAGTTTCTTTATACTACAATGATTTTGATGACAATGGGAAAAAAGAACAAATACTTACCTATTATGTAAATGGAGAGGAAATTCCATTTGCTACAAAACAGGAACTAGAAAAACAATTACCCTTTTTAAAGAAAAAATTTTTGTATGCAGAAGAATTTGCTAAGGCTTCTCTCTTCAAACTTTTTGGGAAAGAAAAAATAGCTAAAGCAGATAAATTAATCGCAAACTATTTTTCGAATGCGGTACTTATAAATAAGGGTAATCTTCAATTTGAAACCATTGCTTTACCATTTGAAACCCAACTAAGTACCTTGCGGGATGCGGTGGTAGTGAATGCGAACAATGATAACCTGCCAGACATAATGCTAGCTGGAAATTATTATGCAAACAGTGTAGAAATAGGTAGACAGGATGCAGATTTTGGGTCAATCCTTATCAACAAAGGAAAAGGCAGATTTGAATACCAAATGCTTAATGGCGTAGTTGTAAAAGGCCAGGTAAGCCATGTTAAGCCTATTCAGATAAACAATCAAAAGGCATTTATTTTTGCACGAAATAACGATAGTACGGTAGTAATAAAATTTAAATAAACATTTATTCAAAAACGGGATAATACAATTTAGTAATCCACTTTAAAGAGTCGGTTTCTAATAAACGGTTAGTAACCAAAGATTGAAAAGAAATTGCCGGTGAAAGTTTTTTATAATCAATTACATAGTTATTTAATTCTGCTTCGCCGTTTTTAATCTTTTCAACACCACCATTAACTTGTGCCATTAAAATAGCACCACCTAAAACCATTTGTTTTAAATGAAAAAGATCTTTTGATGCAAGGACCGTTTTTGTTGGAATAGCGACCATTGTTTCAAAAGCAGCAGCTCCTATTTTTTCTACATGAAGCATTGGGTATCCCGCTTCTTCACCATTTTCTTTTTTAATGTATTCTTTTAAAGATTCAATTATCTTATAAATTTCCTGGGTAGATGGATAATGTGGAAATACATTTTTTACAGAAATGAGAGAGGACTCAGTAACTTTATTTTTTTCAATTTTAAAACCATATACATTTTCCTGTTTATCAAAATATTTTTTCATGCTGTCCAATAAGCTTTTTATACTGTTTCCAATATTATTTAACTGCACATATTGATTAACTCTTTTTAAAGGATTGGATGAAAAATTATGCGAAGCAGTCCATTGAAATTTTGTAGAATCAGTTCCTTCAGATGAATATTGTATAAATCCTCTTATAGAATCTTTGCTATTAAATACGGTTGTTTCAAAACCGTTGAGAAGTATTTTTTCAATGCGGTAATTGCAATCTTGAAAACGGTATAAAGTATCGTTTATTTTTTTACCCGGCCACCACAACGGCCACTTGGCTTTGTTGCTTAGTTGTCTTGAAACGCTCGTTTCTGTTGCGGTAGTACTAGTTAAGTAAATAGTTTTTTTAGTTGAAGGAATAATGAAGTAAAAAATACAAATTGTTATAATGGCTAGCAAAATAAATGCTGCAAAATATTTCTTCATAATTGATAAAGCTTGATTTTATGCAAACAAACATTAAATTAACCGAAATTATTATTTTTAATTATTGTTGTCCGAGATAATTTAAACTTTGCTATATAAATCTAAGGAATAGCTTACTACCATTCAAAAGTCAAATTGTTTTTGCAAATGGGGGTGTACTGTTTTTTTTGAGCTAAAATTTTGTGTTTGTTCTTTTCGT
>JANXSK010000220.1 GCA_025352695.1 Ferruginibacter sp. | reverse complement strand
CTGGGCATAGGTTAAATGAAAGTTCTGTTTAATCACCGGGTAAACTGCAGGGATTACTGACTGTACCAAGTCGTTGAGCAAATGTGTAAAACTAATAGTAAATAAAATTGAATACACTGTGTGAGCAGCGATTGTACTGGCGGGTTTACTCGCTGTTGATGCTGTTGGTTGGTTCATGTTATTTTTAATGTCTTTTATGATTAGTTTCTGTTTAATATTTTTTCTGCCGCAAGGCGTGCTTTTTTAGGATCGCCGTTTACGATGCTATCCAGCAATTGCTATTCGTTTCTTCGGCTCCGAGTCTCCCCACAGAAAATTCAAAGGCGATGTCTCTGCACAAATTCTCTTGATCTTTCAATTCGCAACTGTTGCAGGACTCGCCGCCTATGAGGAACGGACTGTCAAATTTATATCAGCGAGCTCTTTAAAATTTAATACTTCGTATTTAGCGTGTACTCCTAAAATATAAAAACGTGCAGAACTGTCGGCGTATGCTGCTGCATTTTCAGCCAGCCGCCATTTACCGGCACACGGATTCTCATGCATGTAATTTAATTTTTGCCAGGTGAAAGTGTCACGGATGCACTCCTTCCAGTCAAAACTATCTTCCCATATTTGATGTAGTTTGCCTCTTTTTTTATCACTCTTGTTAACAGCATCTTCCAGTTGTTCCAGCAAATCAGTATGGCCTGCTTTTTCTAACCGGTCAATTATGGCATATCCTATAAATCTTTTCCCATCTCCGATAATTGTATTTATGCCTTTGGCCGTTTTCCTAAAAGCTATTGTTGCATGTACATGGTTTGGCATTATCACAAATCCCGTAATATAATAGCCTTGTTTTTTTAGCATGTCGAACCAGTTGTACACCAATTCATAGCCATCTGTAATAGCAAATAAATGCAGCCAGTTGTAACAAGTAAATGTGATGAAGAAATGTCCATTGTCAAAAGGTATTTTTCTTTTTACTGGCATGGTACTAAGATAGGAAATTTTATTGCGGATATTGAATGGTCATAACAAGTAGCAATTTCATTTCTGCCTACAAAAAATATCTTATCGTATAAGTTCCTGTACCGAGCCATGATAGGCGGCGAGTCCTTCATTACTATTCTTTCTTATTGTGAGCTTATGCTGTGAAGAGACTCGCCTTGGAAATTTAAATTTGTGGAGAGGGGAGACTCGTAGCGGAAGAAAGTATTAAAACAAAACGTACAAACTCATAAAATTCGCTTCCATAAAAGTTCCCCAGTGTAATAATTGTACAAGAGTGCGACGCCAATGAAGATCCACAAAGCTGTCTTAGCCCGGCCAATAAAACCCTTCTCCATACATAACCATTTTTTGCAATTTCAGTGTGTAAAACCTCTTAATAACCGTTAATAACTCGTGAACACATTCAAATTCACTTCTTAAAGCATTGGGCTATATTTGCCGCAACACTTAAAATATAGAACCGTGCGTTTAAAGAGTTTAGAAATTAAAGGATTTAAAAGTTTTGCCGATAAAACCGTACTCCATTTTGATGAGGGCATCACCGGCGTTATTGGGCCTAATGGCTGTGGCAAAAGCAATATTATTGATAGCATTCGCTGGGTAATTGGCGAGCATAAAATAAGCAACCTGAGGAGTGAGAATTTGGAAAGCCTGGTGTTTAACGGCAGCAAAAGCCGCAGTGCCAGCGGGTTGGCGGAAGTGAGCCTCACTTTTGAGAACACCAAAAACTTGTTGCCTACCGAATTTAATATGGTGACCGTTACCCGTAAATATTACAAAAACGGGGAGAGCGAATACCGCCTGAATGATGTGGCTTGTCGCCTGAAGGATATTCATAATTTGTTTATGGATACCGGTATTAGTACAGACAGTTATGCCATTATTGAACTAGGCATGGTGGATGATATCATTAAGGACAAAGAGAACAGTCGCCGCAAAATGCTGGAACAGGCAGCGGGGATAACTATTTATAAAACTCGTAAAAAAGAGGCCAAATTAAAGTTAGATGCAACGGAGCAGGATCTGGCCCGTATTGAAGATCTGTTGTTCGAGATCAACAACCAGTTGAAAAGTCTGGAAAGTCAGGCCAAAAAAGCAGAGAAATATTTTGAGATAAAGAAAGAATACAAGGAAGTGAGCATTGAGCTGGCCAAGGCGGCGCTGGAAGGTTTCAACATTACCTACCGCGACCTTAACCACCAGCAGCAAACGGAAGTAGACAAACGCATTGAGCTGGAAGCTGCTATTGCATTGGAAGATGCGGCGTTAGAGCAGGAGAAACTGGGTTTTATAACACAAGAAAAAAACTTGCAGGATTTGCAGCACGCTTTTAATGATATGCTCGGTGCAGTGAGAGGCAAGGAGAGTGAAAAGAGTTTGGCGGCACAACGCTTGCAATATTTAAAAGAAAGAGAAACTAGTCTGAATAATTTTTTACAAAAAGCAGGCGGACAGTTAAAGGGACTGGATGAAAGCATTCAATTTACCAGCGTACAGATTGGTGAAGATGAACAGAAGTTGGAAGAGCTGGAAGGCCGGTTGGATGAACTAAAAAATGCGGTAGAAGATAAGCGTAAAATATTTGATGAAAAGCGCAGCAGTATTGATGCTTTGCGCAGGGAAAACCAGGCCATTCAGCGCAATCAATTTGATGCAGAAAAAAAAGTAGCAGTAGCAGATGCCAGCATACAAAATGTGCAACGCACCATTGTGCAGATACAAGATGAAAAGGCACAGCGCCAAAGCCAGTTGCAGCAATTAGAGGCTGATAGAAAGGTGAAGGCAGATGAACTGGAGCAAAAGAAAGTTGACTTACAACAATTACAGGATCACCACGAGTTTACGAAAGAGCAGATTTTTCAAACCCAGAGCATGTTGGAAGGTTTGCGTGCAGCATTGGCAGAAGAAAATAGAAAATTTGATAGCAAAAAAAATGAATACGCCCTGCTGAAAAGTTTGGTGGATAGTATGGAAGGTTACCCGGAGAGTGTAAAATTTTTACACAAAAATCCCAACTGGAACCACGAAGCGCCTTTGTTAAGTGACATTATTTATGTACAGCCAGAATATAGGGCAGCGGTAGAAAATGTGCTGGAACCTTACCTGAATTATTATGTGGTAAATAATTTGGAAGAAGGATTGAAGGCAATCCATTTGCTGGATGATAATAAAAAGGGCAAGGCCAATTTCTTTTTACAAGATAAGTTTACCGGTTTTGAAGAAGGTCACCAACCCGAAGGAACCATACCTGCATTGAGTGTGGTGGAGATTGATGGCAAATACAATCATTTGGCTAAGTACTTATTGGGCAACGTTTTTATTGCGGAAAATGAAGAGGCGCTTGCCAATAGCAATGGTGCAGTAGTATTGGAAAAAACAGGTAAATACGTAAAAGGAAAATATTCACTTACCGGTGGTAGTGTGGGTTTGTTTGAAGGAAAAAAGATTGGTCGGGCAAAGAATTTAGAGAAGCTGGTAGAAGAAATTAGTGCACAGGAAATAATTGTGAACGAATTGAAAGCTACCATTCAGGCACGCCACAATGAAGTGATTGCTTTTAATGAGCAGTTAAAAGAAAATGCCATCAAACAAACACAACAGGATATTAATAACCTGACGAATCATGTGTTTAGTCTGCAAAATAAAATTGAGAACCTGCACCACCTTGAAGAAACCAGCAGCAAAAGAATTGAAGATTTACAGGCGCAATTAGAAGACAATCATGATGCCATTGCAAGCACAAGAGAAGAGCTTGAAAAACTAAATACGCAGTTAGAAGAACTGGGTGATAAGATGCAGGTGGTAGAACAAGATTATGCATCGGCAGAACAGGAATATAATTTTGCCACCGCTACCTTTAATGATGGCAACCTGCAATTTACCAGGCAGCAAAGCAAAGTGGTTAGTTTAAAACAGGAGTTTGAGTTTAAGAGCGGGCAGTTAAACGATTTGAAAGTGCAGGTAGAAAGCAGCACTGTGCAGTTAACAGAAGCTGCTGGCAGCATTGCAGAAACAGCTACCGTTTTGGCTGAACTGGAAACAATGGTAGTTACCTTGTTGCTGAACAAAGATGTGGAAGAGAAAAAATTGAATGAAGCTGACCAGGCATATTACAACCTACGTAGTGCATTGGCTGCTAAAGAAACTGAGCTGCGTTTAAAACAAAAAACGAAAGAAACAATTGATCATTTATTAAGCGAAATAAAAGATAAACTGACCGAATTAAAACTACAATTGGCAGGGATGAAAGAACGGTTGCATGTAGAGTTTAAGATCGATCTTGATGTAATTATTGATGAGCCAAGAACGGGCGATGTGCCATTGGAAGATTTGCAGGAAAAGAATGACCGCATGCGTAAACGACTGGAAAATATCGGCGAGATAAATCCTACGGCCATTGAAGCTTACACGGAAATGAAGAAGCGCTATGAGTTCATCATGGAGCAAAAGAATGACCTGGTAACTGCAAAAGACAGCCTGATGCAAACCATACAGGAAGTGGAAGCTACGGCTAACCAACAGTTTCTTGAAACGTTTAATAAAGTGAGGGAAAATTTTAAGAAAGTGTTTCAGGCATTGTTTACAGAAGATGATACGGCGGATATGGTATTGGTTGATCCAACCAATTTAGCGGATACAGGCATTGATATTATTGCTAAGCCAAAAGGGAAAAGGCCATCCTCCATTGGTCAATTAAGTGGGGGCGAAAAAACATTGACCGCAACAGCTTTATTGTTTGCAATCTATTTAATTAAGCCTGCTCCATTTTGTATTTTGGATGAGGTAGATGCACCGCTTGATGATGCGAATGTAGGTAAGTTTACAAAGATGATTAAACAGTTTAGTGAGAACAGCCAGTTCATTATTGTTACGCACAACAAACAAACGATGAGTGCGGTAGATGTAATTTATGGTGTTACCATGCAGGAGCCTGGAGTAAGTAAATTGGTACCGGTAGATTTTAGATCTTTAAATTAACAACACTTATCTTAATAATAAATAGAATATTTAAATTTCGAATTACATCAATTTAAAATACATTTTATAACCCGGCAATTGCTGGGTTATTTATTTTATATGGTTTTATTTAGTCATATTTTAGGGGTATTGTAGAATTTATGACACAGTATTGTTGCTAAATTTTACCGAAATTGTACATACCTAACCATAATTAAATTGGCAAACAGATTGTACTTATAAAAGTTAATTATTATACATCTTTAAAACAAATATTATGGAAGGTCAAGGAATTATTATCACACTAATTTTAGGCGCTTTAGCCGGATGGTTAGGCGGACAATTATTTAAAGGCAGCGGTCTTGGATTGTTAGGTAACATTGTAGTAGGTATTTTAGGCGGTTTTGTTGGGTACTGGTTATTTGGTTTGTTACACATTAGTTTAGGTACTGGTTGGCTAGGTTATGTACTAACTGCTGGTATTGGAGCCTGTGTTTTACTTGCGGTAATAAATTTGCTTATTCCGCGAAGGGTTTAATTTTTTACTTGAAATTTCTTTAAATGACACTTTATAATGAAGTGTCTTTTTTAATTTAAAGCCTTTTATAAAAGTAAGGTTTATCTATTTTTTTCAGACGCTTAACGTTTAGCACCTGATTTCAATTTAATCCTATTGAAAAATTATAAGTTATGTCTACAAAATTAAGCATCCTCCTCGATACCAGGAGGATTAAGAAATATACTATTAAGTTAAGGGTTACTTTTGAACGGTTTACAGAGTATTATCAATCCATCTTTGATTTATCAAAGGAGGAGTTTGAAAAGCTGACAGCCTCAAGGATAAGTAGTGAACTGCAATCTATAGGGGACAAATTAAAGGAGATTGAAAGAACCGCCGAAAATGCGGTTAATGAATTGGAACATTTCAGTTTTGCTGATTTTGAAAAAGATTTTATACAAAAAAATAATCTTTTTCGGCAAAGAAAATTAAGCCTGAAGAGCCATCACAAAATACAAATGAGTTCGACTACTCTCCTTTTTACAAATAGTTTCCGATACCACTTGAAGAGGTTAAGAAGCCCGGTACCATTTCAATCTCTTATCTGGCATTTAGTAAAAAAGTTTTAAGGGAAGGCCGTATCTGTACTGGTATAAATTATCATTACAGTTATGTATCACTAAAGAAATTTCGTGGGAATATCCGCTTTTCAGAAATTACTGTTTCAGATCTTAATGAGTACGAAAGATGGTTAAAAAATCAAAGTATTTCTAAAACTACTGTTGGTATGTATCTCAGGCCACTGCGTTCTATTTTCAATGAGGCTATTGAAGAAAGTATTATAAAAACAGAAAAGTGTTATCTTTTTGGAAGGCACAGGTATTGTATACCCGCTTCAAAAAATACAAAGAAAGCACTTGACTTAGAAGACATCAAAAAGATATACTATTATAAGTGCGAACCTGAAGTGGAAAGCGAACTAAGAGCAAGGGATTATTGGTTGTTCAGTTATTTCGGAAATGGGATGAATGCAAAGGATATTGCCTGCCTGAAAAATAAAAACATCAATGATAGCTATATGATTTTTGAACGTGTAAAAACAGAGCGGGCTATGCGTAGTGAGCCAAAACCAATTACTGTTTTTTTAACGGATGCCATGAAAGCAATTATCGAAAAATGGGGTAATAAAGACAAGCCTCCAGACAATTTTATATTCCCTGTATTGGAGGCCGGAATAATGCCATTACGACAATATGAACTCGTTCAGCTATTTGTTAATTTCATTAACGATTGGTTGAAACGTATCCTGAAAAAATTAGGTATTGATAAAAAAGCGACCACCTTATTTTGCTAGACATACTTTCTCTACTGTACTAAAATATTCCGGTGCCAGCACAGAATATATACAAGAAACTTTGGTGTATAGTGATGTAAAAACAACTGAAAGTTATCTTGACAGTTTTGGCAAAGATGCAAAAAGGGAATTTGCACACCGGCTTAGTTCTTTTAAAAATGAAGAAATGGCAAAAGAGGGGTTTATTGAATAAGTGAAATGTCTAAAATTTAAATCAAACAAAATGAAAACGAATAAAAATGTGCCAACTTTAAATACACTGTCATACCATTGCCGTGGTTTTAGTGGAACCGACATTTTAAGTATATTGGTTTGTACTCATGAACCAACTGCAAAGCAGTTGAATCTTAATGTGGCGAGTGTAGGACTTGGTTGCTTTTGAAGCGTTACCTGGCGGAATAAAATCATCAAATTATAAGCTACCAGTACAAAGAGCATGTCTGTTTCTGTGGCGCAAAAATCATCCATACAAAATGCCTGAACCCCAAAATATTTTTTTAGTTCCTTTATCCTGTTTTCAGCATCGCCTCTACATTTATACTGTTCCCAAATTTCGATGGCAGGCAATGTTTGATTACAAACAAAAGCATGATAACGGGTTTGAAATACTTTATCTATATCTATATCTTCTAACTTAAAAAGGCTGGTGAGTTTTTTACCGGTTGTCTTTTTACTTACGTATTCCTGTTGCTTAATAATAACCAGCCTTCTGAGTCTGCTCCAATTGCCTTGCTTAAATTCTATTGCTGTAATCCAGATACCCATGCCCAATGCCTGTCAATTTTTAATACTGTAAATAGCAGCTTGCAGCTTGGCATAGAGTTTATAAGACATCAGATAAGCTATCTGTTTATCTTCTATGAATTTCATAATTGTTTCGCTGCAAAAACCACTATCGGCTCTAAACAATCCAACTTTTTTATTTTTGAGTATGGCAAATGTTTCTTCTAAAAAATTGATACAGTTACTACTGCTAGCTGTATTTCCACTCGATTACAGCAATTGGCAACTATCCTTATATCGTTTACAAAAGCAAACAGGGAATGATGGCTATTACGCCCCCCGTTTGGTGGAATTGTATCCTCTCTTACAGCTTCCTGTTCCCCATAACGGTTGATCACACTGCTATCTACGTCTAATGTGTAATTATCAAATTGTAACTGCTCAAAGAACTAACTGTTTAATTCAATAAATACACAATTATTGAAGGATGGAGTGAATTTTTTTAAAGAACCTTTCAAAGGTCGTACATGATGCTACTCGTTTCCAACCAAATATCTGACGCAACACTTCATCTAAGCGCACCACTGCGGTGTGGCTAAACCTAAAACAACCTATCCAAATACCTACCCAAAAACTTTCTATAATACTTATCGCATCAATACTGTTATTGCTCTTGCCTTGTGGCAAACCCAGCTCAAGTAATTTTTTACTGATACCCATCTTGTCTATTTATAGCTTCCTTTTCTTCATTCCACCACAAGGAATTACCATATTATCGCGGTATTTATATTTTATGTTATACATCCTTGTCCTGGCAGTTCGTATACTGCTTGCC
>JANXSK010000219.1 GCA_025352695.1 Ferruginibacter sp. | reverse complement strand
ACGAAAAGAACAAACACAAAATTTTAGCTCAAAAAAAACAGTACACCCCCATTTGCAAAAACAATTTGACTTTTGAATGGTAGTAAGCTATTCCTTAGATTTATATAGCAAAGTTTAAATTATCTCGGACAACAATAATTTAAAATCTAATCGTTTTATAAAAAATGTCTTTTAAACCAACAAATAAAACGGTGTATTTCAAATACGATTAATTATTATAGTTACAAATTTTATTAGTATTGAAATTTAATTTTTAATTGCTCAAAAAAATATTTTTCCTCCATCTCTTTTACTTCACCTGGTTGTAAATTATTTAATGCCAAGTCTTCAATCGATATTCTAATAAGTCGTTTACACCGATGACGTACAGCATCAACCATTTTTCTTACCTGGTGAAATTTACCTTCAGTTAATGTAATAAGCAACCAGGTATTGGGTAATCCTTCTTTAAATTCATCTACTCGTTTATATAAATCAATTGGTTTTTCAACAATTAAAACTTGGCAGGGCGGCGTAGTATAATAGCCACCACCTTTAACTCGGATGGTAACGCCATTTTGTAACTGCAATAATTTTTCGGGTGTTACAATATCTCTAACCTGTACAAGGTAAGTTCGCTTATGAGGTGTCTTACTTTCAAATAATAATTTGGTAACTTTTTTATTTGTAGTTAATATTAATAAGCCTTCTGAGTCATTGTCTAACCTACCAATGGCGTGGATGCCCTCTGGAAAGTTATATGGAATATCTTTTAATAAACCCACTTTATCAGGACTAATAAATTGCGACACCATCTTGTATGGTTTGTTGATTATAAAATACCTATTAACTGTGCGGTGCATTAAATTAAAATTCGTGAAGAATCAGATATGCAATTTCACTTAAATATTGCATTTAACCTCAAAATTATTTAGTAATAAAATGGAGAAAATAGGTAGTTATCTTCCAGTAGGATCATTATGATTTTATTTGTATCAAAAAATAGCATAGTTAAAAATAGATTGTTATAGAACAACAAATGAATTGTTAGCATTTAATTTGCCAGGTGAATTATTTAATCGACCGCAATAGGGCAACAAAGGCTTTACCTAACAATTAAAGTTATCTTTATACTTAATTTAGTTTTATGACTTTTGATGATTTAAATTTAAATACCCCCTTACTAAGTGCTTTAGATGATCTTGGGTATACCAATCCTACAACAATTCAACGAAAAGTGTTTTCCATTGTAATGTCTGGTGCTGATGTTTGTGGCATTGCTCAAACCGGTACAGGAAAAACATTTGCGTACTTACTTCCCTGTTTAAGACAATGGAAATTTTCAAAAGATAAAAATCCGCAGGTATTGATTATTGTTCCTACAAGGGAGCTGGTTGCACAAGTGGTAGAAGCTGTTAAGGCCCTGAGCAGTTATACAAGCCTGGTAGTGGTAGGAGTGTATGGCGGTGTAAATATTAATACCCAAAAAGCAGAAGTTGAAAAAGGGCTAGATGTATTGGTAGCAACGCCCGGCAGGTTATACGACCTTGCATTAAACGGTGCTTTTAAAACAAAATCCATCAGGCAACTGGTAATTGATGAAGTAGATGAAATGTTGAACCTTGGATTTAGAACACAATTAAAAAATATTTTGGATCTATTGCCAGCAAGAAGACAAAACCTGTTGTTTTCTGCTACAATCACAGATGAAGTGGAGGTATTGATAGCCACCTATTTTAACAACCCTGTAAGAATAGAAGCTGCTCCTACCGGAACGCCTTTGGAAAATATAATACAAACTGCTTACGAGGTTCCAAATTTTTATACAAAAGTTAATCTGCTGGAATTATTGCTTTCAACAGATACTGAAATGACAAAAGTATTGGTGTTTGCAGCCACCAAAAAATTAGCAGATGAATTGTATGAACAATTAGAAGCAAAGTTTCCGGGAACAGCAGGCGTTATACACTCCAATAAAGAACAGAACCATCGTTTTAATACAGTAAAACAATTTCAGGAGGGTACTTATCGCTTTATTATTGCAACTGATATTGTGGCAAGAGGAATTGATATTGCAGAGGTAACACATGTTATCAATTTTGATGTACCAGATGTTCCAGAAAATTATATTCACAGGATAGGAAGAACAGGACGGGCAGATAAAAAAGGGATAGCCATTACTTTTATCACACCAATGGAAAAAGACAATCAGGATGCAATTGAAATTTTGATGAAATACCAAATTCCTATTACTGAATTGCCCACTATTCTTGAGATATCGGATATATTAACAGAAGAGGAAAAGCCAAAGGTTTTTATGAAAATTATTCAGTTAAAATCACCTAATAAAGAGGATGTAGGGCCTAGCTTTCATGAAAAATCTGCCAAAAACAAAAAGGTGAATTTTATAATTAGAAAGAAAGACCGTATGATGAAAAAATACGGCAAGCCAATCACGAGAGGACAAAAAAAATAGCGTTGTTAAAATGGTAGCAATAATTAAAAACAGTGACGGCGAAAATATACATTATAATAAAAAATTTGATAACATTGTTTGGGAAGAAAGGAATATTGTTGGTAAAAACTTTGAGCGGTGTACTTTTTATAAATGCAGTTTAAAAGAATGTTTTTTTGAGGATTGTTTTTTTGAAAAATGTACGTTTGAGGAATGCGATCTGTCTTTAATAAAATTTAAAGATACTACAATGAGTGGTGTACAAATTAATGGATCAAAAGCAATTGGAATTATTTGGCATGCAGCAGGCAATCCGGTTTCTGTAACCTTTAATAATTCACGTATAAGTTATAGCAGCTTTTTTGGAAAAAATTTAAAGAAAGGGAAATTTATTAATTGTATTGCTGATGAAGTTGACTTTACAAATTGTAATCTTACCAAGGTAAATTTTGAAGGCACAGAATTAAAAAATGCTATATTTTCAAATTGTGATCTTACCCTAGCTAATTTTGTTGGTGCTACTAATTACACAATCAACTTAAATAATAACAAGACCTCAAAAGCAATATTTAGTTTACCTGAAGCACTTTCTTTTTTATATAATCTTGATATTATTTTAGTTGAATAGAGCCCTACTTTTTAATTAAAAAAATATTTAGCAGAAACATTTCTTAGGCTTGTTTTTTGGGAGGCAGGTCAAATGCAATCGCATCATGTTCAAAATGTCCTTTGTGAGAACCATCACAAAAAGGTTTATTTTTAGACAACCCACAACGACAAACAGAAATTACTTCTCTTCCTCCTAAATTATATGGAGTGCCTTTTTTGTCAACCAATTCTATTTCTCCTTCTATTTTTAGTGAGCCATTGGTGTTTACTGTAATTTTTGTTGTACTCATTTTTATTTTTTACTTTTTAATGAATGTTATTAAATTTTATCTTACCAAATAATCACTTGATATTTATAATTTAGATATTGGATTACTGAAAACTAACCATGCTTTTATTATTGCTAATTTAAAAAGAAAAGCAAATTATAAAAAGAATTTATTAAGATGGAAATACTATTTATGAGCCTGATTAAATGTAAACCAGCATGGCATTAGTTTACATTTACCATTTCTATATCTGGTTTGGACTCATCTGTAAGTTTTACTCTTCCCCTGTCTTTTCTTATAATTCTTGAGTATAAAGAAATCTCTTTATCAAAAAGAAAACGAAAAAATAATTTAGTCCAGGAAGTATGATAAAATAGTGTGTTGTAAAAAGATGGAGCTTCTTCTCTTATTTCTGGTAATCTGTTCCAAGGAATTGAGGGGAAATCATGATGCTCATTGTGGTAACCTACGTTAAATGCCACTGTGTTTAAAACACCATAATAGCTATAAGTCTCCTGTTGATCTCCATGGGTTAAATAATGCTCTTGTATCCACCTTGCACCCAATGGATGTAAGCCAACAGAAAAGAAAAAACTTAATAATAAAAATGCGATTGCTTTGGGCCCCAACAAAAAAGATATGGTAACTACAAAGGCTATTTGTACTGCCCAGTTTAACGCCACCCAGGTATCAAAAGGTTTAATTTCTTTTAATCTTGCAATTCGAAATATCTGAAAAAAAGGATAAAATAATAACCAGATTACTTTACCTATAAAATAGTTATTGATCAACTTCGCTTCCCATTTATTGGGTAAATCACCGTCAAGTTCGTGTACACCTTGAAATGAATGGTGTTTAATATGATATCGTTCAAAAGAAACTGAACTTGGAAAAATTTGTGGGACATTGGCTAAAATACCTGCAAGCCGGTTGGCTGCTGGTTTTTTAAACAGTAACCTGTGCGCACATTCATGTATCATTACAAATAGTGCATGATCTGCAAAGGCGCCAATTAAATAAGCGGCACCAGCAACAATCCACCATGATTTGTCAGCCACTAACCATGACATGACAACTTGCAATACTACCAATCCAAATATAATAAATATAGTGTTTGGATTTTTTCCAATCAGTTTTCTAATGTCTGGATGTTTTTTTAGAATTTCTTTAGTTCTTACACGATGTGGCTCCGGCGCATCCGAAAATACAAATGAATTTCTTTTAATCATAAAATGAAAAGTATGAAAAATGTCAGTAAAAATGAGTTATTGATAAAGGATTTTATTTATTTAATACTTCATCTTTTTACAAAATGCAAGTTACAGCATTTATAAGCAAATTTTAAACTGGGTAATTTAATGTGTAATCATTATTGCTCCTGAAATTTATGATTACTTATTTTGTTAAGATTGGATTATCATCTTCCTAAAATCTAAAGTTTAGAATAAAATTGAAAAATAATATTTTATGAAAATTATAACAACAAAATTTTATAATTTGCACTATTCGGTGTTTAAACACTATGTTCTGTCTTTTTAACTGTAAAGACAATTTTTAATTATTTAAACATGCGTATTATTAAACGATCTATAAAACAAATTGTAATTGCAAGCATTATAATTGTTGTTGCAGTTATTACAGTTATATTATTTGTATTTAATCAAAAGTTTACCGATACAACAAAAGAAAAATCAGTCTATTCTATAAACGTATTGGATTTAATAAATGAATTTAAAAAGAATGATAGTTTGGCAAATAAAAAATATGCCGAAAAAATAATTACTGTTATCGGTTTAGTAACAGAAATAGAAACAGCAGATACAACAACTAATATAAAGATGGCAGACACTACCTCAGGTTCTTACGTCATTTTTGCTTTTCAGCAGCAAAACAAACACGAAGCTAAAAACATAAAAAAAGGAGATAAAGTTGCGATAAAAGGTTCATGTAGTGGAGGTGCTTACAGCGAAATTTTAGAAGCAGAATTCATCACATTTAAACGGTGTGCATTATCTAAATAAAATTTTAATTTAAAAATCAAAAAATGAAAAAAACAATCTTGATCCTTGCACTAGCTTTGGTAAGCAGTACAATTTTTGCGCAAAAAAAAACTACCACATCTGGTACAATTAATTTTGATGCTACCACCACATTAGATCCTTTGCCTAAAGCTGAAAATAAAACTGTTGTGGCAGCTTTAGACACAAAAAACGGAGCAATAGCTTTTGAAGCTATAATGAAGAGTTTTTCATTTGCTAATCCTATGATGCAAGAGCATTTTAACAGTAGCAAATGGATTGACTCAGATAAATTTCCAACGTCTACTTTTAAAGGAACAATTACTAATTTTAGTGCTATAAATTTAAAAAAAGACGGAACTTATCCAGCTGATGTTACAGGAGATTTAACTATACATGGTATTACAAAATCAGTTACTACTAAAGGCAGTGTTACTGTGAATGGTAAAGTTATAGCTGCCACTGCAGATTTTACAATAAAGGTGGCTGATTATGGAATTACTGGTCAGGCAATTGAAGCTGGTAAAGTAACAAAAGAGCCTAAAATTATAGTCGCGATTGAATTTAAATAACGTGTATTAATTAAACATTACATTTTAATCATAATTGTACATAAGGTTTACCTCCAAAAAAAATCCTTATTGAATCTTTTACCCTCAAAGTGTCGGCAAGTGGTAATTTAAAAGGAATGGCAAGTTTAAAATTTGCTGAATCAATTTTAATTATAATTACTTTATGCCCATAGTTAGTTAGTCTGAAAAATGCTTTTTGAACAGATTGCAGAGATGTATATTCTTTTAATATAATTTTAAAACTACTGCTATCTGTTTTAACTGTTAGCGGTGTAGGTATACTATCTAAATTGCCTGTTTTATTTTTGAGTGTAGTATCAATTTTTAAAGTAATTGCTTTTGAAGTTTCTTTATTTGGAGTATCATTTATAATGATAGTTTGATCCGATATATCTTTATTATTTGATTTGTTTAAGACAAGAAAATAATAAAAAGCAAGTCCGGCTAAAATAATACCTGCAATGCTGAGTCCAATAAGCAAATTCCGTCTGCTATTGTTGATGATAGCCTCACTTTGAAATGAAACATTTTCATCTCTTTTTTCCCTTAATTGCTTTGGAATGTCATCAATTTTAGGAGTGATGAATTGCCCCGGAATGAATTCATAATTTCCCTTTTGATTGATTTGAATGGTTCCAACACCTTCAATAAGCAACGGCTTGCCTAAATTTAAAAATTGTTTTGAAAGAATGGAATAGCTTTCTAAATCAGAAGTTGCAAGTGGTTTAATCTTTCTTGTTTGTTGAAC
The DNA here is from genome assembly GCA_025352695.1 of Ferruginibacter sp. GTDB lineage: Bacteria > Bacteroidota > Bacteroidia > Chitinophagales > Chitinophagaceae > Ferruginibacter. The sequence continues at coordinate 7,824 of JANXSK010000219.1, read as the reverse complement.
TATAAAATTAATAAGCCCTTCATCTTCCGGTGTTTTTAAATTATATTCAAACGAAAATGCATCTGAGGGTATTGAAAAATCCTTATCTCCTTCGGTTGGAAGTATAACTTCAGGTTTCAATTTAAATATACCAATACCTTGAATGCGCACCTGCTTGGTATTGTAAAGATGCTGAACTATCAGTTGTTCTATTTTCAAAATATAAATATTTGGATAAAACAAACCTAACTAATATTGCTCAATTAGCAAAACTACAATCCTTTATTGGTTAACTTTGTAACATGATTAGTGAAAAGGATAGTCAATTTCTACGATATTGGGAACAGGTAAGAAAAAGTGAAAGTACTTTTAAAAGTAAACTTATAAGAGGTTTGCCTATGGCTTTTTTATTCGGACTGCCCATTATTTTATCGATCATTGTAGTTAGATTATTTTTACCTGAATGGTATACTAAAATTTCTAAAACATCTCCCGGAACATTCATTACAGTTATTGTAGCGATGTGCCTGGTAATAATATTTTACGCTTTTTTTAGAATGCAATATAAATGGGAAATGAATGAACAATTATACACAGAATTAAAAATGAAAGAAAATAAATTAATTCAATCTTCAACAAACACTAATTAAAAAAAGTATGTACAAAAAACTATTTTTTATTATCTTTTTACCCATTGTAATGACAGCTTGTAATAAAAAATCGGCTGCCAGTGATTGCAATAGTACCGGAGTACCTAATGCAGCAGAAATTGCTACTTTACAAACTTATCTTACAAACAATTCAATTACTGCAACTCAAGATCCTGGTGGATTTTTTTATACGATAGTAACACCGGGTGCCGGAGTTACACCCAATATCAATTCTAACGTAACTGTTCGTTACACAGGCAAATTATTAAACGGAACAACGTTCGATTCAAATACATCTGCCGCAGGTATTTCATTTGAATTATTTCGGGTTATTAAAGGATGGCAATTAGGTGTTCCATTAATTAAAAAGAGTGGAAGTATTAATCTGTACCTGCCACCATCACTTGCATACGGTTGCAATGGTAGCGGGCCAATACCAGGAAATTCCAGCTTAATTTTTAACATCGAATTACTTAATGTTCAATAATAAAAAAACATTTGAGCCACGAAGCCATTTCCATATTTGACATGTTTAAAATTGGTATAGGCCCAAGTAGTAGTCATACACTTGGGCCATGGAAGGCGGCACTAAGTTTTTTACATTCTTTAGAGAAAAAAAACATATTACAACAAGTAAAAGGTATAGAAGTACTATTATACGGATCTCTGGCAAAAACAGGTGTTGGCCATGGTAGTGATATTGCGGTACAACTTGGTTTATGCGGAGAAGATCCGGTAACATTTGATGTTAACAATATCACTGCCAGAATGGATGATATCCGAAACATGAAAAAATTGTTGTTGAACGGTCGGCATGAAATTGATTTTAATCCTAAAGAAGATATTGAATTTTTATTTACCGAATCTTTACCCTTTCATCCCAATGGACTTAGCTTTTTAGTAACCTTACAAAATGGAGATGGGTTTGCCGAAACCTATTATTCTATAGGTGGAGGTTTTGTTGTAAAAGAAGGAGAGGCTAATGACCGAAATGGGGAAGTCGTTTTACCATTTCCTACAAATACAGCGGTAGATTTATTACACTGGTGCAGCAGAACGGGTATGAATATAAGCGAGGTGGTAATGGAAAATGAAAATGCCTGGCGACCTGAGCAAGAAACAAAAACACGCGTACTTGCTATTTGGCAGATGATGAAAGAATGCATGTATAAGGGTTGCCATACAAAAGGAATTTTACCAGGTGGATTATTTGTAAAACGTCGTGGTTATGACCTTAATAAAAAATTAATACAACAACGAAGTTATCATGATTGTGATAGCTGGGCAAACGCCATTCGGCAGGGAGGGAGTGATTTTAAATATATACTGGATTGGGTAAGTTGTTTTGCGCTGGCAGTAAATGAAGAAAATGCTTCTTTTGGCAGGGTTGTTACGGCGCCAACCAATGGAGCATCTGGCGTTATCCCAGCCGTTTTGCAATACTATAGTATCTTTTGCGATGGCAACACGGATGAAAAAATCATTCGGTTTTTATTAACTGCAAGTGAGGTGGGCAGTATATTTAAAAAAGGGGCCACCATATCTGCGGCAATGGGAGGTTGCCAGGCAGAAATTGGAGTAAGCAGTGCTATGGCAGCAGCAGCATTAACAGAATGTATGGGAGGTACGCAAAAACAAACTTTAATGGCCGCAGAAATAGCCATGGAACATCACCTTGGTTTAACCTGCGACCCCATTGGTGGACTTGTTCAAATACCCTGTATTGAAAGAAATACCATGGGTGCAATTAAAGCCATAACTGCAAGTCAACTGGCACTGCAAAGTACGCCAGATTTTGCAAAAGTTAGTCTTGATGCGGTGATCAAAACCATGTGGGATACGGCCCTTGATATGAATAGCAAATACAAAGAAACATCCGACGGCGGATTGGCTATCAATATTCCTATTAGTTTAAGTGAGTGTTAAAAATTAATGGACTAAAAAGGTATTGACCGGCTTGAGAAGTAATGTGGACATGTATTTAACCATTTACAGAATTTCTTTATTGCAAGTTTTATTAAATAATAAAAGGGGTACAACTTTCGGTAATTAATTTACACAGCATCGTAATAAATTAAAGATTCAATATAGCATCATATTGTTGTTTTATTAAACCTTTATCTACTTTGTATTAATTCTTAAATAATACCAGCAACGTGGCTAGCTTATCTTTTAATTCTTTTCGGTTTACAATAAAATCTAAAAAACCATGCGCCAATAAAAATTCGCTTCGCTGAAAACCAGAAGGAAGATCTTTTTTAATTGTTTCTTTAATAACTCTGGGACCGGCAAATCCAATCAGCGCACCGGGCTCGCCACAAATAATATCTCCTAACATTGCAAAAGATGCAGTAGTACCGCCAAATGTTGGATCTGTACAAAGTGAAATATATGGAACTTTCGCATCAGCCAATTGAGATAGTTTACCCGAAGTTTTAGCTAATTGCATTAATGAAAATGCACTCTCCATCATTCTGGCGCCACCACTTTTATTTATAATCATAAAAGGAATTTTGTGCAGAATGCAATAGTCGCAAGCTCGGCTAATTTTTTCTCCCATAACACTCCCAAGACTTCCCCCAATAAATTCAAAATCCATACAAGCTACAACAAAATCATTGTTTTTTATTTTGCCATGCGCTACTGTAATCGAATCATGGATATCTGTTTTTGCGTATGTTTCATCTAAACGTTTGCCGTAAGATTTAAGATCAACAAATCCTAAATAATCTTTTGAAACAATATTTGCAAACAGTTCTTTAAATTCATTGTCATCAAATAAAATTTCAAAATATTCACCACTTCCAATTCGGTGATGATGGTCGCATTTAGGACATACAAATAAGCTTTCCCTTAATTCTGATACTGTACAGGTAAATTTGCAATCCGGGCATTTTGTCCACAGTCCTTCAGGTGCATCAGCCTTATCTTTAGTGGCAGTAAGAATACCTTTTTTTATGCGTTTAAACCAACTTCTTTTTGTCTCATCAGATTCTCCATCTTCACCAGCAAGGTTGGCATCAAAATCTTCTTCTTTTATCATATTTAGCCCCACCTTTATAATTCTGAAAAATATCCAGAAAGTATAAAGAGTTATTTAAAAAGTTAAAAAAATGTATTAAATCCTTTTATAGTTTTCTACAAGTTCTACAGCATTCAGATTTTTAAAGTAGATTACTTTAAAAATCTGAACCTGGTTATAATTATTATTATCGAATGCTTCCTTTCAGCAAAAATTACTTTAAAAAAAAACTAAGCATTTCTATTAATACAATTTAAATCATCAAACGCAGTTTCTAGTCTTTTGATAAAAGTATCCTGTCCTTTACGTAACCAAACCCTTGGATCATATTGTTTTTTATTAGGTTTGTCGCCTCCTTCAGGATTTCCTAATTGTCCTTGCAGGTATCCTTCGTTGTTTTTATAATTGTTTAGTACTCCTTCCCAGAAAGCCCATTGCAAGTCGGTATCAATATTCATTTTAATAGCTCCATAACCAATTGCTTCTCTAATTTGGTTTTGTGGCGATCCGCTACCACCGTGAAATACGAAGAAAACAGGTTTAGGGCCTGAGTGCAAATTCTTCTCAATGTACACCTGGCTATTGTTTAAAATTTCAGGACGTAATTCTACATTACCTGATTTATATACACCGTGTACATTACCAAAAGCAGCAGCTATGGTAAAAAGCTTACCTACCTTGCCTAGTTCGGTATAGCTATATGCCACATGTTCAGGCTGAGTATATAGTTTATCATTTTCAATATCGCTATTGTCTACACCATCTTCTTCACCACCAGTAACACCCAATTCAATTTCGATACTCATACCTAATGGCGCCATCCTTTTATAATATTCTACAGAAGTCTGAATATTTTCTTCAAGAGGTTCTTCGCTAAGATCTAACATATGCGAACTAAAAAGAGGCTGTCCTTTTTCTTTATAAAATTGTTCTCCTGCATCTACCAATCCACTTATCCAGGGTAACCATTTTTTTGCAGCATGATCAGTATGCAATACGACAGGCACTCCATAATATTTAGCAACATTGTGCACATGTAAAGCACCAGAAATACCACCGGAAATATTGGCTTGTAATTTATCGTTCAGCATTCCTTTACCAGCGATGAATTGTGCTCCACCATTGCTAAATTGGATTATAACAGGAGAGTTAACCTTTGCGGCTGCTTCTAAAGTGGCATTAATGGTATCAGTTCCAATGCAGTTAACTGCTGGTAATGCAAACTTGTTGTCTTTTGCATCATTATAAAGGGCTTCTAACTCGGGGCCGAATAAAACACCGGCTTTGTATTTACGCATATTTGGTTCTTTTTTACAAAAATAAGTGAATTTGACTTTTTATGTATGCTTATTTGAATTGTAGTTAAATTAATAGGCCTACATCTACATTGCGCCATATCTTCTTTCCTGTAAATGTACTTTTCCGTTACAAATGTGGTAATTCCGGATAAATATATAGTTCCGAGATATTGGGAGGGAGAATAGTAAAATCAAAAACTTCCACAGTTTTAAATGTCTGTGGAAGTTTTTTGTAAAAAAAAAATATTTAAGCGGGGGCTTACTGAAATTAGTTATTTCTGGTTTCAGTTTGATGGTCTTTCTCTGTATTTAAACGGCTATAAGATAATAGTTTTTTGTTTTATCTGGATATTGACTTGATTGTTTTCTGAAGGATAATGGCTTTGGTTATTTTCGTAAGGATACTGGAATATTTATAAATTTACGGACTTTAGGTTTTTCGTAATGCTGGTTAGGCATGTAGGATATTGGAAAAATGAAAAGAAGTTGACTGATATTGGATTTAACTTTTTAAGCTTTATCAGGATATTTGGATATGATTGATAATTAATTTCTATCAATCAACTTCTGATACAAAGGTGCAACAGTTAAGCAACCTTTACAAGAGCATTATTGCGCTATTATTGCGGTTCAGTAAATACATATCATTGGGTATTATTAACTCAATAATACAAGGATTTTTACTATTTCCAAAACGTATAAATACGCACTTTATAAGCTTCTATTGGGGGAATGATATAAAAGAAAAACTTCCACAAGCTACTAGTTTTTCATAGTTGTGGAAGTACAATTTTTAGCTAACTCGGTCAGCTTTGTCAGGATTGATTAGGTTGAGGAAATTCCTCTCCACATAAATGGATAATTTATCTGGCTTTAATTTTTTTGGTCTTTCGCTATTCTCGCTTTTAAAAGCATAAGCTTTGAGATATTGGTTTTTGTTCGGTTTTTCGTCATCATCGCTCTTTACAGCATTGACAAGGGGTATTGGTTTGTTGGTTTTTGGATCATCATCGCTTGTAACAGCATAGTTCCGGGATATTGGTTTTTTTCTGGTTTTTCGCCATCATCGCTTTTTACGGCATAGATGAGGGATTTTGGTTTGTTAGGTTTTTTGAGTCATTATCGCTTTTTACAGCATAGTCTCAGAATCTTGGATCTTGTGTTTTCAGTAGGAATTCTTTTCTTGTTTTATTATGGATCATTTTGGATTAGATTGCTATGCTATTGAATCGCTAACTTTCTGATACAAAGATGCAACAGATTGTAAAGCTTTACAAGAGCAGCATTACGCTTTTTTTATAGTACAGTAATTACGAATAGCGTAGTAATATTCCAGAATTAAATTGGGGGCTTTTACGTAAAGTGCCAAACTCCAAAAAATCACCTCAAAGTTTTAATATAAAGAAGGAGGGTATCACAAATATGCCGTTTTTGATTTTCAGGAGATTGTATTATATATACTTATCTTTTAGGCATGAAATTAAGCTATAGGTTAATTAAATAAAAGTTTATTTTGTTAAATTGAAAATATTCTGTAATTCCAATATATTGCTCTTAATATGCAGAAAATTGAAACCAAAGCATAATTATCTGTAAATAATTAACTACCAGAAAATATGACAACTATATAGTATTGTCTGAATACTTTGAAGCGTATTTAACAGGATGGCTTGCTTAAAATTCTCTACACAATTTCCCCAACAATCCACCCGCTCGTGACAAGGCTAAGAAAAAAATAAAACGTGGGAAGGAGGAGAATGGCTATGTGTTCCTATTTAACATAATATTAATTATAGGAATAAATATAAAAGAGTTGAAAAAGGAAAACCACATTTTAGATCAACTTACATCATTTGGTTTATTTCAAAATCTGACAGCACATTTTTAATTGCTTTTTACGATAAACTATTTAATTAAATTTTTTTAATACTTTGAAACGTACTATTTGTATTTAATTAAAATTTACACCCCTCCAAATGAAGTAATAACATAATAATAAATTTAGCAGGTAAAGCTATAGCTTGCGTATCAAATTTTCCTTTATCACAATTAAGATAAATAGTCAGGTTTGTGCTTTAAACAAACCTGACTTTTTATTATAAAAAACCAATAAGTATGAAATGTACGATGATTGTTTTAGCAGCTCTTTTTTTGCAACTGAATAGTTTTAGTCAACGGGCAAAAAAAGTAGTGATTATTATTGCGGATGGCATACCCGCTGATGTATTGGAAAAAGTAAAAACCCCCAACCTTGATAAGATTAGTAAAATGGGCTCATTAATGCGTGCTTATGTAGGAGGCGATAAAGGGACTTATTCAGAAATGGTCACTGTTTCTGCACCGGGTTATAACAATTTAATAACTGGTACCTGGGCCAACAAACATAATGTTATGGACAATGATATATCTGCGCCGAATTATAATTATAAGAATATTTTCCGGATTGTAAAAGAAGTAGCACCCAATAAAAAAATAGCCATCTTTTCATCCTGGTTAGATAACCGTACTAAACTTGTTGGCGATGGGTTAAACGCCGCAGGTAATATTCACTTTGATTATCATGCAGATGGGTTTGAATCCGATTCTATTCATTTTCCATACAATGATACCATGCGAATGCGCAATATTGACGAAAAGGTTGTTAGTGAAGCATCGGCCTGTATCAGGGAAAAAGCCCCTGACCTTTCTTGGGTTTATTTAGAATATTCAGATGACATGGGACATACTTATGGAGATAGCAAACAATTTTATACAGCCGTTGAATATGTAGATAATCAGGTGGGAAAAATTTTAACTGCAATACAATACCGTGAAAAAAAATATAAGGAAGACTGGATGATGGTAATAACAACCGATCATGGCAGAACAGCAAAAG
>JANXSK010000218.1 GCA_025352695.1 Ferruginibacter sp. | reverse complement strand
TTTCACTAGTGTCCCGTTAAATTAATTCAATTTCTAATTGTTCGCATTTTTGTTCTTTGACATTCTTATAGACAGGGCTTTGTAACAAATCATTTAGGTGTGTTTTATCAAAAAGCGAAGCACTCACAATTTGCAATATTTCATACGTCGATCTTTTTATTTTGAGTTTATTTTTAATGATTGCAATCCAAGTATAGGTAATGATTGCTATGTAAACCTGGGTCTTTACCGCATTCATTGAGGTGCCCCAAAATGTTTTTATTTTCAGGTGCTGCTTTATCCATTTGAAAAATAATTCTACTTTCCATCTGTACTTGTACAATAGGGCAATATCCACAGCTGGCTGAGAAAAATTATTGGTTAAGAATACAAATGTTCTTTGTTGTTCTTTATCAAAGTATTTAATTCTCCTTAAAGTATCTGGATAATATGCTGAAGATTTAAGGCCTTTAAGTTTTACTATCTGCTCGCAAATAATGCCATTTATTTTATCTGGTTTTTTAGAACTGATACGCTTAAAATTAAAATTTTCTTTTGCTCTTATTACAAAATATGCCTTTGAAAGATTAATGGTAAACAATCGTTTAAAATCTACGTATGCCTTATCCATAATGTAGAACCCATCTGCTTCGTAGGTCAAAACATCCAATGCCTTTACATCATGAACATTGCCTTTAGTTATATGTACAAAAGCAGGAATCGAAGTTTTTACATCATAAAGTGTGTGGATTTTTATTGCTCCCTTCGCCTTTCTAAAACTTGCCCACCAAAATACGTTTAGGCAAAGGTCTATTGTTGTAGAATCAAAAGCATACACATTTCCCGAAAGTAAAAGTGGGAAATCAGCTTCATCGATTAAACAGCCCCGGGCTATTGCAATCATTTCATAAGCAAAAGACTCATAAATACTATAATCACGTAGTTCATTTGCTGTCGCTAAATTTGAACGGGATACGTTTTTGCCAAAACTTAAATGATAGTACTTATTAGAATGTGCGCTGACCGTGATAAGCAAATCCCTTAAACTTTCCCGCCCACTCAATTGACCAAACATCATACACATGAGTTGGTTCCAGCAACTAAAATGTTTTACGCATTTATTACCTTCATGTTTGGAAACCCACTTGTCGAAAATACGGGCAGGCAAAAACGTTCCAATCTGTGCAAATACATATTTTCCACTGTTCATGTCGAATTTTAGCGGAAATAATCGGAATTCAATTCAAATTGTCACCGTTTATTTTTGAGCTCAAATACACGTCTAGTATGAATTTCAAAGAACTTTTATTTAATGCAACAGGACACTAGTGTTATCTTTTTTAATAAATAGTATCTTTTGCGCTACTGTTTAATAATTTATATTTACTATATGAATTGCCTAATAGTTGATGATAATAAAATTGCCAGAACTACCATAAAACAATTGGCTAGCCAGGTAAAAGATATAGTAGTTACAGGGGAGTGTTCCAGCGCAATGGATGCTTACAATCTGTTGCAGAAAGTATCCGTTGATTTGATTTTGTTGGATATTGAAATGCCAGGTATGAATGGGCTGGAACTGACCAAAAATTTAGGAAACAACAGACCTGTCATCATTTTCACAACTTCAAAAAAAGAATATGCAGCCGAAGCTTTTGAATTAAATGTGGCTGATTATATAGTAAAACCGGTAACCCCTGTGCGCTTTATACAAGCGATTAACAAGGCAAGAGAAATATTTGAAAGTAATACCGAAGAAGTTACAATTAATGAAGAAGAATTTATTTTTATAAGGGAATCTAATATTGTAAAGCGACTTAAATTAGATGATATTCTTTTTGCAGAATCAATGGGAGATTATGTGAAATTGCATACCATTCAAAAGTTTTTTGCCATCCATTCTACACTAAAAACAGTAGAAGTCAGATTACCTACCTCTAATTTTTTGCGAATACATCGCAGCTATATAGCTGCTATAAATAAAATTGACACTTTGCAAGATGGCTCTGTAATTATCAATGGTAAAGCATTGCCTGTAGCCGATACCTACCGTGCAGTTTTAAACAAACGAATGAACATCTTATAAATTATTGCCCCCGAAACCAATCTATCTTATAATACACTCCTGCTTTAATAGTTTTCCAAAAACCTAACTTGGTCCCGTATTTTTCATACTTCTAATAAAGGTATTCAACGATAAACTTTGCCGTTTGAACGATTGAAAATATTTGTTTTTTTAGTTCCTGTTATATTACAGGATAAATAATTTTTACCCCAATGTTAATATTTTTTTATGCGCAATTAGTTTTGTTTATCGGCTCCGGTTTTGACCGGAGCCTCCTTTAAAAAATGAAAATTTTATATACCATATTATTTTTTTTCGTTACACTGTCACTAATATTACTTACATTTTTATTACTAAAAATACTTGACAAAGGAAGTACCATTTGGATTATAGCTCTTTTAATTACAGGTTTAATTTTTAGTATAGTATCCCTCATACTTTTTCTTTTTCGATATTTAAAAATACCTCCTTCCGAAAGTAAAAGTTAATTTTAACCAACATTAGCGATAATAAGTTCTATAATGACGGGTAAAAAAATCATCTTCTACATATTAGCTGCTTTTATTATTGGCAACTTTTTATTAATTTTTATTCAGTACAATTCTGCTAAAAATATTAACTCCCTTATTAATGGAAATGAAAAGGTACTAACTGAATTTAAGGTTAGCAGCAACCTGAGAGAATTAAAAAATGATATTACTTCTGTAGAAAGTGAAATAGGTGGTACATTATATACAAAAGACTCCTCGCAAATTGAAGGATTGGGTGCTAAAATTTTAGAAGTACAATCTGACATGGCTAACTTGCAAAAAATATCTGATGACGATACTTCCGTTAAATATATTGATATTTTAGACTTGCTGGTTCATGAAAAATTATTACTAAGCAAGCAGATTTTAGATTCGTTTCATTTGGCAGGTAAAAATGTAGCAGAAAATTTAATTACTTCAAAAAGGGCGAAAAATCTGAATGATTCTATCGATAAAATTACCAATATTATTGAGAGTTCAAGACAAAAATTGCTGGCAGCAGTAACTTCGTCAATTGACAAAAGTGGCAAAAGAGCTTTAAACTTTGGTTTTTTTCTCATTGCATTTGTGTTACTAAGTGCCGCTGCATTATTCTGGTTTATTATAAATACGATTCACAAACAAAATCAACTAATTCAGCAACTAAATGTATCTGAAAAAAAAGTGAGGGTGGCAGCACAGGCAAAAGAAAATTTCCTTGCTAATATGAGCCATGAAATTCGAACTCCAATGAATGCAATGCTTGGTTTTACCAATTTATTACAAAGAAAAGAATTGGATAAAGAGTCAAAAGAATTTGTGCAAACAATACAAAACTCAGGAGAAAAATTACTTACAATCATAAACGATATCCTTGATTCATCAAAGATTGAAGCAGACATGATGCGCATTGAAGCTACCGATTTTAGTATACGTAGTCTTGTGCATTCAATTGAAACAATGTTTAAAGCAAAGGCAGCAGAAAAACAACTACAGCTTTCTACTTTTGTAGAAGATAATTTACCAGATAATTTAGAAGGAGATGCAACAAGGTTAACACAAATACTGGTAAACTTAATTGGCAATTCAATAAAATTTACTAGCAACGGAAGTATTGTAATAAAAATTACCAATGAAGGAAATATTAATAATACAATTAGTACTAAAATTAGTGTAAGTGATACTGGTATTGGTATAGAAAAAAAATATTTAAAATCAATATTTGATCGTTTTCAGCAAGCAGAAGATTCTGTAACAAGAAAATATGGTGGTACGGGGCTTGGTCTTTCAATTGTTCAGGAACTGGTAACAATTCAAAATGGAAAAATTGATGTTGAAAGTGAACCCGGTAAAGGAACTACTTTTCATTTGGTAATTCCCTACAAAATTGCTGCAACCCAAGTAGGTATTTTATCTGATGAAGAAAATAAAATAAGGTTACCTATTAATTTTAATAAAATCTCTATTCTTATTGTTGAAGACAACAAATTTAATCAGGATCTTATCAAACATTTATTCAATAATTGGCAAATAAAATTTGAGTTAGCAAATAATGGTAAAGAGGCTATTGAAATGCTTACAATAAAAACATACGACCTGATTATAATGGATATTCAGATGCCGGAATTGGACGGCTATTCTACTACTAAGGAAATAAGAAATACACTTCATTTAAATACGCCAATCATAGCGATGACGGCTCATGCGCTTGCAGGTGAAAGAGAAAAATGTTTAAGTTATGGCATGAATGAATACATATCTAAACCGATAAGAGAAGAGCGCTTGCAGCAACTAATTGTTCAGTTTACCCAAATACAAAAACCTGTAACATTCAAAGATAAAAAGCTGAATAATTTAAAAGCTATAAAATATCAATACATAAACCTGCAATACATGCTGGAGGTAAGCAATGGAAATACAGCCTACGAAAAAAATGTTACAGAACAATTTATTGAAGCAATACCAAATGAAATTGCACTCTTAGAAAACTCTCTGGAAGAAAAGGATATTCTGATGGTTAAACAAACTGCCCATAATTTAAAAACTACCATTTCAATCATGGGATTAAATGAAATATTACAACTCCACCTGGATGCTTTAGAATATGAAAAGCTTGATACGGTGGTTCAAAATGAAAAAATAAAATTTATAAAAAAAGTTTGTAATCAGGCAGTAGTAGAAGCGAAAATATTTTTGGCAACCCTCTAAATCATCCTTCAAGCATACATTTTCTTTATAACCAAGCAACCATATAAATGGTGTGGGCCTTTAATTATATATCCACCTTTTAAGCCGACACATATCGCCCGTTTTGCGACAAATTCCCAATGCCGTTTTCGATAAGTAATAGCTTTATACAGGAATTAAAAAATGTAAAAGCAAAATAATTTCTAAGAAGTTAAACAATTTGCAATATAAAATGTCGTCACAATTAGTTGCATTGTTTCTTCCAAATAAAGTTTTTAATTTAACACTATACCAAGAGAAAAAAACTATGCATTACTCAGCTTACTCCTAAATAAATTTACCATTTTAAAATCAGTTAATTAAACAGCATTAAAAAGTGACGCTATCTTAATTTTTCAGTTTGTTGTGTAGGTAAATGTGACTCGATTTTGAAGCAATTAATAAAATAAGTATTCATAATTAAGCAGCCGGTTATCCGTTGGTTTGCAATTTAAGGCATGGATACTCAAAGTGATTTGGTAGGGCTTTTTTTATTAATACCTTATCTAAATCTATACAGTTTTATTTTAATTTTTATAATAAAAAATATTTCCCTACCAACTAGTTTTACTAAAGCGAATAAATAATTGTATGCCAATGCCCTTTAATTAAGAAACGCTGATTGCGAGCAAATACTCTTATTTTAATAGCATTGGGCCAATAGAAGCCACTTAATTAGAGGCGTTTAATTATGTACTCTCATTCCAAAAAATAAAGATTTTATGGTTCTAAAGAACTTAATCACTTTATAAACCGCGACACATATTTACTGGAAGGGAATAATTATTTGCGATAAACGCTGCATTATTTTAACGATTGTTTTTGCCTTTCTGGCGATGCTAACTTTTCATTGGCTAGGGTTGATTTTAATTTTAAATTCTAATTTTTATATAATTAAATAAAAACTATGAAATATTCATTTGTGTAATCAGTTTGATTTGCACTATATCAATTTTATAGAATAAAATAGCACCATAAAAAATAATAAAATGAAGCAATTAATAGAACAACTTATTGATGAATATGGAATAAGCGAACACGAAGCAAATAATATTATTATAACTATGTTTTCAAATATAACACAGAAAATAATACTTCATAAAGAGCACCTTTATAACAATGAAATTAAAAAACTTATCCGTTAATAATTTATAACTACGAGGCACCACAATTTTTAATAAACAACAAGGTGGCTTTATAAAACTATTCAGCACACAGCTGCTCTTTTACAAGTAAATAATAATGAGTTTTAATTTTATTACTGATAAAATTTATAGCTAACCCTTTTAATAATTTAACTGTTAAATTAATGAGTAAAAACTAAAATTAAACTTGAAAGTAAATTTGCAGTCGAATCAATAAAATAAGAAAATTATATGCAATCACTAATTGATCAACTTACAGCTAAACGTGGCATCAGTCCTGAACAGGCAATTGATATCTTATCCACCATAAAAGAATTTATAGCCGATAATTTTCCTGCTTTTGGAAATTCCCTTGATGGAATTCTTGTTCACAATAAAATTACAACACAAAATGATAGTTTGCAAACTACTTAAAATACGTGTTCATTTGCCAATTTATAATTTAGCAATCTGGTTGACTTAAGTTACATTTACCTCATTTGTAGCAGCATTAATGTGTGTGCCGGCATTCAGTTGAATTCAAAAACTGAAAATAGAAAGTTACCAAAAAAACCAATTGTGTAAAGGGCTAAAAACATTATTTATTCAGTTGTTTACATGCACTTGTATATACTTATAGGGGAATGCATAGAATAAGCAATAGCTTCAAAAATAATTTCAATAAACACATTTTATTAAAAATGTCTGTAAAAAGTGCTATCAAAATATTACTCATTTTATACGGAATTGTTTTAACCAATATCGTTAAAGCGCAACAATTAATAGATAGCACGACAACTATTATAATAGCCGATTCTATCATACAAAAGAAAACTGCAGAAGTTGAGTATGATGCAAAAGATTTTTTTAAAGCCCTATTTAAAGGATCGCATCAATTAGTGAAAGATAGTAGTAGTAATAATAGTAGTAGCACCCTACCTCAAAAAAAAGTATTTGTCACTTTATTGCCCGCTGTTGGTTATACATTGCAAACTAGTTTTGCAGCCACAGTAAGTGCCGGCTTTGCTTTTTATGTAGATACTGCTGTTACAAAAAAATTATCCGAAATCATTACCAGCCTCACTTATACACACTATAATCAATTTCTTTTTCCGATTTATGCCAATATCTGGACCAAACAAAATAAATTTAATTTAATTCTGGATTATCGTTTTTTAAGATACCCATCAACAACATACGGACTTGGCGCCCACAGCACAGAAAACGATGCCTATAGTTTAAACTTCAACTATATTAAACTTCACCAAACAGTGTTGAAAAAAATATACAAAGAGCTTTATGGAGGTATAGGATTTTATTATGATTATTTCTGGAACGTTACTGAAATAGATCCGCCTTCGGGAATAAAAACTTCTTTTCAAAAATATGGAGGAACACAAACAATGAAAGCGGCCGGCTTTGCCCTGAAATTATTATACGATTCAAGGCAAAATCAGATAAACCCTTTTAATGGCACTTTTGCCAATATTATTTTTAGACCCAATTATACTTTTTTAGGCAGCGATAACAACTGGAAATCTTTATTACTAGAATTTAAAAAATATTTTAAATTAAATGAGCATACTAAAAATGTACTTGCACTATGGAGTTACAATTGGTTAACACTTGGCAAAGACAAACCGCCCTATCTTTTATTACCCAGTACCGGATGGGATGATTTATACAATACAGGCAGAGGATATGTACAAAGCCGTTTCAGGGCAAAAAATATGATTTATGCAGAAGCCGAATATCGTTTTAGCATTTTAAATAATGGTCTGTTAGGAGGTGTAGTATTTGCCAACGCACAATCTTTCTCTAAAAATTTCAGCAATCAATTAGCAGTAATTTCACCTGGCTTAGGAGCTGGAGTTAGAATTAAACTCAACAAATATTCTAAAACAAATCTTTGTATAGATTATGGTTTTGGATTGAATGGATCAAAAGGTTTATTTTTAAATTTGGGTGAAGTTTTTTAAAGTTTTATTAATATAATCATAAAAAATAATAAGTTGATGAATGAAAGACTAATTTTTTCAGGTAATTATACAGCCCGGATTCATCCCTGCAGAATAAACAATTGAATAATGTAACAAATTACTTTTTTGCATAACCTCGTAAACCTGCAACTTCATCCGAACAATCTTCTATTAACCCGCCTTCTTTAGTAAAATTATTTCTATCTATTTTTGTCATAATATTTTCACCAATCCCCCTGTACAATTTAATGTTTTAAGAAAGTTGCTAACTATTTTTTTTCGGAGCCATTTTTGCAGATATCATTTGCAGGTATAACTTTTTAAGTGCACTTTCATCTGGTAATCTCTCAAATAATTGAACAATTTCAACACCAGTTTCAAAGGCTGATTTTTTTTAGTTTTTTTACTTGGTTTAGGAAAATGGTATTTAACAAATTTAAATAATCAGTACTCCTTATGGATGGTAATCTTTCTCGTTGGTACCAATTGGAAAATAAGTCTTATCAGTGGTTAGATAATAATGTCTTTTCATCATTTCAGTTAAATTATCTGCCACAATTTACATAACAGGTGAAATACCAAAGCGGGTTGCTTTTACAGGCTGGCTGATTGGGTATGCAAACCTCATAACCGAAATATGAAACTTGTGATATAGTAGAATGTTCATAGCTAAATAATTTATTGAATATCGTATGTTTAATTTATTGTTACCAAGTTTTAGCGACTGCATTTTTTAATTGTTTAATGCAAAAAATTAAATTGCCTTACTAAAAGTATTTACTCCTCTTTTTATTTCATTCTTGTAAGGCATGGCAACCAAAGCTGCACTAATATTTATTTTATGGGATTAGGCATTTGCTTCGCAAATAAAGTCTGGTTGTGGCCTCAAATAAAAAGCAGTAAAAAATTTTTAATATAAACCTGTAAGAATGCAGTAACTAATGCATTATCGAAAAGGCTTTGTGAACTAAATGCCTATTTCTATACCGCAATGTTTTGTTGATATTTATTTTATTTAAGGCTACGTTTTTCTACGCCGGTATTGGTAATAATTACATGTTTTATAAAGCCATCTTTATCAAAAAACATTTTTTCTATTCAGGTTACTCTGGAGTTGCCATCTGTTTCTTTTAAAGGCCTTCGATGATAAACAATGTACCAACTATCTTTACCAGGAACTTTGATTACTGAATGATGGCCTGCACCCGTTCCGATAATACTATCTTGCTCCAATATTTTACCGGTTCTTTTAAAAGGGCCAAACGGAGAATCAGCAATGGCGTAAGCAACACCGTAATTAGGGCCTGTCCAATCGCCTTCCGACCACATAAAATAATATTTGCCATTTCTTAAAAACATACAGGCACCTTCTACAAAACCATCGGGGGTTATTTCTTTAAAAGTGCTTCCATCATCAAAGGGCAACAGACCATTAAAGTTATTATTCAACTTTGCGATATTACAATGTCCCCAGCCCCCATAAATAATATAGTATAGCCCAGAGGTATCTTTAAATACAAACTGATCAATAGGCTGTGCTCCATTATAAAATTTATCAATTAACGGTTTCCCCAAATAATCTGTAAATGGCCCTTGCGGTCTATCAGCTACGGCAACACCAATACCACCAAATTCATTATTGCTTTGAATATCATTGGCACCAAAAAATAGATACTATTTTCTGTTTTTCTCAACAATAGCCGGTGCCCAAATAGCACGTTTAGCCCATTTTATTGCAGCCGTATCAAGGATGCGCTGGTGCTTCTTCCAGGTAATAAGATCAGCTGATGAAAAGCAATCGAAATATACTTGTTTATCATAAACACTTGAAGTGGTTGGATAAATCCAGTACTGGCTATTGAAAATAGCAACTTCAGGATCTGCATACCAACCGGGAAATAGTGGGTTACCACTATTAATCACTACAGTATTTTGTTGGGCAGCAGCAAATAATTGTATCAGCAAAGCAACAATAAGCAGCATCTTTTTTTTAGGCATATTTTTCATTTTTGAGGTAGTGTGAAAATTATAAAAGTATAATAATTATAAAGATATTTTGGTTTTTGATACCTAAAAAATTTTATAATTGCCACATTAAAAAATAGGAATTGTAGCAAATTTTGTAAACTTAAAATACCAAATCGATTTAGATCCATTAAAAAAATTCTATAAATAATATTTAATATTTTTATTTTTAAAAATATGTTTTTACATTCGATTTATGAAGTATGCGTCCAAACCCATTAAAATTTTTATACAAGATTTTAATCTTACCAATCCAGCCGGTGCAGACTGTTTTAATGCTACTATTGATTTTATTATAGAAGGCATCAATATTAAAATTAAAAGTGAAGTGCATATTGTTACCAGTTATCCTGGTAAAACTGGTATCGTTTATTTATTAAGCAGGGATATAAGGATAGATGAATTGCCAACTATGTTTGAAGACGGCAAAGAAACATTTGAATACATCGCCAATAAAAATTTAAGAATAGAAGGCACCCACCATAAAGCCGGTAAATATGTTGTTTTCATAAGCCCAGAAAATAATGTGGTTACCTACTAACGCTACTATAAAAGTTTCTTTTTACTACATAAAACCAATCGGTTTAACATTTTAGTTTTGTCAATTTACTTATTTGTAATTTTAAAAAGATAAAAATAGCTACAACAAAACAGCTGCCTGGGTCGTTTTTGAAGCCACCGTATTTTAGTTACTAAAATACCAATATATATAGCTTTTAATACCTTAAAGCTGAAGGAATAAATATATACAGATGAATTTGATTGCCCTTACTTTTGTAAAAAATTAATGATATGCAAATAGTATTAATACTTCATAATTTGCTCCGTTGGGCAGTATTATTATTTGGTTTATGGACCTTACTAAACGCCCTGACCGGCTATTTTGGTAAAAGAAACTTTAGTGCAGGAGATAACCGCAGCAATCTTTTTTTTATGATTAGTTGTGATATACAGTTACTAATAGGCCTGGTATTGTATGTAAACAATGGGTGGTTTAACAGGTTGAAAGACTTGGGAAACAATATGAAAGATCCATATACCCGTTTTTTTACTATGGAACATTTAACTATGATGCTATTAGCGTGGGTATTGGTACACATTGGAAGGGCTTCTGTAAAAAGAGCAATCACAGATAGTGCAAAGCATAAAAAAATGTTGATTTTTTTTGGCCTTGCAATTATATTAATTCTTGCTTCTATTCCATGGCCATTTAGAGAAGCACTTGGAAGTCGTCCATGGTTTAGAATAAACTAATTGTGCTGGACAATTAAATAAATAATGATGAATAATAGCAGCGTTTTGTTTGAATGTGCTTATTAAATTATATAGTGAATCTATTATTCATTCTCAATTAAAAAAACTGATATGGCGAAAGCTGCAAGAACAAAACTACCCACCATACTTATTACCAATGATGATGGTATTACCTCACCAGGAATACGAAATTTAGTAGAAGCCGTTAAAGAACTTGGTAAAATTGTAGTGGTAGCACCAGACAAACCTCAAAGCGGTATGGGGCATGCAATAACCATTGGTCAACCATTGAGGATGAATAAAGTTGACATTTTTGAAGGGGTAGAATCCTGGCAAACGAGTGGTACTCCTGTAGACTGTGTAAAACTTGCCGTAGATAAAATACTGCACCGAAAACCAGATTTGTGTCTTAGTGGGGTTAACCATGGCGCCAACCATTCCATCAATGTAATTTATAGCGGTACCATGAGTGCTGCCATGGAAGCGTGTATTGAGAGTATTCCCAGCATTGGCTTTTCTTTAATGAGCTATAACTACGAAGCTGATTTTACAGGAGCAAGATATTATATCAGAGAAATTGTAAGTACATTTTTAAAGAAAAAAATGGACAAGCACCTGCTGTTGAATGTTAACATTCCTGCTATTCCGTTGGAACTGATAAAGGGGGTTAAAATATGCAGACAAGCGTATGCTAAATACGAAGAAGATTTTAAGCAACGCAAAGATCCACATGGCAAAAATTACTACTGGCTTACCGGTGCTTTTGTAAACTATGATAAAGGAAAAGATACAGATGTTTGGGCGCTTGAAAATAATTACATTAGTATGGTACCGGTACAATTCGATTTAACAAATTATACCCTAAAAACTCAATTAGAAAAAACCTGGAAAATAAAATGATATTTAAAAAAGATAATTTTTGGCTGGGTACTTTATTAGGTCTTATAGGTCCCGTTATTGGCTTTAGTATTTTTAAATTTCTTAAATACAACATGTTTTCTTTAAGGGAAATGTACCAATGGATGACATTAAACCATAACTTAATAACAGCATGGATCAGTATCTCGCTTTTTGCCAATGCGCTGCTGTTTACTTTATATGTGAATGCTAGAATTGATAAAACAGCCAAGGGCATTTTTTTAGTTACGGTAATTTATGCAGTAACTGCATTGCTCATCAAGTTTTTTGGTTAATAATTCAGTTCTAATTATGCAAGCGCTTCCCTGGTTTAAAGATTGGTTTAATTCACCTTACTATCACCAACTCTATTTCAACAGAGATGAGCAGGAGGCTGCCCGATTTATAGATAAGTTAATTGATAAATTAAATCCACCACAAACTGCTTTAATGCTTGATGTAGCTTGTGGCAAAGGAAGACATGCCATTCACCTGGCAGAAAAAGGATTTGATGTAACCGGCATTGATCTTAGTGAAGACAATATTAAAGAAGCTCTGCTAAGCCAAACAGAAAAATTACATTTTTACCTGCATGACATGCGGCTTCCCTATTATATTAATTACTATGAATACGCATTTAATTTTTTTACAAGCTTTGGATATTTTTTAACAAGACGGGAGCATGATAATTCTATTAGAACCATTGCACAGTCTTTAAAAAAAGATGGTTGTTTTGTTTTGGATTATTTAAATGTACACTATGCAGAAGATCACCTTATACACCAGTTTGATAAGGAAATAGAAGGAGTTAATTATTTTATTACCAAATGGTTTGATGAGACCCATTTTTATAAAAAAATTATTGTAGAAGACGAAGCTTTGCAAGAACCATTGATCTACAGTGAAAAAGTGGCTAAATTTTCTTTGGGTGATTTTACAGAAATGTTTGCTTACCAGGGGTTACAAATACAGGAAATATTTGGCGATTATAATTTTGGTAATTACGATGTAAAAAAATCTCCACGGCTTATTATGATTGCAAAAAAAACGAGCAGGTAAAAAGCAATCATTCCTTTAGTTTCTAAGATAATATTTAATGCCATTTATAAGATACTGCATTTGATACCCTCCTTTAAGGCTCCCCTGGTATTCCCGCCTGTCAAAAGAGGAATAATAATTAAAATTTATATTATCAATACTTTTTAGCTTTCCCCGGTAGGCTTTATCTTCGTAACCAGCATAATAAGTTAACAGAGTAGTTCCTGCATTCTTTATTCGTCCATTGTAAGCTTCATTGTCAAAAGCAGTATAGTAACTAAAAGAATACATACCAGCATTTTTTATTTTGCCTTTTAAAAATGAATCACTAAAAGCATCATAATAATCAAAATAAATACTGCCTATACTTTTTACTTTACCCTTAAATAATTCGCTTTCACCTGAAGATAAATAAGTAACTGCAGTTCTGCCAATGTATTTAACTTTTCCTTTTACATCTTCATTATCTGCAGGTGAAAAATATTCAACACCCCCATGTATTGCGCAAGCTTGCCCGGATAGTTGTTGTACTGCATTATTGTTGGCTCTATACCCCAATCAATAATTTTTCCATCTTTTGTTATATTTACAAATACCCCATCATCGGTTAAAAATGAAATAATATCTACACTGCCTGCATTAGAAAGTATTATTCGAGAAAGCCTTTGCGCAGTAGTGGTTACTGATAACAAAATAAACGTTACTACAAAAAATATTATTTTCATGCCGCAGAAATTTTAAAAACAGTTACTTAAATTAAGAAGGAATTGAAATATTACATAAGCTTGTTTAAGCTACATCCATTTTAATTTATTAAAGAGATTAAGCATTTCGTTTAAAATAGAAATCTGTAGTGACCTCAATAAAAAATGCTATAAAATTTCAATCTAACCCATTTAAAATAGCATGTTAAACAACTATCTGCCATGATTATTTACCAACATCCACCGGGCAGTTTCGTACATAGCAGAGGTTAGCTCCGATAAATGTCGTTTTACAGAATCGATTTGTTGTACCGTTAACAACAGTGTATCTGAGTTAACTGGTACCAGTTCTTCTTTATTAATCCACAAATTTTTTGTATAAAAAAAATTATCATTTACAATACCAATCTTTCCTTCATCGTGGTGTATAATAAAAGCTGCATTTTCTTTACCGTCGGAATTTAAAAGATCTCTGCCAAGTGTTTTATTAGTATAAGGTTGATGTATCATACCTGCCAACGTAGGCAGCAAATCTATTTGTGCGGCAGTTGTAGTAATTGTTTTAGGTAATAGTAAAGCAGGTGCATAAAATAGCATAGGTACATGCTCGTCATTTAACCGTTGGTTGGTCCACGAGGCAGGATATATCGCAGCTGCATTTCCTTCTACCCCATGATCACCTACAAAAACAAAAATGGTATTGTCAAAATAAGGAGATTGTTTAGCTGCTCCAATAAATTTTTTATAGCAATAATCAGTGTAACAAAAAGCATTGAATTCGGCCAGTGATTCAAACCCGTATTTTTGTAACTCGTCCTCGGTTATGATACGGCTGATAAAATCTTTATCTTCTTCGGGAATTGAAAATGGCCTGTGATTATCGGATGTTTGTATGATAGTGAAGAAAGGCTTTTTTTGCTGCTTCATTACCTTATCTGCCTCTAAAAACAAATTTTTATCGCTGATGCCCCATACATTTAATTTGGGCGAAGTAAATTTTCCTTCTTCATAAATATGAACATCTTTGATGGTGGATACAAGCCCCCGAAAATTATTAAAGTCACTGTTGCCACCTAAAAAATAAAATTTTTCATACCCCTCAAAATTATTGATGATGCTATATTGATTTAATGATTGTTCATTACGGCTGCTAAATTTAGATAGTTGCACATCGGGTATACCAGTTAGGGTTCCAAAAATACTTCTGGCAGTACCAAACGAAGCTGAAAAGCAGCGATTAAAAAAAATACCCTGCTGCGAAAGTTCGTTAAAAAAAGGCGTACTATTTAAAGGATTGTCACTCATGGTGCTTTTGTACATGCTAAAGCTTTCGCATATTATAAGTACTACATTGGGTTGACTTTCTAAAGATTTACTTCCCGGGTTGATGGTTCTTTCGTACCCTTTAACAGGAGCTCCGGTTTTATCTAATTTTAAAAAATCGTGGATGACCGGATAATATTTTTTTGCTTTTCCTTCATCAACTGCAGGTTTACGAAATTGCAGGGTGGTAAAAAAATTCTGTAATGGATTTAAGGCGAGGTAACTTTTAAAATTATCATTAAAAGTAAATGCATCTTTCCAACGCAAAGGACTAAGTGTTAAAAATCCAAATACAAACCATGCCAATAATATAATTGTAGCTGTATGCCATCGCCTGTTATAACTAAACTTGTGCATATTAATATTTCGCTCTTCTACACTTACATGTGTTTTGGTAAACATCCATGCCATCATTGCTACGGCACCCAATAAGCCGGCAACAATCCAAACCATCGGATAGCTTTGCCAAAGCATTTCGAAAGATATTTTAGCATCTTCTGCAAAGTTGAGGGCACTTGCATTAAGTCTGGTATTTACGTAAGCAAAATGCCCAAAATCGGCACCAAAGAAAAACAACAACAGCAATGTTATAATAGCCAGATAAATAGCCCAGCCTTTTTTACTACGTTCCGAATAAAAAGGAGAAAAAATCGGAAATAGGGAGATACAGGCTATCGGCAATAAAACAATTGCTATCCACCTCAGATCGTATTGCAGGCCCAACCAAAATGAAGGAAACAATTCAATAACTTTTGTAGTTGCTGGTTTAAAACAAATTAAGGTTACAATACGAAAGCCAGTAAATATGCTGAGATAAATAATAAATAAATTTATTATCCATTGAATTGTTTTTGGAAATCTCCACCTTGTGAGCATACTTTATAAATATTTATTAAGCTTTGTAGCGGGCTAAAATACTGAGGATTATTTGTATTTGATTATATGCTGTTTGCCAATCATCGCTTTCGTTTATTGTTAAACAGCAAATACCTTGATGTTTCATAATAAGCATCTGTTAAGCGACCCAGCACTTTTTTGATGCTATCCGTTTTTTCAGAGGACGTAATTGGCGTATTATCTGTAACAGAAACAAGGCTTATTTTACCGGTCTTGGTATTTTTATTAAAGAAATATTCTCCATCTACCAACCCGATATTTTTTGTTTCATGGTCAATTATAAAAGCATATTTTTCTGTAGATGAAACAGTATCAAATAAATTTCGCCCCATCGAATTATTGTGATAGGGAATTTTTAATAGCCCTGCAACTGAAGGCATGATATCAATTTGTGAGCAAACTTCATGCACCAATTTTGGTTGTATTAATGCAGGTGCATAAAACAGCAAGGGTACATGTTCGTTGCTAAGCCGCTGTTCTGTCCAGCTATTGGGATATACAGCAGTTGCATTGCCACCAATACCATGATCACCAACAAAAATAAAAACAGAATTAGTAAAATATTTTTCTTTTTGTGCCGCTTCAAAAAATTGCTGATAACAAAAATCAGTGTAGCGAAATGCATTCAATTGTTCAATATTTTCAAAACCATATTTCTGGATGGTATCATTTGGATAAGTTACCTTTTTAAAAAGGTTCATATCTTCTAATGGAATTGTATAAGGTCGGTGGTTATCTGCAGTTTGAATAATTGCAAAAAAAGGCTTCTGCTGTTTAGCCAGCAGGCTGTTGGCTTCTAAAAATAAACTTTTATCATCTATGCCCCAAACATTCAATTTTTTTGCTTTAAAATTTTCCTGGCTGTACAATTGTAAGCTGTCAATATTATTTAATAAAACACCTTTTATATTAGCCCATGTAGGATCTCCTCCTAAAAAATAAAACTTTCCATATCCTTTAAAATCATTCATTATAAGTTGCTGATTTACTACTTCGGGATTACGGCTTGCCGAGCGGTTGTTATCCCCTAGCACATCAGGTATACTGGTAACAGTAGCCCAAACACCCCGAGCGGTTGGGTACGAAGGGGTGAAACAGCGATCAAAAAAAACACCCTTTTTACAAAGCGAATTAAAGTACGGAGTTGTATTTAGTGGGTTACCACTCATGCTACTTTTGTACATGCTAAAACTTTCGCAAATAACCACTATCACATTTGGCTGGGTACTATTATTGTTGTTGACAAATGAGTAATTTCTTTCAAAATTCAATTGAACACTGTCTGGTTGTTGCACCCCTAAATAGCGAGCCATTAATAAATAATCAGTTCTTACTTTTTTTATATCCGGCCGGGTATTTTTAAAATTGAGTGTACTAAAAAAACTTTGAAAAGGATTTAATGACAAGTTTGCTTTAAAGTTATCATTCAACGCAAAAGCATCGCTCCAGCGGAGGTTAAACTGGCTAAATTTTCCAAATACACCCAACCCCAATACTAAAAAAGCAAGTACGCTGCCAAGCACTACTTTGCGTTTAGGTAACATTTCTTCTCTACGATATTTTATCAATAATTTTTTAAAAAGATAAGCTGCTGCTATGCAAGTAAGAAGCAATACAGCAAGCACCCTAAATACCGGGTACGACTCCATAGCCATGTTAAATGAAATGCTTGCATCATTTATATAATTAAGCACAGAAGCATTTAAACGCTGCTGCAAATAATCGTAATAAAAATAATCTACTGCATAAAAAAGCAGCGTTAGCGTAAAAACCAGTGGCAATAAAACGTTCCATATTTTTTTTGCGGCGCTGTTTCGCAAAGGATTTAAAAAAGGCAGGCTGCAAAATACCAACATGGTTACGCCTAGTATGCAAATAAATTTTACATCAAACCTTAACCCCATCAAAAATGCTGAACCAGAAAATACTTTACCCGCAGGATTGTATTTAAAATAAAACAGGAAACGAAAAAAAGTCATTACAACTAAAAAAAGTAACTGTACCGAAAGTATCCAACGCACCAATCTTGGTATTCGTTTAAAAAAAATCATATTAATAATTTATACGACTTGCAAAAATAGATTAATTATTTTTGGCTTAAATTATTTAACAAAATGCAATCATTACTGCAATGGGACGAGGCTTTACTGAAACATATCAATTCAGAATGGCATAATAGTTTTTTAGACAGTTTACTGCCGCTCCTTAGAAATCAGAACACGTGGGTTCCGTTGTATTTATTTTTATTACTTTTTGTTGCTTTTAATTATAAAAATACCCGATGGTGGTGGATTGCATTTGCCATCTCTACAGTAATTATTTCAAATTTTATTAGCAGTGGACTTATTAAACAAAATATTCTTCGGCTACGTCCCTGTAATGATCCAACTTTAGAAAGCTGGATAAGATTATTTAAAGGTATCTACCTGCCGCAAAGCAGCAGTTTTGTTTCGGCTCATGCAGCCAACCATTTTGCTATGGCGATGTTTTTTTACACTACACTAAAAAAGGAATTTAAAACTTGGCCACTCGTATTTTTTGTATGGGCCTTTGGTATTAGTTATGCTCAAATATATATTGGAGTGCATTACCCAACAGATATTTTGGGTGGTGCTATTATAGGATTAGTAGTAGGCAATTTTACAGGCCAGCATTTTAATAAAAAATATAGCCTGGCATAAACTCACCTTTCTTTATCCATAAGTTAGGGTTACTGAAGATGCTTTTCTTTCGTTAAATAATCATATAAGTATCCTTATTATAAGGAACACATTGCTGCATTATCTGGGCAGCATCAACCTAAAAACTACAGTTTACTTTCGCATAATATCACCCCCATATTGCAAAAGCAATTGAAAATCAGGAATATATCATAGGGCTTCTTAATAACATTTTAAGCAATTAATAGTTGTTTAATATAGATTGTAGATATTTGCAATAACTACAGTTGCATAAAATGGCAGTAGTTGTTAAAAAAATTATGACAGAAGTATTTATTCTACTGGCTTTGATATTAGTAAACGGTCTTTTTGTAATGAGCGAAATTGCATTGGTAAGTGCACGTAAAGGAAGGCTGGAAAGCCTGGGAAATAAAGGAGATACCAAAGCAAAAGCAGCCTTGTATTTAACAGAAAACCCGGATAAATTTTTATCTACCGCACAAATTTTTATTACGCTGATTACTTTATTAACGGGTGTATATTCCGGCGAAAAATTTGGTATTTATTTAAAGCCTTTTGTAGAAAAATTTGACCTTTTAAAACCTTATGCACCAAATATTTCTGCAGCGCTAATATTAATACTGGTTACCTTTTTAACGATCATTATGGGCGAACTGGTACCCAAAAGAATAGGTTTGATAAGGGCTGAAAAAATTGCACGTTTAGTGGCGGGGCCAATGAATTTTTTATCCTCAATTGCTTATCCGATTGTATGGCTGTTAAATAATATTACCAACCTTATTTTTAAACTCTTTAATATAAAACCTTCTAACGACAATGCAATTACCGAAGAAGAAATTAAAGCAATGATTAGTGAAGGAAGTGAACATGGTACTATTGAAACAGAAGAAAAAGAAATAATAGAACGGGTATTTCATTTAGGCGATAGAAACATTACTTCTTTGATGACGCACCGTACTGAAATTGCCTGGTTTGATTTAGAAGATACGGTACAAACGGTTACTGAAAAATTTGATCAGATAACCTACTCTACCTATCCCGTTTGTGATAAAACGGTAGATGACATTAAAGGTATTATTTACATTAAAGATTTACTCAAAGTACCACGTACCACTCTATTAAAAGAATTAATTAAACCAGGATTGTTTGTACCGGAAAACAACAGCCCTTATCAGTTACTCGAAAAAATAAAGCAAACAAAAATTCATAGTTGTTTTATTGTAAATGAATACGGCACGTTGGAAGGAATGATTACCCTAAACGACATACTGGAAGCCATTGTGGGTGATGTACCGCAAAGTGGTCAGGAGGAATATGAAATTACTGAACGCCATGACGGAACTTACCTGGTTGATGCACAGATTACTTTTTATGATTTCCTTAGTCATTTTGAAAAAACAGAATGGATGAATGAAGGTGACAAGGAATTTGATACCGTAGCTGGTTTTGTATTGCACGAGTTGAAACGTATTCCTAAAACGGGCGATACATTTGATTGGCGTGGCTTTGAATTTGAAATAGTTGATATGGACGGTCAGCGAATTGATAAGTTGCTTATAAAAATCTCTGAAGAGCTGAAGGATAATATGGAGGAATAACCTACAACACTTTAGTAAGTTTTTTATAACGTATACAAGATTTTAAAAGATTTTTTATCATAACCTACTTGCAAAAAAAATTCTTAACGCAACTGCCCTTTATGGATTGGCGCCAAACTGAAAACTAGCTTTTACATCTGGATTATCTAAATGACTGCTCTTTCTTTCGCCATTTACCATTACATGAATGATCTGCATTTGTTGGGGCTTCGATTCATATAAAATAGTATTTACTACCTCCAGTTTTTTTACTGTGACAATATTTTTTACTTCAAAAAAACTAATTATCCCCTCTTCCTGTTGCTCAAATCCTAAAAATTCCATCACCGCCGTTTTATCATTTATCTTTAGCTGCAAATGTTTTTGAATATAATTATTCACCAATACATTCATATCTTTTCTATTAACAGGATTAAGTAAATCAACTGTTATTTTATTTTGCTGACGAAGCGTTTGCTCAAAGTCATCAGTAAAAATTTTACAACTTATTTCTAATGATTTATTGGCGACATTGTGATTTATTTCTGTTACACTTACAAAAATTGGATGGTGCGTTTTGATAAAACCGGTTAAAGAAAAAACAATTAACCATTTATAAAGTATAGATGCCATTTAAACAAAGAATTAGCTGTTTACAATTCAATTAAAGATATTTGACTAACAAAAATAACTACAAACTTCCAACTAATCCTGCATGAATGATGTTGTTTTTTACTTCGAGACCGGCTGGCACCACATTATAAGTTGGACTGCATTGGATCATATATTATTTATTATTTCACTATCAGCAATTTATCTTGCTCAAAACTGGAAACAAGTACTGGTTTTAGTAACGGCATTTACCATTGGCCATTCACTTACGCTGGCATTGAGTGTGTATGATGTTATTAGAATAAATGAAAAATGGGTCGAATTTTTAATTCCATGTACCATTGTTGCAACAGGTATATTTAATTTGCTTGTTAAAGATTTTAAACCAAAATCATTAAGGATAAATTATTTTTTAGCTTTATTTTTTGGATTAATACACGGTATGGGTTTTGCCAATGCCATTCGGTTTATGCTGGCTAAAGATCAATATATTGCACTGCCTATATTATTTTTTAATATTGGTTTAGAAGCAGGGCAGATTGTAATAGTAGCTTTTATTTTATCTATCAGCTTTGTGTTAGTAAGCAAATTAAACCTAAACAGAAAATGGTGGGTTTGGTCATTGTCGGCATTTGCTATTTTAATTGCATTAAATATGGCGGTTAACAGATGGCCTAAATAGTACATAAGTTTAGGATGCCGCCAAACAAATAAGCTATCAAATGTCATTTAGTTAAAATATTGCTCTTCTTTTAATAGGAGTAAGGTTTGGTTAGGAATGTAAAAACATTTTTAACAAAACAGCATTCAATCATTGATACTATTTTTTGCAAGTCACTTTGTTGCAGATACTATTTCGGTTAATTTTAATTTATAAAAAAAATCTATGAAGAAAATTTGTGTTGTATTATTTATTTTTTGCTGCTACTTAAGTGCAAATGCACAGGATATTAAAAACAATCCCGGCAGCAACCATGGTAATCGTTTTGAACAATTAGGTACGATACTTCCTACCCCCAATGAATACCGTACTGCAAGTGGTGCGCCAGGTCCAAAATACTGGCAGCAACGATGCGATTATGATATCGTATGCCAGCTTGATGAACCTAATCGCAGGTTAAATGGTAAAGAAACCATTACTTATTTCAACAATTCGCCCGACCAGTTAACCTACTTATGGATTCAGTTAGATGAAAACCAGCACAGCACTAAAAACAATGCTGGTTATCAAACTAGTAACCTTATGCCAAAAAGTATTACTGAAGCAGACATCCTTAGGTACAATGGTAAAACCGATAAGGAATACGGTGACAATATTTTAAAAGTTACTGATGGCCTTGGCAAAGTACTCATCTACACCATTAATAAAACAATGATGCGTATTGAGTTGCCACAAATACTAAAACCCGGGCAGCAATTTATTTTAAAAATTGAATGGAACTACAATATTAGCGACCGCATGAAATTTGGTGGCCGTGGCGGATACGAAAATTTTCCGGAAGATGGTAATGATTTATACACCATGACGCAGTGGTATCCACGCCTTTGTGTGTACAGCGATTTTCAGGGATGGCAGAATCACCAGTTTGCTGGCAGCGGAGAGTTTGCATTAACTTTTGGTAACTTTAAAGTAGCCATGACAGTGCCTGCAGACCACGTAGTAATGGCCACCGGTGAAGCACAAAACTATCAGCAAGTTTTATCACCTGCACAATTTATCCGTTGGCAAAAAGCACAAACAGCCACAGAGATAACAGAGATTGTAACGTTGGAGGAAGCCAAAGCAAGAGAAAAACAAAAATCTACTCAAACCAAAACATGGATATTTAAAGCCAATATGGTACGTGATTTTGCCTGGGGCAGCAGCCGTAAATTTATATGGGATGCTATGCCTGTAAAAGTAGAAGGTAAAAAAGTAATGTGCATGAGTGCATACGGCAAAGAAGCATATAACCTATACCGCAAGTTTAGTACAAAAGCCGTGGCGCATACCATTAAAAGCTATTCTAAATTTACCATTCCTTATCCCTACCCTGTTGCGCAAAGTTTAGAAGCAGCTAACGGTATGGAATACCCGATGATATGTTTTAATTATGGCCGTTGCGAAAAAGATGGCACCTATAGTGAAGGCACCAAAAATGGTATGCTTGGTGTAGTAATACATGAAGTTGGTCACAACTTTTTTCCTATGATCATCAACAGCGATGAAAGACAATGGACATGGATGGATGAAGGTTTAAACTCTTTCTGCGAATATTTAACAGAAGAACTTTGGGACAATAAATTTCCGGTAGGCAAAGGACCGGCTTATAAAATTATTGATTATATGAAGCTTCCTAAAGACCAGTTAGAACCCATTATGACCAACAGCGAAAACATCATTCAGTTTGGCCCCAATGCTTATAGCAAACCTTCAACCGGTTTAAATATTTTAAGAGAAACTATAATAGGCAGAGAATTATTTGACTACGCATTTAAAGAATATGCAAGACGCTGGGCATTTAAACATCCAACGCCGGCAGATCTTTTTAGGACTATGGAAGATGCTACTGGTGAAGATCTTGACTGGTTTTGGCGTGGCTGGTTTTATGGAACTGAACCTTGTGATATTGCCTTAGATACCGTAAAATGGTCTACCCTTACAACAGAGGGTAACAATCCCAGAAGTGTTGGTAACACCATCAAATCGACAGTAGCAAAACCATTGTTAAACAATTTTGATGATATTTCTAAAATTAGAAACAGGGAAGATAAAAAAATTATTTTTGCTACAGATGCCGATACAAGTACAAGAGATTTTTACTGGCGCTACGATAGAGGACTTGCTAAAGTTGATACTACTATCACAGATATAATTTTACCTGCGCCAATAGTAGACACTTTTACCAATCAGCAAAAAAATGACCTGGCAGGTAATAAAAATATATATGAACTTACCTTTAGCAATAAAGGAGGTTTGGTAATGCCAATTATTATTGAGTGGACTTTTAAAGATGGCAGTAAAGAAGTTGACCGCATACCAGTTCAGGTATGGCGCAAAAACGAAAACAAAGTGATTAAAACTTTTATGAAAGATAAAGAAGTGGCTTCTATTAAATTAGACCCATTGAGAGAAACTGCGGATATAAACGAAAGCAATAACACCTGGCCAGCAGTAGCTACGCCAAGCAGTTTTCAATTATTTAAAGCAAGAGCAGGTGGCGGCCGTGGTAGTGCAACAGGCAATATGAATCCCATGCAAAAAGAAATTAAAAACTAACTAAAACATTTTAATAAAAAAGCCGCTCGTTAATAAGCGGCTTTTTTTATGGTGTTAAAAAATAATTGCCCGAAAATTGCTATAATGAAGAAAAAAAATAGCGCACAAAAAACATTTGAGCGCATTCCCTTTTTTTTGGTAATTCTATTCTGGTAATGAGTTTTCACGAAGGATAGTTTCCTTTATTATTTAAACCATTTATTGGAACACTATTAAGAGATAAAAATTAAAAACTCATTTGATATTTTTATCTTCACTATACAAAAGTAAGTTGTACAACTATCGGGTATCTTAACCAACACTAATTAGCACTTGTATATATTAAAAGCTCCTTTTTTCGTCAGCGTTTATTTGCTCTGTCTGCAAGTGGCAGTTTTGGCGCAATTAAAAGCTGACTTCGTTGCAGATAAAACAGGTGGCTGTTCCCCATTTTCAATTTCGTTCACCAATTCAACATCCGGGGCATCTGCATCAGCAGTTTATAATTGGAATTTTGATAATGGCAATCGTTCCTTATTAAAAAATACCAGAGCAATTTTTCAGGAAGAAAAAAATTATAAGGTATCACTAGCTGTTACGGATATCGGTAAAACTTCTGTAAAAACTCAAATCATTTCGGTTTTTAAAAAACCGGTGGTCAATTTTATTTCATCTATACAAAAAGGTTGTGCACCATTTGCTGTAACCTTTTCTAGTTCTGCCACAGCCACAGATGGTAGTGTTACAGCTTATTTTTGGGATTTTGGAGATGGGACTACTTCTGTTGAATTGGAACCACAGCATACATTTGTACCGGGTTATTATGGTGTAAGATTACAATACATTACAACCAAAGGATGCAAAGACTATGGTTATTATACTCAGATAACAGTATCCCCAAAACTGCATGCAGAATTTGTAGCTATCTCTAACACAATCACTTGTGGCAATACATATGTAATGTTCAAAAAAAGTGAAACGAATAACAACAGTTATTGGATAGTTTAAAAACAGAATATAAATAGTCATCATACCTACGGTGATTATCAATTTACCGATACAGGCAAAAAGTCCGTTTCTCTGGCTGTATACAATGGTTATGGACGGGGTTACAGTGGTTTACTAATGTATAGCTAAGGAGCCACAGTTTTAAATTATTTCAGTAAGAGTAAAAGCATTGCGCTCAGCAATCAAAGGGCTTTTCCCTTAAATAAAATCTTTGAGGTATAAGGCTGTAAAATCAATTTATTGGGATAATTGGTACCCGTTGCATCTGTATAATTGTAGCCTCCCAAAGTGTACACAATAACCTTAGCTGTTGGATTCATTTTGTAGAGTATTGGTACTGTATTTAGTACTGCACTATTAGACTCTGCTTCAATATATTTTTGCCATGCAGAAAAATTGACAGCAGCAGGTGCCACAAAGGTTCCTCCATTGGTTAAGTGATAAATCCAGTTGAATGGAGTTGCAATATCATTTCTGTAATAGTTACTATCAATTTTTTTGAACATAGCAATCATATCAGATTTAATAGACACCGTTTCAGGCATGTTTAAACTGCCATTCCAATACATAAAATTTGATACCATTGGATACACCACATTGGAGGTAAATATAATATCCCTTATTAATTTTTTATCCGGCATTCTTGCAATTGTTAAACCAGTTCTAACAGTATAAAAGTTGTTGCTGCATATTATATTGCTAGTACCAATATTGATAAAAATACCTGAACCATCCATACAATTACTAATTGAATTATCATGCACATTTACATGATTTGATTCTTCATCCAAATAAATACCATGCGTATCATAAGTACTGCCGGGCTTTATAAAGTTGGGTGTTCCTTCTCTTGCCCCAATTCCGTTGTTAATAATATTATAACTAATATCTCTGTCAATAGCAGTTATATTTCTACTTACCGAATAAATACCGCCACCATCATCTTTTGTGAGGTTATAATTTGTTATATAGTTATATCTAACAGTATCATAATTACCAACAAATACAATTGGATTGTATCCGCACAAATCAATTGTATTGTATTCAATATGCGCATTTTGTCCATGCTGGGAGATTGCCCCGGCATTCCCATCTCCACTCCCACTCATGCCAGCAAACAGTGAAGTATTTTTTAAAGTATTATATTGTATATCTTGATAAGCCGAGGCATTATCGCTGGTTAAAATTCCATTATTTAACGTATTGGTAATTTCATTATTAATTATTTTAAGGTTCTTAATTCCAATCAGTGAAATGGCATTATAATTATTTTTAAAACTACAATTCTTTATAACTACGCTTGCGCCAAACCTGCTACTAATGGCTAATTTATTTGCGCCCTCAAAAGCCATATTTTCAATTGTAATATTATTGTGGGCACCTGCATTAACAAGGGTATCAATAACAGCAACTTTAATGTTGTAATCGGAGGTTTTATTTGTACCAAAATAAATAGATAGATTTTTTGTAGATTTATTAAAAAACCATTCTCCAAACTGATCCAGTGTTCTTATATCATTTTGAAAGAAATAACCATACCCAACTTTAGGAATATATCCTGAACCTTCTGGATTTGTATAAGTTACTTCGCTATCCCGATGACCTGTAACAACACACCTGTCAATTATCCAATGATTTTTTCTAATTACAATTTCTGCACCTGTCCAGTTAGTTGTTGATGAGTATGCTGGGCCATTTATTACTGATTTAACCTGTTTAATATTCGTATTAATAAAATAACCTGCATTAGAAACATTGGCATTAGGAAAGCGCCCCATGCGTTCTAAATTACCATCAATGGTAACTACAATTAAATCATTAATAGTTGCAGCTGTATTACTATGCCAAATACCCTTTCCGTCATTTATCCAATTAGTTAAAACCCTAAAGCCCGTAATGATTGGATTAGAGCCTGTATCATAGGATCCAAAATAGGTATTATCTCCAGGTGGTAATAATTGCTCACTCCATATATCACCACATTTAAAAAGAACACTGTCCTTCTTTTTAAATGTAAAGCCATTTACTTTACTAATTGTCTGCCAACTTGTTTTTGTAGATGTGCCGGTATTTAAATTTGACCCATCGTTGCTTACATAATATTTAGTTGCAAAGCAATGAATTGATATAAAAAATAAGGTTGTAAAAAGTAGTTTTTTCATAATTACAATTGTTAGCATAGTTACTTACGGTACTAATGTAACAATTATAAATCATTAGCTTTAAAACCAGTTCGAATAAAAGAAAAATAACTACAGTATAACAATCCAGCGAATTGAAAATACCTGGGTAATAAAGATTTTATTAAATTACTTCAGCCTATAAAAATTAGGTTAAAAAAAGAACAAGTGATTGATTCACCGAGCTTTGAAATCTGCATTAGTTTACAACATTTTTGCTGGCCGAACAATCATACAATTGTTTAATAAAAAAACCGCTAATGTAGAGATGCGGTTTTTTAAGTGCTATTTTAAAACTGTTTATTTTACTTTTTCTTAAGCAGCTTTAACAATGTTTTCAGCTTTAATATTTACAATATTTTCTATGGTTGGTGAAGTGTTCCATTGCTTTTTACAATCTATAAACTTTATGGCTTTCACTTTTATTAAATATTATTTTACCTGGCTATTATTGCTTTTGAATTTGAAGAAGTAATAAACATGGGATTCTGCCTAATGTATGTTTTATTAATAAAACTTACTACATACTCAGAAATAAAATGCGTGCTTTTTTGATAATAATCTGTTGTAATTATTTGTGCGCCTGAGTTGCAGGCTGCATCAAAATAAGAGTAATCATTTTCTCTGGCAGCCTTTGTATCTGAGTCTGCACGGGTTCTTACAATGTATCCTTTTTTTACCAGTGCCGCTATGTTATCTTCTTTTGGATTGTTGCGAATTAAAATTGCTGCTTCAGGAGTACCAGGTTCAGCATTGGCAAAAAGTATTCTATTTTTTAATGATGGATGTTGTTTTGAATACATCGTAATTTTATCCCCTTTTTCATCCAATATAAAAATAAATTTGCCTGAAGATTTTTTTACAGTAGGCCATTTACCTGCTAATACGGCTTGTTCAAGTGTTTTATATTTTCCTCTTACATCATCTGGAGTAATACAATTTTCTCGTCCCAGGTAAGTAATAATTTCCTGGTCCAATGCGTCAAATATTGATGGAGTAAACTTTTCAGGAACAGTAAAATTTGGTTTGTCGATGGGATCATCTTTTGCATTCATGGTAATAAAAATCGGAAAATGACCAGAATGTGCAGCCGACCATGCCTTCAACTCCTGCAGGCAAATTTTAAAGGTGGCACAGTTACTGCGAAAATCAATTTCGGGCACATGAAAAACTTTAAACCCGGGTTGCTTCATAACACCGGCTATATCAAAGGGTGGTTGGTTAGGCACCCAGTCAAGCCCTTTAGGATGCGCATATTTACAACCTGCAGTATCAGCATATACATCAATTTCAAGATTATTTAAACCAAAATTTAATTGACTGGTTAGTGTTACGTGGTCATAATCCAGATTACTCATTGTTTCGGCATTGTCTTTACTTAAAAAAGCAAATAAATGCGGATCAATTGATTGCTTATAACTGTTGTGCGAACCAATAACCTGTATCTGATTAATACGCAATTCATCCAACTGCGCCTGAACTTGTATTGTTGCAAGTAACCATACTAAAACTACTGTAACATATTTCATAATAATTGCTTTAATGTTGGTTGAAAGTAGGATGAAGTTACCTCAATAATTTTTACAATCATTGAGGTAACTTCATCCGCTATAAATATATTCCGCATGTTTCAATGTATGTTCACCAATCTAAGCGAATCGTACCAGCCACTGCTCTTTCCTTTTAAATAAAAATATTTTTACCTATAATTGGTAACCCGGGTTTTGAATTAATTTTGGGTTTAACTTTAACTCACTTGCAGGTACTGGAAATATACGTTTGGTAACACTCTTATCCATACCGGGTGTATAGCCGGGCAAAGCAATATCGCCTGGTATTGGATACTCTGTTTCAAACATACCAAAACGTATCAGGTCATTTCTTCTCCAGCATTCCCAGTACATTTCTCTTCCTCTTTCATCCAGTAAATCTGTTAAAGTTATGGAGGTAGCAGCAGGTGCTTTTACCCTGCTTCTTATTTTATTAATTAGTACCAGTGGTGTTTGTAATTCTCCGTTAACCACGGTTATGGCTGCGCCTCTTAAAATGGCTTCTGCCTTTAATAAATAAATATCTGCCAGCCTAAAAACAGGCACATCATTACCGCTATTTCTTGTGGCAGCTGTTGTAGCTGGATCAGGAAAATATTTTACAGAACGGATACCCATACATCTTGCTAAAATATCATTGCCAACATCAAAAGGTTTTTTACCAGTCATTACAATATCTCTTCTGATTTCGATTTGCCATAACGTGTCTTTATCCGGACCTGGATAAGAAGCATCGAGTGTTTTTGTTTTTAATGGATATATAAATGGCGAAAAATCATTGTTATATTGTTTACCTACTAACCATGTACCGTTCCTTGTATCGCCGCTCAGGTTAAATTTATCGTAAAAATCCGGCGTAGTACTCATACTAACGCTGAGGTTAGAAGGCACATTATATTTTAAATAAAGAAAAGCTAA
Source organism: Ferruginibacter sp. (assembly GCA_025352695.1). Classification (GTDB taxonomy): domain Bacteria; phylum Bacteroidota; class Bacteroidia; order Chitinophagales; family Chitinophagaceae; genus Ferruginibacter. The sequence continues at coordinate 31,780 of JANXSK010000218.1, read as the reverse complement.
TATTCCATGACGAGTAAATTGCTGTCCAGGAATTAGCAAGGGATCATAAGGTATTGCAAAAATTGTTTCTTTAACTGCAGGCCCATTATTTGGCGCAAAAACGGTGGCTTCATTCGCATCCAGGTCATAAGCTTTACTTGCAATTACACTATCACACATAGCAACTGCATCACTATACCTTGGCGTACCTGTATACACTTCTGCATTGATGTACATTTTTGCAAGTAAAGCAAAAGCCATTGCTTTGGTAGGATGACCGTAGGTGGAAGTTGTATTGGCAGATGTTTTAAGAGGTAGATTGTTCAGTACACTTTTTATACTGTTTTCGATAAATGCAAACACCTCGGCCCTTGTTTTAGTTGATGGGGATCCGTTTACAGGAAAACTATCAACGATCGGCACATTGCCATAAAGATCCATCATAAAAAAGTAGAACAGGGAACGCATTGTTTTTAACTCTGCGAGGGCACCTAGTTTTGTAGGATCATCCTCTTTTGCAGCTGACTGGCCGATAATATTAATTACCCTGTTACAAGTATTTATACCGCCAAAACCCCACTCCCACACATCTTTAATATTGCTATGGTCCTTTGTATATGTATGATTATGATGCTGGCGGTATTGCCCTCCATCATCATAGTTACCATCTCTTGCTGGTAATATCAATTCGTCTGTTGTTAACTCCTGCATTCTAAAATATTCAATGGAATATTTAGAAGATAACTGGCTGTAAATAGGCCCGATAATAGCTGCATAATCTGCAGCAGTGGTAGGAAAATTAGTGCTTACATACTGCGACTCTACAGAAACATCAAGTTTGCTGCAACTGTTTAATAACAGTATGGCCGCTATTAGGGTAAATAAAAATAACTTTTTCATTTTATACGATATAATAGGTTAGAAAATTATGTTTGCGCCAATAATAAGAGATCTTGTTTTTGGATAAAAATTCCTGTTATCAATGCCGGGAGTTAATCCGCCAATATTAATTTCAGGATCAATGCCGCTATAGCTGGTGATAGTAAACAGGTTAGTACCTGCTACGTATAAACGCAGTTTACTGATAGCTGCTGTTTTTACTTTTATGTTGTAACCAATGGTTGCATTATCCATTCTTAAGTAACTTCCATTTTCCAAATAACGGTCACTTGTAAGGTAAGCCACGTTATCTTTTGCCGATTCATTTAAAGTAAAGCGTGGAATGTTAAGGTTGGTTGCATTGGCCGGATTGTTAAGAGAAGCCAGCGTATTGTTAAGAATTTTATTACCAGATACGCCTCTAACAAAGAAATTAATATCAAAGTTTTTATAAGTAAAAGTATTGTTCCAGCCAAAGGTAAATTTTGGTTGTGCGCTACCCGGAACTTTATAATCAGAAGTTAAAGGTTGAGTTGCTATGATTGTTCCATCGGCCTTTGTAAAAGTACTTACACCGGCTGCATTTTTACCTGCATAATGCCAAAGGTTAAAAGTACCTATTGGCTGACCTTCCATTACAATTTGGCTCCAGTTACCAGTTTGTCCTTGTCCGCCAAGATAAGCTGTAGGTATGCTTGACAATGAAAATTTATCACTGGATAATGAGACTACCTCATTTTTATTATGCGCTATATTGAAGGATGTATTCCATGCAAAATTTCTTGTTTTTACAGGTGTTGCATTTAGTGTAAATTCTAAACCACTGTTCCTTACTTGTCCAAGATTGGCAGTTAATACGTTTACAAAATACTGGGTGGTTGATACCGGATAATTCCAGATAAGATCCGAAGTATTTTTAACATAGTAATCAACCGATCCAATCAACCTATTTTTAAATAAAGAGAAATCCAAGCCAATGTTCATCATAGAAGTAGATTCCCATTTAAGATTGGGATTTTCGTTTTGTACTACACCGAGTGCTGTCTGTAACTGACCATTGCTGTAGTATCTTCCTGCAGAACCATAACGCAGTATGGCAGTGTATGCATCAAAGCCCAGAGAGTTACCTGATACCCCATAACCAGCTCTTAATTTTAAATCATCAAACAGGTGTTGGTTTTGCATGAAGGCCTCTTTGTTAATACGCCAGCCAGCTGAAACCGCTGGAAAATAACCCCATTGTTTGTTGGCACCAAAGGCCGAAGATCCATCTTTGCGTAAAGATGCCTGAAATAAATAGCGATCGTTAAATGTATAGTTGACACGTCCGTAATAAGAAATTAATCTTAAAGTGGAAATAGCTGCATTATCAAAAGTGATGTTACCTACTGTATTAGGATTGCTTACATATAAATTATAGTATGTCAGCAAATCGTTGGTATAGCCTTGCGTAGCAACTCCAAATCCATCATTGTTACGATCTTGCTGCCAGGAGTAACCTGCAAGCAATCGCAAATTGTGTTTACCAATTGTTTTATCATAATTAAAATAAGATTCAACTACCTGTTTAGTATTTTCATAATCACCCCGATATGCCTTTCCGTTTGCACCTACTGCTAACCCGGAATTTTTATTATTATAAATATTTACAGCACTATTTTCTTTTTGTTTAGTGATGCTAAGGGTATACGTAAGCCCGTTAATAATTCTTACTTCTGCAAGACCACTTAAGAGAATTTTTTCTTCTTTACCATCAATTTTATTATTGTTGATAATGCCAACAGGATTTAAATAACCTCCCCTGCTAAAGTCTTCAGTATAACTTCCACCGGCCTGTTTAATATTTACTGTAGGCATGTACACAAGCATATTGCCAAACAAAGAGCCCTGTGGTACATCTATATGTTTGGTAGTGCTGTTGATGATAGAAAATCCCAGCTTAAACCGATCGTTAAAAAACTTTTGTTCCACATTTACCTTTGCTATTACCCTATTAAGAGAAGTCGTTTTTATAATACCCTGGTTATCAAAATAATTAATGCTTGCACCAAATAAAGTTGGGCCGCTGTTTCCACTTATTGCCAGGTTGTGGTTTTGAGAAACGCCGTTGCGTTGTACTTCTTTTTGCCAGTTAGTATTGGCACCGGGATTGTTATTTTGAGAAGCAAGTGTTTGCCCGTTTTTGGTAATATAATCACGTAACTGATCGCCGGTTAGCATGTCAATTTGATTGGATACTGTTTCTAAACCAACATAAGGACTATAAGACAAACGGGTTTGCCCCTGCTTGGGCCTTTTGGTGGTAATCATGATAACGCCATTGGCAGCACGGCTCCCATAAATAGCAGTTGAAGATGCATCTTTTAGAATGTCGATAGAAGCAATATCTGATGGTGCCACCAAATCTATAGACGCACCGGGTATCCCATCTATAACATAAAACGGTTCGTTGGCACCATCTCTTAAAGTTGATGGACCACGAAGTATAGCAGTTGGCTTTGAGTTAGGATCACCACTATTGGCGATATTTAAACCAGCCACTTTACCTTGAAGTAATTGTGCTGGCGAACCAGTAACTGCCTGGTTAAAATTCTCGCTGCTGATACTCGTGATGGCTCCTGTAATATTTTTTTTACTACTCTTTCCATACCCCATTACTACAACATCATTTAACTGAGCTGCACTTATTTTTAAGGATACCTCTATACTTCTGTTGTTACCTATATTTACTTCTTTTTTTTCAAAACCAACATAGCTGAATACTAGCAAAGTATTGCCTTCTGTAATAGGAATAGAAAAGTGTCCCTGGTTATTGGTAGTAACTATTTTTTTACTGTTTTTAAAATACACATTTACTCCCTGTAGCGGTGCGTTTACAGAGTCTGTAACAGTACCTGTAAAAGTGGTTGCCAATTGTGCAAATGAAGTGTTTACCATTAATGCCATCAGGAGCATTAAGAAAGTAAGGTGTTCTAAAAAATTGCGGGATCGTTTGCATAGCAATGCCACTATGGCTTTTTGTTGCAGTTTCATTTTGGTTATTTTAATTATTGATTGAAAAATTATTTGCAGGCATACTAACAGCTATTTAATAAATACTGTGCGAAATTATCCGCACTTAGTTATGTAATAAATAACATAGCATTACCTAAATGTTAACTATACTACCATAGTTATATAAGGAAAGGCAGGTATTTACAATGCTGATAAAATAATTTAAATTTCAATATCAATAAGACAGTGAGCAATTAAAAAGTCTCCTTATTGCATTCCTCTTTTTAGAAAGTTTATTCAGATAAAATTTGTGGATTTGTAAAAAATGGACTACATTTTAAAATGTTCCTACAACATTAAAAAGTACAAGGGAGTGACACAACAATTTTGCAAATAGCTTTTTAGCCCAAACAATAAATTTAAAAAATTGATAAAAAAAAAGACCGCAACATCACTGTAACGATCTTTTTTTTATCAATTTAAAACTACTTATTTCACTTCTTCAAACTCAGCATCGGTAACATTTTCGGCATTTGCATTGGCTTCTCCCTGTGGTTGTTGAGGCGCTCCGTTGCCTTGTGGTTGTGCACCGGCACCATCTTGTGTAGCCTTATACATTTCCTCGCTGGCGACTGTCCATGCTGCATTCATTTCAGCAACTGAAGTATCAATATGAGCAATATCCTGCGTTTTGTGCGCTTCTTTTAATTTTGTTAAAGCTGCTTCAATCGGTGCTTTTTTATCTGCACTGATCTTATCGCCATATTCTTTCAGTTGTTTTTCTGTCTGAAATATTAAGCTGTCTGCCTGGTTTATTTTTTCTATCTTTTCCTTTTCTGCCTTATCGGATGTTTCATTGGCTTTCGCTTCATTTTTCATTTTTTCAATCTCTTCTTTGCTTAAACCGCTTCCTGCTTCAATACGGATGTTATGGCTTTTGCCAGTGCCTTTGTCTTTCGCTGTTACATGTAAAATACCGTTGGCATCAATATCAAAAGTAACTTCTACCTGTGGCACACCACGTGGTGCAGGCGGAATATCGGTTAAATTAAATTTACCCAAACTCTTATTTTGATTGGCCAATGGCCTTTCGCCCTGCAATACATGTATTTCAACACCGGGCTGGTTATCGCTGGCAGTACTAAAGGTTTCTGATTTTTTTGTTGGGATGGTTGTGTTGCTTTCAATCAGTCTTGTCATAACACCACCCATGGTTTCAATACCCAAACTTAATGGGGTAACATCCAGTAACAATACATCTTTAACATCACCAGATAAAACACCTCCTTGTATAGATGCTCCGATAGCAACTACTTCATCAGGGTTAACACTACGATTAGCTTTTTTACCAAAGAATTTTTCTACAATCTCCTGCACTTTGGGGATACGGGTACTACCGCCCACCAAAATAACTTCGTTGATATCGTTAATAGATAAACCTGCATCTTTTAATGCCAGTTCACATGGTTTTAAACACCTTGTAAATAGTTCATCAGACAATTTTTCGAAGTGTGCACGAGTGAATTTTTTAACTAAATGCTTAGGCACACCATCAACTGCTGTTACATAAGGCAGATTGATTTCTGTTTCGGAAGAAGAAGACAGTTCTACTTTCGCTTTTTCTGCTGCTTCTTTTAAACGCTGCCATGCCATTGGATCTTTGCGCAGGTCAATCGCTTCATCTTTCTTAAACTCTTCTGCCAGCCAATCCATAATTACTTTATCAAAATCATCACCACCTAAATGTGTGTCGCCATTAGTACTTTTTACTTCAAATACACCTTCGCCCAATTCAAGAATAGAGATATCAAATGTACCACCACCTAAATCGAATACAGCAATTTTTTGATCCTGGTGCTTTTTATCCATACCATAAGCCAATGCAGCAGCAGTAGGCTCATTAATAATTCTGCGAACGGTAAGACCCGCAATTTCACCAGCTTCTTTAGTTGCCTGACGTTGTGCATCATTAAAGTAAGCAGGTACAGTAATCACCGCTTCTGTAACTTCTGTACCAAGGTAATCTTCTGCAGTTTTTTTCATTTTCTGTAAAATCATGGCACTAATTTCCTGTGGCGTATACATCCTGCCATCTATGTCTATACGAACTGTATCATTGTCACCTTTTACTACTTTATAGCTACTATGGCTTACATCTCCTGTTACTTCGTTCCACTTATGACCCATAAAGCGCTTTACACTCATTATGGTATTTTGCGGATTGGTAATGGCCTGACGTTTTGCAGGGTCGCCTACTTTACGTTCGCCATTTTTAAGAAAAGCCACTATAGAAGGTGTGGTACGACGACCTTCGTCATTCGCAATTACTACTGGTTCGCTGCCTTCCATAACGGATACACAACTGTTGGTAGTACCTAAATCGATTCCTATTATCTTTCCCATGATTAATTATTTTATTGTTTGGTAAAAGTATTCAATGATTGTGCCATAAGGTTTTGGGTGAAAAAATGGCAGGCGGGTTATTTACCCAATTTCTTAAAGGGGAGTGCATCGATGAGCTCACTTTTTTCGGTTCATTTCTTTATAATAGAATACTTTTCAACTAATGTAAACCTCTAAAATAACTTCCCTTTAGGAAAGGGGGCGTTCCACTTTAAGGGATGACAGGTTTTACTTTAAATGTAAAATGTTTATGGCTTAGATAGCTAAACAAAACACTTATTGTTGTAGTTATTATTTTGGCAATAGTTGGATAAAAATGAAAAAATTCTACCAATAGTTTAATAGAAAAAATATTGAATAAAAGGTTCGTTATCACAATTACAAAATACCTGAATAATTGAACATGGCCCTTTACAATTGAGTTTGTCCAAACAATGTATTTTGATAATAAAAATCCGATGGGGAAAGTAATGCAAAAAGCGCCTAAAAATGCCGCTGTATATGGTTCAAAAGCTATAAACCCAAGTTGCAAAATCTTTTTGTCAAAAATAAAATTATAAAAGATAAAGAAAAGGAAAATATCCAACGCCATATTACCTCCACCACAGGCTGCATACCGAAACGTCTGCAAATTCATCACCTTTTTAAAAGGCCGATAAAAAAAATCAATTAAAGTTAAAATGATGGCGCTCATAAATTGTAATGGTGGCGAAGATAATTATTTTGAGGAGTATCTAAAATGCAAAAAAGTCCTGTCAACCTGTTGACAGAACTTTTTTTGTGAATTTTATATTTATTTAGAATGCGTACCTGATAGCAAAGCCACCCCAGTTACCGCTAAATCCATTACCATAGTTATTGCCAAATTCAAAAGATGGCTGCCAGTCTAACGAAAGAACAATGGGTGCACCCGAAATTTTATAATCCAAACCTAAAACACCATCAACACCAATTGAAGAACCGCCGCCATATTTGGTATTGTAAAAACCAAGGTGGGCACCGGGACCAATATACCATTTTAAACCAGCTACATCATTAATGTTGCCATGAATTTCATATAAACCCGTAATTCTTGCACCTCTATCCCAAAAATACCCCAAGCCTTCCAATGCAACATTGTCTCTAATAAAATGCTTTACGGTAATCGCTCCCGGATAAAACTTTACACCTAACGCGGTTGTATAACTGTCAGAAGCATTAAAAGAATTGCCCTTTTGTGCTGATACACTAGTTGCTGTTATTAATAAAACAACAACGATTAAAAAAATTCCTTTTCTCATTTATATATTTATTTTAGTTCAATGTACATTTACAAAAAATCGTGCCATACAATCAAAAATCTTTATTTATGCCATATTAACTGTACAATTCTTCTTTTAGTGTTTTCACCCTTTCATCTGCCAAATATTCATCATAGGTCATCAGCCTGTCAATCATTCCTTTAGGCGTAATTTCAATAATTCTGTTGGCAACGGTATCCATAAACTGGTGATCATGCGTTGTTAACACTACAACACCAGGAAAGTTTAGCATGCCATCATTAAAGGCCGTAATACTTTCCAAATCAAGGTGATTGGTGGGTTCATCCAAAACAACCACATTGGGGTTTTGCAGCATCATTTTACTTACCATGCAGCGCACTTTTTCTCCACCACTTAATACATTTATTTTCTTTAAAATTTCATCCCCACTAAATAACATCTTACCTAAAAAACCACGGATAAAATCTTCATCTACATCTTTTGTTTGTGGTGGTACAAATTGGCGCAACCAATCCATCAGGTTTAAACTGCCGGTAAAAAATTCTGTATTGTCGTTAGGCAAATAAGCAGAAGTAATGGTAGTGCCCCATTCGTACTTTCCATGATCTGCCTGCATTTTACCATTAATAATTTCAAAAAAAGAAGTCAGCGCCACATGATCCCTGCTTAAAAAAGCAATCTTTTGCCCTTTGTTAATATCAAAGGTAATATTGCTGAACAACACCCTGCCATCAACAGTTTTTGATAATTTTTCAACATTTAAAATTTGATTACCTACTTCTCTTTCCGGTTTAAAAATAATGCCCGGATACTTTCTGTTACTCGGCGTAATATCTTCAAAAACCAATTTATCCAATGCCTTTTTACGGCTGGTAGCCTGCTTGCTTTTAGATGCATTTGCACTAAAGCGGGCAATAAATTCCAACAAATCCTTTTTCTTTTCTTCTTGTTTTTTATTTTTATCACCAGCCTGCCTGGCAGCAAGTTGTGAACTCTCATACCAAAACGAATAGTTACCGGTATATACTTTAATTTTTTGCTTATCTACATCCGCCACATGCGTGCAAACCGCATCTAAAAAGTGTCGATCATGGCTTACCACCAAGACGATATTCTGATAATCGGCTAAAAAATTTTCTAACCAGCTAATGGTTTCCACATCAAGGTTATTGGTAGGTTCATCCAGCAATAAAATATCGGGGTTGCCAAATAAAGCCTGTGCCAGCAATACCCTTACTTTAATATTACCACCAATATCCTTCATCAGCATCTGGTGCATTTCTTCCATTACACCCAGCTCATTTAAAAATTGTGCGGCATCACTTTCTGCAGTGTAACCACCCATTTCACCAAATTGATGCTCCAGTTCGCCCGCCTTCATTCCATCTGCTTCTGTAAAATCTTCCTTTATGTACAGCGCATCTTTTTCATTCATAAGGTTCCACATTTTTTGGTGGCCCATCATTACAGTGTGCAGTACCGATACATCATCAAAACCAAACTGGTCTTGTCTTAGCACGGCCATACGTTCGCCAGGTGTAATGCTTACAGTTCCTTTATTGGGTTCTATCTCGCCACTCAATATTTTTATAAAAGTAGATTTACCAGCACCATTGGCACCAATAACACCGTAGCAATTTCCTTTTACAAAAGAGATATTTACTTCATCAAACAATACCCGTTTGCCATAAGCAAGGGTTACATTATTTACACTTATCATAACTTTAAAATGTGCGCAAAGGTATATAATAATGAATAATGGTGAATGAATTAATGTATAAATAACAGCAAAAAAATTTATCCAGGCATTGATTTTTATGGCGTCACTGTTGCATCGCCCTCTTTTACACCAACCATTTGGGCAGCTTTGGTATTCAATATGATAGTTTATTTTAATTATTCGGTAAAACCCAAACATAACATCAAAACCATCTAATCTCATTTCATTATTTTTGCAGCATGTCTATTGCAAATACAATCCAAAAAAATGTTATAGTAGCCTTATCGGTGCTGCACAACCAACTTTTTACAGAAAAAAATTTTCAAATTAACCAAACCAAACCTGAGTTTGAGGGTGATTATACTATTGTGCTATTTTCGCTAGTAAAATCATTAAAGCAATCGCCAGATGCTATTGGTAACCAACTTGGCCAATACCTGCTTAATACTTCTCCTGAATTGTTTGTTGGTTTCAATATTATAAAAGGGTTTTTAAACCTGTCAATATCCAATGCTTTCTGGACAACCCTGTTACAAAAAAATTACAGCAATATCCATTTTGGTAAAAAAGAAAATTATGGTAAAAAAGTAATGGTTGAATATTCTTCTCCCAATACCAATAAGCCATTGCATTTGGGTCATTTAAGAAATAATTTTTTGGGCTGGAGTATAGCAGAAATTTATAAAGCCAGTGGATATGAGGTTATAAAAAGTTGTATTGTAAATGACCGAGGTATTCATATTTGCAAAAGTATGATTGCTTGGCAGAAATATGCAGATGGTGCCACACCGCAATCCACCGGCATTAAAGGCGATCATTTAGTGGGTGATTATTATGTACGTTTTGAAAACGATCTTAAAGCCGAAAGCCAGATATTAATCAACAAAATTAAGCTAGCCGACCTTTCTGACTTTAATGGTGTTGTGCTTGAGAAATTGGATAAATTATTGATTACCTTAACTAAACTGGATGAAATAAAAGATGAAGAAAAAATTACTAAACTACACAATGAGATAAAGGAAATAGCAAGAAATAGTACTCAGGTAATTGCAGAAGCCAAGCAAATGTTACTGGATTGGGAAGAAGATAAACCGGAGGTTATTGAGTTATGGAAAAAAATGAACGGCTGGGTGTACGAAGGTTTTGATGCTACTTACAAGCTTATTGGCAGCGACTTTGATAAAATATATTACGAAAGTAAAACCTACTTATTAGGAAAATACATTGTTCAGCAGGGCCTTGATAAAAGCGTTTTTTTTAAAAAAGAAGATGGTAGCATTTGGATAGACTTAACCGCTGATGGGCTAGATGAAAAACTGGTACAACGTAAAGATGGAACTTCTGTTTACATCACTCAGGATATTGGATTGGCCTTGCAGAAATATGAAGAATATAAAATTGACAATAGCATTTATGTGATTGGTAATGAACAAAACTACCACATGAAAGTGCTGCAATTGATCTGCAAAAAACTGGATATGCCCAATGCAGATAATATTTTTCATTTAAGCTACGGCATGGTTGAATTAACCACCGGCAAAATGAAAAGCCGTGAAGGAACAGTAGTTGACGCAGATGATTTGGTGGATGAAATGATTGCAACCTCACAGAAACATACAGAAGAATTAGGCAAGGTAAAAAACTTTACAGCTGAAGAATTAAAAGACCTTTACAATACCATCGGACTTGGCGCCATGAAGTTTTATTTACTAAGGGTTGATCCAAAAAAGACTATGGTATTTAATCCTGAAGAGAGCATCGACTTTCATGGTTTTACCGGACCTTTTGTGCAATACACCCACGCAAGAATAAAAAGTATTTTACGCAAAGAATCTTTAGCAGATTATCAGCAGCCTTTAGCAAGCAGCGATCTGTTAAAGATGGAAAAAGAAGTAATTGTTATGTTGGAGCAATATCCTGATGCTATAAAACAGGCAACTATTGAATACAATCCTTCAGTAATTGCGATGTATGTATTTAACCTCGCCAAAACTTTTAATTCATTTTATGCCGAGCATTCCATTGCCAATGCTGAAACGACTGATAAAAAACAACTGCGTTTGCAACTAGCCACTATGACTGCCAATATATTAAAAAGTGGAATGGAGTTATTGGGTATTCGGGTGCCGGAGAGGATGTAGTTCCCTCTTCATAAAGAAGAGTTATTCCAAAGGTTTACAATAATTGAAAATATTTTTATAAAAGTGTTTTTCCATAAAGAGATTAAATGAAAAATGTAAGGGCGTGAAGAACTCTCCTTTAGGGGATGGGAGTAAGCATCTTCTTCAACCCTTCTCTAAAACTTAAGGGATTAAAACCCAAATCAAATTTCGCCTTGTCTATTATAAAACCGGTCTTTGCAGGTCTTTTGGCTGGTTGTGTAAAAATAGAAGCATCCACTTTTTCAATCAGCGATTTATTAAGGTGCAGGTAATCGGCCGTGGTAATTGCCATGTCGTAAGGATTCAAAAAATCTTTTCCCGAAATGTGAAACAATCCAACTGCATTTTTTTCTACTATCAGTAAAATTCCTTTCGCAAGGTCTTCTACAAATGTTGGTGTACGCCATTGATCACTTACTACTTTTATATTTTTGCCCTGTTCTAAATTTTCTTTTACCCAACTGACAATATTGCTTCTATTTCCAAATAAAATATAGCCATATAACAAACAAGTTCTTACAATGGCGTATTGTAACCCGCTTTGCTGAACAGCTTTTTCTGCAGCTACTTTTGTGCTACCATAATAACTCACAGGATTTACAATATCCGCTTCCTTGTAAGGCCCATGTATACCGTCAAAAACAAAATCAGTCGAAACAAAAATTATAAAGGCATTTATTTTTTTTGCAGCATCGACAATAAACCTGGTGGCCGTAACATTTATTTCCCATGCTTTTATGGGATGCTGTTCACACTCGTCCACCTGCGTTAATGCAGCACAGTGGATGATTGTATCAGGCTGTAATTTTTGCAGCAGCAAATTTACTGCCATACCATCCGTAATATCAAGGGCAAAATAATGTAGCCTGCTATCCTGAAAAGCAAATCGGGCTTCACCTTTACCAGTAGCAATAATATCGTGTGTTGTTGTATCTAGTAATAGTTTTACAAGGTGCTGACCCAGTAAACCATTGGCGCCTGTTATTAAAATTTTCATTACAATGTAGGATTTACTTCCATGTTATAAAAAATAAAGGAATAAATATCTGCAAGTGTTTCAATGTTCTTTTTAGTATTACTGGCACCATGTCCACTATTGGTATCAATCCTAATCAGCACTGGGTTACTACCTTTATATTTTTCCTGCAGTGTTGCTGTATATTTAAATGAATGTGCTGGTACTACCCTATCATCATGATCAGCAGTTGTAACCAATACGGAAGGATAATTTACCCCTTCCTTTAAATTGTGCAAAGGCGAAAAGGCGTACAAATTTTTAAAGTTTGCTACATCTTTTTCACTGCTTCCGTAATCTGCAATCCAGTTCCAGCCAATAGTAAATTTATGAAAACGTAGCATATCCATTACGCCAACCTGTGCAATAGCTACCTTAAAAAGATCAGAACGCTGATTGATAACGGCTCCCACCAGCAAGCCTCCATTGCTGCCACCTCTAATGGCTAGTTTTTCTTTGCTGGTATATTTTTCAGTAATTAAATATTCACCCGCTGCAATAAAATCATCAAACACATTTTGCTTGTTAAATAACATACCTGCCTGGTGCCATTTTTCGCCATATTCACCACCACCCCGCAAATTAGCCTGTGCATACACACCACCGGCATTTAAAAAAGGCAATAAAGTAGCACTAAAACCAGGCTCAAGATTTACATTAAAACCACCATAGCCATACAACAGCGTAACGTTATTACCATCCAGTTGTATTCCTTTTTTAGTTATTATAAACATAGGAATTTTAGAACCATCCTTTGATGTGTAAAAAACCTGTTTAGTTTCGTAATCCGTAGGGTTAAAACTTACTTCAGGCTCACGAAATATTGTGCTGGTTCCTGTAGCAATATCGTACTTGTAAATTGTAGGAGGAACAGTAAAAGAAGTGTACACATAAAATACAAACTTATCATCTTTGTAACCTCCGATACCTCCGCCATTACCAAGACCAGGATATTTAACTTCCTTCAATAATTTTCCCTTTAAGTCGTACATATATGTTCGGGTAGTAACATCTTTTAAATAATCAACAAATAATTTACCGCCGGCTGATGAAGCGCTTTGCAAGGGTTCTGTTTTTTCTGCAATAATTACTTGAGCTTTAGATAAATCAGGATTTTTAATGTTAACAGCAATTACTTTACTATTGGGAGAACCTGCATTTGTTTGTAATAAAAAATGGTCATCTATATTATCTATTATGCTATAAATATCATTTGTAATATCCTTTACCAATGGTTTAAAGCTGGTGTCACTAACTGTATTTAAGTCTTTAAAATAAATAGCATTCCCATCAAAACCCTTTCCTCTGTCGCTTATGTTTAAAAATAAAAAACGTTCATCTTCACTAGTGCTGGAAGTGTTGAAGCGTTGGGGATTTTCTTTATTTTCATACACCAAAACATCTGCTGTTTGTGAAGTACCTACTTTATGATAAAAAACCTGGTGGTTTTCGTTTTTTGCACTTAATCCGCTACTTCCCTTTTCCGGTGCAGGATAACGGCTATAATAAAAACCATTGCCTTTCCAGGCAGCTCCACTAATTTTTACCCATTCCAGTTGATCGGCCAAATCCTTTCCAGTTTTCATATCTCTTACATTAAAAGTTTGCCAGTCACTACCGCCCTTGCTTAAACCAACTGCGGCATAATTCCCATTTTTACTTAATGAGAATAATTGCAAACGAGTAGTGCCGTCAGGACTTAATTTATTAGGATCCAATACTTCTTCCACTGCTCCGCTTAAACCTTTCTGCCGATACAAAACACTTTGATTTTGCAGACCATCATTCTTATAAAAATAAAACCATTCTCCCTTTCTAAAAGGAGCTGAGTATTTAGGATAGTTAAATACTTTTTCTATTGCATCCTGAAATTTTTTCCGATACGGTATTTTAGCCAGGTAAGTTTGTGTAACTATATTTTCTGCTGTTACCCAATCTTTTGTTTCTACACTTTTATCATCTTCCAACCAGCGATAAGGATCAGCTACTTTGGTGCCAAAATAATCATCCGTCTGATCCATTTTTTTTGTAACTGGATATTGCAATTGTGCTTCTATCTTATTTATCATCATTAAAGAACCTGCCAACATAAGTGTTATTATTTTTTTATCCATATTCATAAAAATATATTTTGATTAATTCCCTGAAAGATTTTTTGAAATTACATTATTAAAGACAAAAAAATAGGCTGATTGTTTCTTACAAATAATTTTCTTGCTTAATCGATTATTTATTTAGGATATAAATAAAGAGATATCCAGGAAGTTGTTTAGTAATCCGGTTTTATCGCTCCAAACAATAAAATCAAATAAATCTTTTAACAGCACTAGAGCCAATTACAGCCTGCACCACACTTTCCGAATATGTTTTACCTATAAATAATTGTATTTTACCAAGCAGTAATCCAGTCGTTTCAATAGCAGTAATTTTTTGTTTGTTAACTATGTGCGTTCGTGAAATACGTATAAATTGAGTTTGTGGTAATTGCTGATTAAGATTTTTTAAACTTACCAGCGCAATTTTCTTATCGCCGTTTTGTAAAAAAATATTTACAAAATCTCCCAAAGATTGAATGTACATCACATCATTAAAATTGATTTTAATGAAAGTATTTTTATCCTTTATAAAAAAAGAAAGGTCATCTAAGGGTATAAATACTTCCCTATTTTTTGCTGCATTTTTTATGTTCAATAACAACCGAGCTTTTTCTACTGCCTTAATTAAACGTTCTTTCGATACCGGTTTTACCAGGTAATCTATTGCATCCACTTCAAATGCATCGGCAGCATACTGAAGGTAAGAACTAATGAAAATAATTAATGGCTGATGCGGAAGACTTTTTACAAATTGTAAGCCACTTAATTCCGGCATTTGTATATCCAATATTAAAAGATCGGGATTAAAATATTGAAGCTGTTCACTAACTTTAAAAGCACTTTCTGTGGCTGCAATGCAATGACAATTGGGAATCAATTGTAAGTACTGCAAAATCAATTCTCGATAAACTGCATCATCATCGGCAAGCATAAAAGTAATAGGAGTAATCATAATTAAGTATAAAACTATCTTAGTTGAAACCAGTAAAACAAATACTCTGCCGTTATTTTCATCTACCAACAACTATTTCTTATCGACTAAATTATTAATTAAAATAAAACTAATCTATTTTTAGTTTGGTTTTTCATAGGATATTGGATTTAAAACGGGGCAGAATTTCTATTCAGCCCCTTTTTTTTACTTAATTCATGGACTTTAAAAGATTTTCACACATTACAAATTATTTCAGCCATTCGTTTATTAATTATTAATTGAGGAAGTGGGAAATATGTTTCCCATAATATTTTTAATGAAGATAATGGTACTGTTTATTATCTTATGGTACTATTCCAATTAAGTTTAAAATGTAATTTTTACAAAATAAATTACTAAGTGGCAAACGCAGTAAAAAAATTATAATAATAAAATAGAATTAAATAATGAGTTGGTAAAGCCACTCCTTAAATATTAAACTCATTTGTAAAAAATAAAGATTATATATAAAAGATGGAAGAGTGTTACTACTTTTTAATAATGAAAATAGTATTAAGCACAATATTAATAAAACATTAATTTCCATAATAAATAATGTTTTATGTAAGGTGGCACTTTAATTTTAAAACGTACACCTCTGTGTAATAAAAAATAATTTATGCTAAAATTATTTAAGGTTTCAACAATTTTTTTACCCCCTTAACAACAAACCAGGTAAATATAAATGCCCCGATAACGTCCATTGAATAATGAACATGTTGTACCAGTACCAAAATTCCAACAGCAAACGTACTGAGCAATACAAAAATTTTATCCCCTTTTTTAGTAAGACATAAATACACAATAAATAAGTTAGAAGTATGCCCAGAGAAAAACAAGTCTTTTGTTATAAATATTCCTTTACCCCCGTAAGTGAGGCTAGTTAACGGATCTGTTAATATAATCAGTCCATTTGGAGCATCAAGTGCTACTAAATAAATACTTATTATTCTTATAAACAGGATGGCAACAACAGAAAGCAGGATCATTAAAAAAGTAGCCGGCTCCTGAACACTACGAATAACAGCTAGTACAAAAACAGACCAGATAAGAATGAAAATAAGAACTGAAAAATTTCTTGCAGGTATCAATTGCAGCAGCCAGTCGTTGATAACAACGCCTTCTCGTTTTTCTATAAATGCAAAAAAGTAAGGAAGAAAAAGCAGCAATCCAACAAAAAGCAGCAATCCTGCTATTAATTTAGTACGAAATCCTTTGTTTTGCCAGGCCTCACTCCAACTATTGCTTTTATCAAAATCATAACATGTTACATTCTCCACTTTGTAAAAATAAACTCCAGATATTAAAAATAAAATTTTGTTTTAAATATTAGCACAAGCTTTATTAAAATTAGATTTTTTATCATTTATAAATAAACAATTCGAATCGAACATGTTAACACCAATAAAAATATTATTATCCTCCTAATTCATAATTAACACGACAATATTTGTTTTACTTCCTGAAGTTTTTTTATTTCTGTAGATACCTTATCAAACCAGCTGCTTGCTTTTTAAATTTTGCGAGAGTAAATGAAAATACCGCAGATTCTCATTTTCCTTGTCTAAGTTCGAATCACGGTTGGGAATAAATAAAATACCCATTTAACAGAAAAGATATTTTATATTCTATTAGTTACATTCTTTAAGTACAGTTGTTGCTAAGAAATAAATTATATCAGAAGCAATAACATTATTTATAGTCAGCAATTTTAATTAATTTATTTATATTAATAACAATAATCTTTCTGCCTTTTGTTTCAAGAATACTGTCTCTTTTAAATTCAGAAAGCATCCTTACTACATTTTCTCTTGCTGTTCCAACAAGACTGGCTAAATCATCTCTGCTCATATTTATTTCTACCGGCATACCGGGCTGAAAATTTACTTTATATTTTTCTCTGAGAACTATTAATTGAAGTGCCAATCTTTCCCTTACAGATTTTTGTGCAAACATACTAAGGCTATTTGCCAGTACAGCAAACTCATGACTTAATGTTTTTAATAGTCGCTTGCTTAATACTTTTGATTGGTTTAATGTTTCTAAAAAATCTTCTTTAGGTATAAATACAATCCTGCTTTCTTCCAGCGCAGCTGCACAATCGGGATAACGATCTTCGGAAAGTATAGCATGGTAACCTAATAATTCACCAATATTAGCTACATAAATAATTTGTTCTTTGGCATCTTTATCCAATTTATATTTCTTTACTTTTCCCTCAAGAATATAAAATATGCCTGAAGGATAAGAACCTTCCCTAAATATTATTTCTCCTTTTTTATAAACTTGTTCTGATTTGTGGGCTGTAAGTAATTCTAAATCATCCTCAGGCAAATCTGCAAGAACAGATTCGCTTTTAAAATCCCAGTTATCTATTGGAAATACCCCTTTTATACTCATGGCTAAAGCAAATTTATCTATTTAAAAATTGATAAAACTCACTTTTTGTAGTGATAAGGTTTACCGCTATGTGCAAATATTCAATATAGCTTTGCAATATGAATAAGCAACAATCAATTAAAAGAGACCAGTATTACACAAAAGACCATGAATGGATTGACTTTAAGGGAAAGGTTGCATATATAGGTATTTGTAAATTTAAACTTACAGGATTTAAACAAATACAGGAAATAAAGTTTAATGAAATCGGTGGTATAAAAAAACAAGGTGAAGTTATTGCTACAATAAAATACAACGATTATCAAATTGATGTGCACATGCCTGTTGATGGGGAGGTAATTCAAGTAAATGAAAAATTAGTTTCTGAAAGTCCTAATATGTTATTGGATTGTGCAGAAGGCAGTGGCTGGGTTGCATTAATTATACCATTGCTGCCACTTGAAAGAAAAGATTTATTGCTGCCTAAACAATACCATACTAAATGGTAAAAACAAATTTGCAAAATAAAAATCTAAAAATTGCAAGAATAATAAAATGCTATTATCCGAAAAAAAAATTGAAACAGAAAATTGGTTTAGATCCGATGATCAGTTTAACCAACTTTATCCCCATTCAATCCAATTACTTGCTCAGCGACACTGGACTCCGTTGGTTGTTGCAAAAAAGGCTGCTACTTTTTTAGCTGCTGAAAAAAATGTAAAAATATTAGACATAGGAAGTGGCGTTGGCAAATTTTGTTTGGCTGCTGCTAACTTCAAACCAAAAGCATCTTATTATGGAATTGAACAACGAAAGCGATTAGTCAATCACTCCGAAGCGGCAAAAGAGACGCTCGGGCTTAAAAATGTTTCTTTTTTGAACGGAAACTTTACTCAAATAGATTTTAGAAATTACGACCACTTTTATTTTTTTAACGCGTTTTATGAGAATATAACTGGCACCGAAAAAATAGACAAAAGCATTGACTATTCCTTCGAGTTATTTAATTATTACAACCGCTATTTGTGTAAACAATTAGAGAATAAACCTTCCGGCACCAAGCTGGTTTCCTTTCACAGCATGGAAGATGAAATACCAAAAAGTTACCACATAGTAGGTTCTGAAATGAATGAATTGCTAAAATATTGGGTTAAGTTATAAATTAAATATTGTAATAAACTATATAAATACTTTAAGATGAAAAACAAAACAAAGATTAAAACACATAATTTTTTGTGGGCAATTTTTAATCATAAATGTCCTCATTGCCGAGAAGGTAATATGTTTCAGAATGAAAGCGCTTACCATCTTAAAAGTTTTATGAAGATGAATGAACATTGCCCGGTATGTGGGCAGGAAACGGAAATAGAACAGGGTTTTTATTATGGTACCGGTTATGTAAGTTATGCACTTACAGTTGCATTTTCTGTTTCCACCTTTGTTACATGGTGGATATTTATAGGAATATCTGTGGATGATAACCGTGTATTTTGGTGGATGGGTACAAATGCAGTTTTAATGATTTTATTTCAACCCTATTTCATGAGACTTAGCAGAGCGGTTTGGTTATCTTTTTTTATAAAATATAACGTTAACTGGAAATTTAAAAATAACAATGCGGTTGTATAAAAAGTTTTTTATCATAAAAATGATCTTTTTAACCAATAAAATATTTTGTTATTTACTTATCATTTGATCAATATAAAACAAAACTTAATAATAAAATTTTGTTTGCAGTCAATTAAGACCAGGGAAAGCGCTTAATTAACGCAGCCTTCAAGTTGTTACAAGAAAATAAAGTAAGCGTTCATACATTTTTGGGGTTTATTAAAAAAATAATATGTGGTCTCGAATTGTTAGTCACTATGAAAGAAAAAGCAAAACAATTGAGTAATATAAAGATTGCTATGATACCTTTCAACCGCATTAAACACCAACTAAATATGCCTGCTACTTAAATGCTAATACAATGTTTAAACCTAAAATATTTGATACTTTAAAAAATTATAGCCGCCAGCAGTTTGGTAAAGATTTGATGGCAGGTTTTATAGTTGGTATAGTTGCGTTGCCACTGGCCATTGCTTTTGCCATTGCTTCTGGTGTATCGCCAGAGAAAGGGTTGTATACTGCCATTATTGCCGGATTTATTATTTCAGCAATGGGCGGCAGCAGGGTTCAGATTGGCGGCCCAACCGGAGCATTTATTGTAATTGTTTATGGTATTGTGCAGATACATGGAGTAAACGGTTTAATCATCGCTACTTTCATGGCTGGTATAATACTCATTATTATGGGTGTAGCCCGACTTGGTTCTGTAATAAAATTTATTCCGCATCCTTTAATTATTGGTTTTACTAGTGGCATCGCCCTTCTTATTTTTTCTTCTCAAATGAAAGATTTTTTTGGATTAAAGATGGGAATAGTACCAGCAGATTTTTTAGATAAATGGTCCAGCTATATTGAAAATTTTATTTCAGTAAATATGTATGCTGTAGCAATAGCCATAACAACTGTAGCAATTATTTTACTGTGGCCAAAAGTGACGCATAAGATACCCGGTTCGCTGATAGCAATATTAATAACTACAGCAGCTATGCAAATATTACATCTACCAATAGATTCCATTGGTAGCAGATTTGGAAGCATTCCTTCGCACTTACCAATGCCAGTAATTCCTCATGTGAATTTTGCAATTATTAAAAATTTGATTCAACCTGCTTTTACAATTGCCTTGTTGGGTGGTATTGAATCCTTATTATCTGCTGTTGTTTCAGATGGTATGATTGGGGGAAATCATAAATCAAATATGGAATTAATTGCACAAGGAACAGCTAACATTTTTTCTTCCATTTTTGGTGGCATTCCTGCCACCGGTGCAATTGCTCGTACTGCAACCAACGTAAAAAATGGTGGCCGTACTCCCGTTGCAGGCATTGTTCATGCAATTACATTATTGCTAATAATGCTTTTTATTGGCAAGTGGGCTGCATTAATACCAATGGCAACACTAGCAGGTATATTAATTGTGGTAGCTTATAACATGAGTGAATGGGAGAATTTTATCTCTGTATTTAAAGGCCCTCGAAGTGATGTGGCTGTAATGCTAACAACTTTTTTACTAACGGTAATAGTAGATCTTACAGTTGCTATTGAAATAGGTATGGTATTGGCAGGTTTTCTATTTATGCGTAAAATGATTAAATTCAGTGATGTAAGTATTTTAACAAAAAATATTGATGATAATGGAATTGGAAAAGATGCAATTGAAAATTTTACTATTCCTGAAAATGTAGAAGTTTTTGAAATTACAGGACCATTATTTTTTGGGGCCGCTTACAAATTTAAAGATGCGATGAGATTTATTGAGAAACCACCAAAAGTACTTATTATTCGAATGAGGCAAGTACCTATCATTGATGCAACGGGTATTAGGACGTTGGAAGAAGTATATAAACACTCAAAGAACAAGGGAACAAAAATAATTTTATCGGAAGTAAACAGTCTGCAAGTGTTGAAAGAATTACAAGATACAAGATTGCTATTTAAAATTGGCAAAGCCAATATTACCGATTCATTTAGTAAGTCATTGATAAGAAGTAGAAAAATTTTATTGGATTAAAATATATCACATTTGTACTTTTAATGGAAGACTTTTGATAGCTGTGGGTTTTAAAGTCACTTTCTTATTATCAAAATTGAATAATACTTTTAATTTATTAATGGGCTTTTCTACAAAATTCCATGAAATGGTAGCTATAGCCACAACTAAAACTGCGTAAATTATAAAACGAACTACTTCTAAAACTAAAAAATTTTGAACCATCATAATCTCTTTTTCATGCCTGATAAAAAATACGCTATAATGTACTTTTACAAATTCATAGCTAAAATTGTATAGTTTCCAAAAAAGCACTGGCACTAGTAAATGGTATAAATAAATTCCATAACTAATACTACCCAAGTACATCACCACTTTATTTTGTAGAAATTTTCCGAAATTATTTTTATACCCAATAATAGCACCTTCAATAATTTTCAAAGAAATCAAAGCAAATAATAACCTGTTAATTACAAATGAAAAATAGAGTGATTTAGTAAGTATTATTAAAATTCCTACAGGTATTCCAATATACAGCACAATATTAAAATATTTGTTTATAGCAATCCTTTCTTTGTCAGATGTCATGTATTTATAAGCCAAAAGCCCTCCAACAGCAAAGGCATCTACGCAATAATGGGTTAGAATAGCTTGCCGAATACCATACGCAGGATCATAAACTATGGCCCTTAATACTACGCTACCAATAATAATTATTATGAATGATTTTAAAAGATGCCTGTATGGAATAAAAATAATAAGCAACGGCCATATTAGATAAAACTGTTCCTCTACGGCTAATGTCCAAATATGAGATGTTACAACAGGCCAGTCCGGACTTTGAAATATGTGGTAGTTTGCCAGATAATAAAAATACATTCCAGCATTATGGTTTATTTCATTTCTAATAGTTGGCAAAAGCAATAGCACTAAAAGAAAAATATAATATGCTGGAAATATTCGAATAGTACGACGGATAAGAAAAATTTTAATTATCCTAAACTTTTGGATACCTATTTTAATACCTTTTTCTTTGGCAGAAAATAATATCCTGGTTATTAAATAGCTACTTAGCACGAAGAAAAAATTAACAATACCTCCGAAGAAACTACTCATTTTTATATCAGAAATAGTAGGGAGCCAATGATAACAAACAACAACTAATACAGCACAAAAGCGAAGTCCATTTATTTGTGGATTGAACTTTAATACTTGTGTAGCATTTCGGGGATATTCATTAATCATAGGAAGTTGGATTATAAAAAGAGCTTACGCAGCCGAATTATATATTGAATGAGTTTAGGATTTTGCTGGAACGTATAAAAAGTGCTACGTATTGTATATAACCAATCAAATTTATATAGCTATCCCAATAATTCAACTGCAAATTTTGCCAAAAGGCATAGAAATTAATTGTTTGTACCAAGCATTAATTTCTCAGAAAAGCGCATGCCTGTTACTCTTTTTGTATATTCTACACGATCTATTATTTATTATTACCTGCTGCTTTCTGCATGGGGCTTAGTCCTACTGTTTGACCAGTAGCTTGTGCCTTTGCCTTAAATAACTGAAACTTTGTAGGTGTTAATACTACTGGCCAGGAGTTATTGTTTTCATTAATATCAGCAGTTTCTTTTAAAGGATCTAACAATACGGAAACCAGTTCCTTATCTGTAATAAATACCCTGCTTACATTGTTTTCATTTTTGCGCCAAATTTGTGCAGGTATACGATTCAGTTCTTTGCTGCCATCTTTAAAAGTAAATTCAACAATAATAGGCATTACCAATCCTCCCTTGTTGCTAAAACTTAGCTGGTACACATATTTGCCTGCATATTTTTGTTTAAGAACATCGCTCACATCTCCCAAATCAGGTGTTGCCTTATAAGTAAAAGTAGAATCATATTTCTCTAGGCCACGATCGTAACGCCAATAAAAATCACGCAGGGTTGTATCCACGTCTGTTAAAAAATGAATATTCTTATCTGTTCTATTTCTTATTTTAGAAATGTCTTCAAAAGCATGCACAAGTGGTTTATCAATAGCTTTCATACCATTGGCATTAACCGATTCATCTGAATACAACATGCTCGTTTTTGCATTGGCATCCAGCCGGTAAGCTTTTACACTGTCTAACGAAATATCACAAGGTTCTGTACTGTAAAACCAGCCACGCCAAAACCAGTCAAGGTCTTCGCCGCTAGCATCTTCCATAGTTCTAAAAAGGTCTGCAGGTGTAGGATGTTTAAACGCCCAGCGTTGTGCATATTTTTTAAAAGAGAAATCAAATAATTCCCTTCCCATAATAGTCTCCCTTAGCACATTTAAAGCAGTGGCAGGTTTTGCATAAGCATTGGGACCAAACTGTGCAATATTTTCACTGTTAGTCATGATGGGTTCTAACTGATCTTTAGGCAAGCGCATGTAATCAGTAATTAAAAAGGCAGGTCCTCTTTTAGTGGCATACCTGTTATCATATAACTCTTCGGTAAGGTATTGGCAAAAGCTATTGAGACCTTCATCCATCCAGCTCCATTGTCTTTCATCGCTGTTTACTATCATTGGAAAAAAATTATGCCCTACTTCATGTATTATAACAAATACCATATAGTTTTTTGTAGCCTCTGTGTAGCTGCCATCTTTTTCGGTACGGCCCGGATTAAAACAGATCATAGGATATTCCATACCATTGGCAGCTTCTACACTTTGTGCTACAGGATAAGGATACGGAATGGTAAAATGAGAATAGGATTTAATGGTATGTGCAATCAGTTTGGTTGAAAACTTGCTGTAAAGATTATACGCTTCTTTACAATAATAACTCATGCACATTATTTTTTTTCCTTCTACAAAAGCGGGCATGGCATCCCATATAAATTTCCGGGAAGATGTCCATGCAAAATCACGAACCATGTCTGCTTTAAACAACCAGGTTTTAGTAGCGCTAGCTTTTTGCTTTTCAGTTTTCTTTGCTTCCTCTAAATTTACAATCTGCAAAGGTTCATTTACAGTTTGCGCTTTTTGCCAGCGGGCGTACTGCATTGCATTCAGCACCTGCTTATAATTCTGACATTCGCCGGTAGCGCCCACCACATGATCCGCCGGAACGGTTAACTGTACATTAAAGTTGCCAAAGGTTAATGCAAATTCACCCCGACCAGTAAACTGGTGATTTTGCCATCCCTGAAAATCGCTGTATACGCATAAGCGGGGATACCATTGAGATATGGTGAACAAAGAATTATCATCCTCAGGAAAAAATTCATAGCCTCCACGAGTACCTGCAAACTGGCTGATTCTTTCAGGTATTTTGTAATGCCAGTCTATATTGAGTATAATTTTTTCCCCTGGATTCATAACTTTTTCCAAATCTATACGTAACATGGTTTTGTTGATACAATATTTTAATGCCTTGCCTTGTCCGTCGGTTAGTTTGACAATTTTATCGCCATAACCATTATCTGTTTTTTGCGCATCAATTTTTTCTAACAGATCAAAATCAATATTCTTTGTAAGGCTACTGGTATCTTCATAACCGGAATTATTTTTGGAGCTGTGTTCGTTTTCATCTAACTGTATCCACAGGTATTCCAGTACGTCGGGCGAATTGTTATAGTAGGTTATGACTTCGCTGCCAGAAAGGAGTAAATTTTTCTCATCAAGTGTAGCTTTAATAGTATAATCTGCACGTTGCTGCCAGTATTTTGGTCCCGGTGCACCACTCGCTGTACGGTACTCATTTGCCATAGGAAGAATCGTACCCAACTGTTCAAATTTATTACCATGGTTAGAGCCAGGATTATTTTGAGTATTCTGTGCAATAAGCTGCAATAAGCATACTAAAAAAAGTACGGTCGACAGTATTTTTTTCATTCAGCTGTTTTTTATAATTGAAAGATTGAAAGGTTTTGGTGTACTAAAACGTAATATAGTTTAAATACGTTTAGTTCCGAAAATGTCTAAAGGAAAAACTCATTTTTTATAATTGATTTCAAGCAACCGTATTCTGTAAAATTCTACTTTACTTTTTTTAAATATAAGGCCGCACAATACAATTTGTGCAAACGGTTGATATAATAAACACCTGATAATTAGGCTTACATTTGAATTGAAAATGTTTAAAATAATTAATTAAACCAAGCTTTACGTATGAAAAAAATAGCACTTTTACTGTCCTGCTGTCTGCTAGGTATACACGCAATTTGTCAAAATATACAAGCCAGCATTGCTATCATTCCCGAACCAGTTCAACTCGTTCAAAATGCAGGCACCTTTGTTTTGCCCAAAAATATCAGTATTGAATTACCTGGCTTACCTGAATTAAAGCAAACTGCCAATTTTTTACAACAGCGCTTAACAATGGCAACAGGCAATACGGTTTCAATCAGCAACCAAAATTCTGCTGCTGTTATTAAACTTGTGCTTAATAAAACAGCCAATCAAATTATTGCCAACGAAGGCTACCAGTTAACAGTTACTACCAGCAACATCATCATCACAGCAAATCAGCCCGCCGGATTATTTTATGGTGTGCAAACCCTACTGCAATTATTTCCAGCAGCTATAGAAAGTAATGTTGCGGTACAACAGGTGCAATGGCAGACTCCCTGTGTAAGCATCACTGATTACCCACGTTTTGGCTGGCGTGGTTTAATGCTGGATGTATCGAGACGGTTTTTCACAAAAAAAGAAGTAAAGGATTTTATTGACCTGATGGCCCGGTATAAATTCAATTTATTTCACTGGCATTTAACAGATGATCAGGGCTGGCGCATAGAAATAAAGAGTTACCCCAACCTTACAAAAAAGGGTGCATGGAGTGCAGACAAGACTGGTTATTTTGGTACATTTTCTGAACCATTACCTACTGAACCACGTACTTATGGTGGTTTTTATACACAGGAAGATATTAAGGAAGTAGTGCTATATGCAAAAGAACGTTTTGTAAATATTTTACCTGAAATAGATGTACCCGGCCATAGCCTTGCAGCGGTGGCTTCGTATCCTGAATTATCCTGTACAACTGGAGCAGATAAATACGAAGTTGGTTCAGGCGAAAATTTTATGGATTGGTCGCATGGCCACCCCCCTATTGCCTTAAAGGACAATACCCTTTGCCCTGCTAACGAAAAAGTATATGTTTTTTTAGATAAAGTGATGACTGAAGTTGCAGCACTTTTTCCTTTTGAATATATTCATGTAGGTGGTGATGAATGCCCAAAAAACTATTGGGAAAAAAGTGACGCTATTAATGCCTTGATGAAAAAAGAAAGCTTAAAAACAATGATGGAAGTACAGGCCTATTTTGAAAAAAGGCTTGAAAAAATTGTTGAAAACAAAGGTAAAAAATTTATGGGATGGGATGAAATACTTGAAGGCGGCCTTGCACCCAATGCAGCCGTAATGAGCTGGCGTGGAGAGTTGGGAGGTATACAAGCTGCCAAATTAAAACATGATGTAGTAATGAGTCCCTCTACATTTGCTTACGTTGATTATATGCAGGGAGATCAAATAATAGAACCAAGGGTGTATGCAACGTTGCGATTAAACAAAACTTATATGTTTGATCCTGTACCAGCCGGAGTAGATGCCAAATATATTAAAGGAGGGCAGGCCAATATGTGGAGCGAACAGTTGCCCTCTGTACGCCACATGCAATATATGATGTGGCCAAGGGGCTTCGCAATTGCAGAGTGCGTATGGTCGCCAAAAGAAAAAAAGAACTGGAATGGTTTTGTTACAAAAGTTGAACAGCACTTTAAACGTTTTGATATACAAGAAGTAAAATATGCACCAAGCATGTACGATCCTGAATTTATTGCAAAGAATAGCAATGGTCAATTACTAATAGAACTAAAGAATGAAGTAGAAGGCTTGGACACCCATTACAGTTTTGACAACTCTTTTCCAGACAGGTTTTATCCTAAATATACTGCAGCACTTGCACCTCCAAAAGATGCTGTGATGCTTAAGGTAATTACTTACAGGGGCAATCAGCCAATTGGCCGAATGATTGCAATGCCGATAGACGAAATGAAAAAAAGAGCAGGGATAAAAAAATAAAAACTACCGATGCAGCATAATATGCAAAAGAAATCTTTTCATTTAGTGGATGTCGATGCTCACAGCATACCCCTATATGAATGGTTACCTGATAAACCTCCAACATGTATTTTGCATATTGCACATTGCATGGCAGAATATGCAGAACGTTGTGCGCCTATTGCTGAAATGTTGGCACAATAAGGAGTTGCTGTGTACGAAAATGACCAACGGGCACATGGTAGATCTGTAGCAACTATTAGCACTTTGGTATTGCAGAAGATAATTGGTTTTACAAAACAGGTAGATGATAAAAGTATAATTATGGAGCACCATAAAACAACTATGCCCCAACAAAAGATTTTTTTGTTGGGGCATAGTTTTCTATAGTAGAAGGTAAAATTTATTGTAAGAAAAAAATTCTCACCATAGCAGTTGGAACACTACTGCTATCTGGTTGTGTTCCTAAAAGATTATTAAAGCAATCTCAATTGCAGACTAAAGGCCTTCGTACTGACAGTACTTCTCTGGCAAAAAAAATTGCCGGACTACAAGCGGAAATGACAATATTAAATGGTAAGATTGCCACACTCAATAATCAAAACAACGAGTTAGGGCAGTAAACTGCAGACCAACAAAATAAGCTTGGCCAAAGCAAACAAACATTGGATCAGCAAAAACAAACTTTAGAAGAACAACAAATAGCATTACAACAGGAAAGGTAAAAATTAAAACAATTGCAACTACTGCTGGCACAACAAAAAAATCAGTCAATACTACTAAAAAATAAAATGGCAGAAGCTTTGAAAGGATTTAATTCCAACGATCTTTCAGTGGTACAAAAAAAAGGTAATGTATATGTTAGTCTTTCAGAAAATTTATTGTTGCCTTCAGGAAGTGCAATTGTAAATAAAAATGGAATTGATGCGCTATCCAAACTTGCAGCCGTACTTAATGTGGAAGCAGATGTCTCGGTAAATATTGAAGATCATACGGATAGTATTCCAATCTGGATAAAGTATAAAGATAATTGGGATTTAAGTACAGCCCGAGCTAATGCAATAGTCCGTATACTGGTAGATAATTACAAAGTAGATCTGATAAGGATAATCGCCTCTGGCCATAGTTTTTACGATCCGGTTGAAAGCAATTCCAATGCAGAAGGAAGAGCCAAAAACAGAAGAACAGAAATTATTCTTACTCCAAAACTGGATTAAATGTATAAGCTACCTGAAATGTAATATTTAAAATGACATAAAAAAACCTCCATTAAAATGGAGGTTTTTTTTATAAATAATATTTTACAATTCAAATTTGTAGCCATCCCTGTAAGTTCTTTTTACAAACTGGTTGGCTTCATCAAAATTAGTAATCTTCATATTCTCTGCATCCCAAAGTAATTTCTTTCTTCCCGGAAAACCACCTTTCGCATCTTTAATATTCCATGAACGCAAAGCCAGGTTACCCATTAAAATTGATTCGGTTAAAGGGCCTGCATAGTCGAAGGATGAACTAAGATCATTTTTTCCAAATCCTGCGATACAGGCATTTACCCATTGTAAATAATGGCCTTCAGGAACTCTTTTTGTTACCTGCGGCACATTAATATCTTTTGAAAGTGCTGTTGGCAGCAACATGGCATTATTACCATAAGTACCACAAATCATTTTACCCTTGGTGCCAATAATAATTGCACCTCCGCCATCATCGCCCATAGGTTCATTTGGCCCTAATTCTTGCGGCCTGTCTGGCAAAAGTCCTCCATCTACCCAATGTAAATAGGTATCTGGTTTACCGCCTTTTCCCGGGAACTTTAATTTTAAAGAAGAGGATGCAGGAAAACTATCTGGATGATAAGCCGGTGTCCACATTTGTTCATATAAATCAACCACGCTACATTCTACTTCTGAAGGATACCCGAGACCGGTAGTTTTAAAAGCAGGATCAATAATATGACAACCCATATCTCCCAAAGCGCCAGTGCCAAAACTTGGATAACCTCGCCAGTTAAACGGCACAAATCCTTTATGATATTCTTCCCATGCTGTTGGACCAAGCCATAAATTCCAATCCAATTCTTTTGGTACTTCTTCTTTGCCAGTTGGCTTACCAAAACCTTGCGGCCATACTGGTCTGTTTGTCCAGCAATAAATATCTACAGCATCTCCTATCAACCCTGCTTTGTACCAATCCTGCATTTTTTTAACTCCATCAAAAGAAGCACCCTGATTACCCATTTGGGTAACTACTTTATATTTTCTCGCCGCCTGTGTTAATATTCTTGCCTCGTAAATATCGTGTGTCATTGGTTTTTGCACATACACATGTTTTCCTATTTGCATGGCTGCAAATGCTGCTACTGCGTGCCCATGATCTGGTATCGATACTGAAACTGCATCTATATTTTTTGCTTCTTTGGCAAGCATTTCCCGGTAATCTTTGTAATAGGCTGCCTTTGGAAAACGTGCCCTGGATTTTACTGAAGATCTGTCATCCACATCACATAAACCTATGATATTTACAGACGGACTTTTAGAGAATTCTGACAAATCACTTTCGCCTTTACCGCCTGCACCAATGCCTGCAATATTTAATTTATCGCTTGGCGCAATAAACCCTCTGCCTAAAACATGGCGGGGAACAATAAAAAAACCTGTAGCAGCAACGGAAACATTTTTTATAAATTTTCTCCGGGAATCCTGATCATTTTTCTTTTTCATATTTCTTTATTAAAGTGGCAAATTTATATGGTTAAAAAATCGTTTAATAGTGTGAATTTTTTGTACACATTTTTTCATATTTATTGTATCAAAGTTTCTTTAACTTCCCCACTTGTAGTGGCAGGTAAACCAATCGGAAAACTGTTGATGACAGGGCCAAACAATATTTTTTTAATCCTTTTAATAACTGGTTACGCTCTATTACACTTGCAGGATTATTAAGCCAAAAATAAACGTGGTGAATAAAAACATTTTCGTTAAAATTCATATAATCAATTTAATTTTAGCCTACCTAATTGTATAAACTGTAAATTAAGCAAAAAATGAAGCTGTACTGTCATGTAATAAAATCATATTTTTATTTGTTGGAAACTCTTGTGTATCGTTGCGGTGTAACTCGAAAATAATTCAGTAAATAAGGTCGTAATTATTTGTTAAAATTGATTCTAGCAAATTCCTGTCTTTTAAACTACCATTAAAACATTAATTTCCCTGTTTAATGTAAAATATATCCCCAGCGGTAAACATACTTAACTGAATGCTTTGCATTTTAATTAAGCCGTTAGTTGTTATTTTTAGATCAACCGGTTTTTGCAATAACACCACCTGGCTTTCGCCTGCTACCTTTATTTTATTACCCTCAACAATTATAGCAGTTGCTTCATCAATACCAATGCAGGCATAGGTTGTAAACTTTGCAATGGCCGATAGCAAACGATTGTAGCGACTGCGTACAACAAAATGCTGGTCAATTACAGCATTGGTTAGTAAGCCTAAGCCTTGTTTAATTTCTATATTATTTTGATGAATTTTTTTAAAGGTTGCACTGTAGTTAGTATCTGTCAATTGTTTGCCTGTAATCATTTGCTCACTCATTACCGCAGCACCTGCACTAGTTCCGGCAATAGTGGCACCATTGACATATGCTTTATGAATGGCATCGTAAACAGGTGTATGTAAAACAATATTCATAAACCTTTCCTGATCTCCACCGGTAATAAAAATTAGCCGTGCATTGACCAATGAATCAAGCCAGCTTTTATTATTTACCTTTTCCTTTGTAAAATTAAAATTCACGATGGCGTTGTTACAAACAGGTTGCAGGTCTTCTTTAAAATAATAAAAAGAAGTATCCGGGTTTTCTCCCGACATTGGCAAAACCACTACATAATCTTTAGGGCCGGGTGCAGCAGTAGCAAGCATCGTTCGCATCAATTCCGCAGATCTATCACCACCGCCAATGATAAATAATTTACCTTTAACAGGAGTATGCTTTATCTGAGCATTTGCAGCTAATGAAGCAAATAAAATGACCGAAAATATTAATAATAATAAATTTTTCATGCAATAAAAGTATGAAACTAAAATGTCGCGAAACCCTTTATTAAACTATTTATAAAATTTATTATTGATTAAAAATTATTGTTGTCCGAGATAATTTAAACTTTGCTATATAAATCTAAGGAATAGCTTACTACCATTCAAAAGTCAAATTGTTTTTGCAAATGGGGGTGTACTGTTTTTTTTGAGCTAAAATTTTGTGTTTGTTCTTTTCGT